>SFLD01000022.1 GCA_004553545.1 Clostridiales bacterium | reverse complement strand
GGCCGGGGATGGTGAAGGCCAGGCCGCCGGCCACCATGGAGCCCGCGGACATGGCGGTGTGGGTGACGTTGATCTCGTTGACGTTGGTGTTGCCCATGATCTTCAGCAGACACATGGAGAACAGGGTGACGAACATGATGGGCCAGGGCAGGGAAGAGGCCTTCAGTGCCACGAACATAGAGGAAGCAGTCAGGATGATGGAACCGATGGTGCCGATCACCATAGCGCGGACGGTAAACTGCTCCTTGAAGGACGACGCCTTCTTGACATTACTCAGGTCTAATGCCATTTTGTGTTACCTCCCAGTTTTTATTTTTGGATATGCGCGGAAACACTCTCCTGTCTATAAGATATACCTATCCCTGGTAAAAGTCAACGCGGTATGGGAAGAATTGTCATACTCTCCAATGGGAAGTCGGACATCTTGTTAAGATTGCATAAAGATGGATAAACACCAGAAAAACGATGGGATTCCACACATTTTATTAGCGAAACCTGCTGGATAATGCAATATTTATTCGCTTCCGGAAAGCGGGAGCGTTGGGAGAGACCGGAAACGGGCGGGGCGGGCGGCGGGCGGCAGGAGACGTCATACCAGAGGCCGGCGGAGAAGCCGGCGGGATCTTTCTCCGGGCGGCGGAAGAAAGGCGCGGGCGGGGAAAGGCAATGCTTGACGGGAGAGGGGAAAGGAACTATAATAAATGGGAAGAAATTTTGAAAGGCAATCGGTTACTTCTGGAAATGGAACCGGGAAACCGACTTTTTTGACGATTTACCCAAAGAAAGGAGGCGCCCCATGGAATACAGCGAGCGGCTGGCCGCCTTCCGCCGGGGGGAGCTCAGCGAGGGCTGGCGCGTTTTCGGCGCCCACCGGGAGGGAGAGGGCTGGCATTTCCGTCTCTGGGCCCCCAGGGCCCAGCGGGTCTCCGTGGTGGGGGGGTTCAACGGCTGGGACCCGGACGCCGCCCCCATGGAAGGGAAGGACGGCATCTGGGAGACCTGGCTCTCCAGCCCCCAGGCGGGGCAGCTCTACAAGTTCGCCGTGCTGGGCTGCGACGGGCAGCTCCGCTACAAGACGGACCCCTACGCCTTCTGGGCGGAGGTCCGCCCCGGCACGGCGGGGCGGCTGACGGAGGAGAGCGCCTTCCCCTGGGGGGACGGACGCTACCGCCGGGAGCGGCGGGCGGTCTACGGCGGACCGCTCAACATCTATGAGGTCCACCTGGGCTCCTGGCGGCGGCACGAGGACGGGAGCTTCCTTTCCTACCGGGAGCTGGGGGAGCAGCTGGCGGAGTATGTCCGGGACCTGGGCTACACCGCCGTGGAGCTGCTGCCGGTGACGGAGCATCCCCTGGATGAGTCCTGGGGCTACCAGTGCACGGGGTACTTCGCCCCCACGTCCCGCTTCGGGACGCCGGAGGATTTCCGCTGGTTTGTGGATCACCTGCACCGCAAGGGCATTGCCGTGATATTGGACTGGGTGCCCTCCCACTTCTGCAAGGACGCCCACGGGCTCATTGACTTCGACGGCGGGCCCTGCTATGAGTACGCCGACCCCAACAAGATGGAGCACGCCGGCTGGGGGACCCGGGCCTTCGATTTCGGGCGGGGGGAAGTGGTGAGCTTCCTTCTCTCCTCGGCCCGGTACTGGCTGGAGGAGTTCCACATCGACGGCCTCCGGGTGGACGCCGTGGCGTCCATGCTGTATCTGGACTACGGTCGGGGGCCGGGCCAGTGGACGCCCAACATCAACGGCGGACGGGAAAACCTGGAGGCGGTGGACTTTTTGCGGCGGCTCAACGCCATGGCCTTCGGCTTTGACCCCGGGGTGCTGATGATCGCGGAGGAGTCCACGGCCTGGCCCATGGTCTCCCGCCCGGCGGAGATGGGGGGACTGGGCTTTAACCTCAAGTGGAACATGGGCTGGATGAACGACATCTGCCACTACCTCAAGATGGACCCCTGGTTCCGGCAGTTCCACCACAAGGATATTACCTTTTCCCTGATGTATGCCTTCTCGGAGAACTTCGTCCTGCCCATCTCCCACGACGAGGTGGTGTATATGAAGGGTTCCCTGGTGAATAAGATGCCGGGGGACTACCCCCAGCAGCTCCAGTGCCTCCGGGGCTTCTACTGCTACTTTCTGGCCCATCCCGGGAAGAAGCTCCTCTTCATGGGGCCGGAGATCGGCCAGTGGCACGAGTGGAACGACGCCGGACAGCTGGACTGGTATCTCCTGGAGCAGGAGCGGAACCGCCAGGTGCAGGACTTCTTCCGGGAGGCCAACCGGTTTTATAAGAGGACGACGGCCCTCTGGGAGATCGACTTCGACTGGGCGGGCTTTGAGTGGCTGGTGGCGGACGACAACCACAACAACGTGGCGGTCTTCCTGCGGCGGGACAAGCGGGGGCGGGAGCTCCTCTGCGCCGTGAACTTCTCCCCCAACGCCTACGAGGGCTACCGGGTGGGCGTGCCGGGGAAGAAGGAATTCGTCCCGGTCTTCAACAGCGACGCCGTCCGCTTCGGCGGCGGGGGCTTCGGGGACACGGAGCAGGTTCCCGTGGAGCGCATCCCCTCCCACGGGAGGGAGCAGTCCCTTTGCATCAAGATCCCCCCCTTCGGCGGGGTATTCTATCAGGGGAGGGGACGCCTTCCCCAGGGAAAGCGGAAAGGAGCGGAAGCATGAAGAAGGAATGTGTGGCCATGCTGCTGGCCGGCGGCCAGGGCAGCCGCCTCCGGGTGCTGACGGAGGAGATGGCCAAGCCCGCCGTGCCCTTCGGCGGCAAGTACCGGATCATCGATTTTCCCCTGTCCAACTGCGCCAACTCCGGCATCGACACCGTGGGCGTTCTGACCCAGTACCGGCCATTGGAGCTCAACAGCTACATCGGCAGCGGCCAGGCCTGGGACCTGGACTACTCGGACGGCGGCGTCCACATCCTGCCGCCCTACCAGTCCGCCGCAGGGGCCAGCTGGTTCAAGGGGACGGCCAACGCCATCTATCAGAACATGGGCTTTCTGGACCTCTATGACCCGGACTACGTGCTGATCCTCTCCGGCGACCATGTTTACAAGATGAACTACGCCAAGATGCTGGACTTCCACAAGGCCCGGGGGGCGGAGTGCACCATCTCCGTGATGGAGGTGCCCTGGGACGAGGCCAGCAGATTTGGCATCATGAATGTGGACGGGGAGGACCGGATCACGGAGTTCCAGGAGAAGCCCAGGGAGCCCAAGAGCAACCTCGCATCCATGGGCATCTACGTCTTCTCCTGGAAGGCTTTGCGCTCGTACCTCTGCGCGGATGAGGAGGACCCGAACTCGGAGAACGACTTCGGGAAGAACATCATCCCGGCGATGCTCTCCGCCGGGGAGCGGATGTACGCCTACCGCTTCTCCGGCTACTGGAAGGATGTGGGGACGCTGGAATCCCTCTGGGACGCCAACATGGATATGCTCTCCCCGGCCTCGGGCCTGGACCTCTTAGATGAGAGCTGGCCCATCTACGCCAACACCCGTTCCTCCCCGGCGGCCTATCTCGGCCCCCGGGCGGAGGTTCGGCACAGCGCCTTCAACCGGGGCAGCGAGATCGAGGGGACGGTGGAGAACTCCGTCCTCTCCCAGGGCGTCATCGTGGAGGAGGGCGCCAGCGTCAGCTACTCCGTGCTGCTGCCCGGCGTCCGGGTGGAGCGGGGCGCCCAGGTGCGCTACGCCATCCTGGGCGAGAACTGCCGGGTGGGCGCCGAGGCCCGGGTGGGCGCCGCGCCGGAGGACTGCGACCCCGACGCCTGGGGCCTCGCTGTTCTGGCGCCGGAGTGTGACGTGGCCCCCGGCCGGAAGGTGAAGGCCGGGATCATGCTGAACAAACGAGGGGAGGAGCGGGCAAAATGAGGGAACTGCACGGCATCATTTTCTCCTATGAGAAGCGCAACGAGCTCTATGAACTGGCGGAGAAGCGGACGGCGGCGTCCCTGCCCTTCGGCGGGCGCTACCGCTGCGTGGACTTCGTCCTCTCCAACCTCGTGAACGCCGGGGTCCAGGACGTGGGCGTGGTGCTCCACGGCCGCTACCAGAGCCTCCTTGACCACCTGGGCAGCGGCAAGAGCTGGGACCTCTCCCGCAAGCGGGGCGGTTTGAAGATCCTGCCCCCCTTCGCCTATCAGCGGGCCTGGGGCGAGGTGGCCTTCCGGGGCAAGATGGAGGCTCTCGCGGGTGTTCGGTCCTATCTCCAGGAAATTCGGCAGGACTACGTGGTTTTGACGGAAGGCGACCTCGTGGCGAACCTTCCCCTCCAGGAGATCCTGGAGGAGCACATCCGCAGCGGGGCGGACATCACCGCCGTCTGCGCCGACGATTCGGACCCCGTGGAGAACGGGGCCTACTTCGAGCTGGACGGCGAGGGCCGGGTCAGTCAGGTCCTGGTGCAGCCCCATCAGCCGAGAGGGAAGCGGAGCCTGGAGACCTATCTCCTCTCCCGGGACCTCCTTTTGAAGCTGGTGGATGACTGCGCCAGCCGGGACTGCACCAGCTTCCGCCGGGATGTTCTCCAGGCCCGGCGGGAGGAGCTCAGCATCCGGGGCTGGGTCTTCCACGGCTTCGCCGCCCAGATGCGCTCCATCCGGGATTACTACGAGCGCAGCATGCAGCTTCTGCACCGGGATGTCCGCCGGGACCTCTTCTGCCCGGAGCGGCCCATCCGGGCCAAGAGCGCCGACAAATCCTCGGCCTACCTCTCCCCGGAGGCGGTGTGCCGGAACTCCCTCATCGCCGACGGCTGCAAGATCGAGGGGACGGTGGAGGACTCCATCCTCTTCCCCGGCGTCACGGTGGAGAGCGGGGCCACGGTGCGGGGCTGCATCCTCTTTAAGGAGACCATCGTCCGCCGGGACGCTAGCCTCCGCTGCGTCATCGCCGACAAGCGGGTGCAGGTGCAGCCGGGACGGCACCTGGCGGGGCATGAGACCTATCCCTTGGTCATCGCCAAGGGACGGGTGGTGTGAGAAAGGAGGGCTTTCCCATGAAAGTCTTATATGCGGCCAGCGAGGCGGTGCCCTTCTGCAAGACCGGCGGCCTTGCGGACGTGGCGGGCTCCCTGCCCCCGGCTCTCGCGGCGGAGGGGGTGGAGACCGCGGTGATCCTGCCCCTCTATGAGAGCGTGAAGCAGCGCTACGGGGCGGAATTACAGTATCTCTGCTATGACTATGTGGATCTCGCCTGGCGGCACAGCTACTGCGGGCTCTTCGCCCTGGAGCGCCAGGGGGTCACGTGGTATTTCCTGGACAACGAGCAGTATTTCCGCCGTCCCGGGCTCTATGGCTACCCCGACGACGGGGAGCGCTTCGGCTTTTTCTCCCGGGCGGTGGTGAAGATGCTGGACCACCTGAAGTTCTGGCCGGATGTCATCCACTGCAACGACTGGCAGACGGCTCTCATCCCCATCTACCTGAAGGACGACGGGGTGCGGGATGAGCGGTATCGCTCCATCCGGACGGTGCTCAGCATCCACAACATCGAGTACCAGGGCCGCTACGGCCGGGAGACGCTGGGGGACCTCTTTGGTCTCGACGCCGGCTGGGCGGAGGATGGGACCATCCTGATGGATGGGGACGTGAACCTTCTGAAGGGGGCCATCCTCTGCGCGGACGCCGTCAACGCCGTGTCCCCGACTTACGCCGAGGAGCTGAAGAACGCCGCCTTCGCCCATGGGCTGGACTCCATCCTGCGGAGCTGCGGGCATAAGCTGCGGGGCATTTTGAACGGCATCGACACCGTCCGCTACGATCCGGCGGCGGACAGGGGCATCGCGGCGAACTTCGACCTGGACCACATGGCCGGCAAGGCGGAGGACAAGCGGCAGCTGCGGCGGCTCTTCGGCCTGCCGGAGGCGGAGAACACGCCCGTCATCGGCATGGTGACAAGGCTCGTCTCCCACAAGGGGCTGGACCTCGTCCGCGAGGTGCTGGGGGACCTGATGGCCTCCCCGGTGCAGCTGGCCGTGGTGGGCAGCGGCGACCAGCGCTACGAGGACTTCTTCCGCTGGGCCCAGGGGAGCTATCCCGGCCGGGTGGCGGCCCACATCGGCTACAGCGAGGAGCTGGCCATGGGCGTTTACGCCGGGGCGGACCTCTTCCTGATGCCCTCCCGCAGCGAGCCCTGCGGCCTCTCCCAGATGATCGCCATGCGCTACGGGGCGGTGCCCATCGTCCGGGAGACCGGCGGCCTGAAGGACACGGTGCGGCCCTATGAGGCCTGGCGGGACGCCGGGACGGGCTTCACCTTCGCGAACTACTCCGCGAACGACATGCTCTATGTCACCCGGGAGGCCGTGAGCCTCTGCCGGGACAATCCCGAGGCCTTCCGGCGCCTGCGGCGCCGGGCCATGGAGCAGGACTTCGGCTGGAGCGGCAGCGCCCAGGCCTACCTTGCCATGTACGAGAGCGTCTGCTGACACCCGAGAAGCGGCGGTTTCGCCGCGAAAGGAGCGACTATGAAGAAACCCTTTACCACGGAGAGCCTGGAGAAGGCCCTCTGCGAGAAGCTGGCGGTGAACTTCGGCAAGCAGCCGGAGGAGGCCAGCGACCAGGAAATGCTGCGCTGCTGCGCCCTGGTTTTGCGGGACGTGATGAGCGTCCGGGGCGTCAACGCCCGGCGGGAGGTGAAGCGCCAGGAAAAGCGCCAGGTCCACTACCTGTCCCTGGAGTTTCTGATGGGCCGGAGCCTCATGAAGAACGCCTATAACCTGGACATTTTGCCGGAGCTGAAGGAGGCGCTGGGGAACCTGGGCTTCCAGGCCGGGGACCTTTTCGAGCTGGAGCCGGACGCGGGTCTCGGCAACGGCGGCCTGGGCCGTCTCGCCGCCTGCTACCTGGACTCCATGACCACCCTGGACATCCCCGCCACGGGCTACTCCATCTGCTATGAGCTGGGCATCTTCCGCCAGCGCATCGTGGAGGGACAGCAGGTGGAGCTGCCGGACAACTGGAAGGATCTCGGCGGGGCGTGGCTCCTGCCCAAGCCCGACGAGGCCCAGACCATCCGCTTCGGCGGGACGCTGCGGGAGTTCTGGCAGGACGGGCATCTCTACACCGTCAACGAGAACGCCTCCACCGTTCTGGCGGTGCCCTGCGACATGGTGGTGGCGGGCTACGGGACGGAGAACGTCAACGTTCTCCGGCTCTGGGACGCCCGGGCGGTGAAGCCCCTGGACATGCAGCTCTTCTCCCGGGGCGAGTACCTGAAGGCCACCGAGGAGGAGGCCATGGCGGAGACCATCACCAAGATCCTCTATCCCGAGGATAACCACTACGAGGGCAAGAGCCTGCGCTTAAAGCAGCAGTACTTCTTCGTCTCCGCCACGGTGCAGTCCGTGGTGACGAAGCACCTGGCGGTGTACGGGACCCTGAAGAACTTCCACGAGAAGAACGTCTTCCAGATCAACGACACCCACCCGGCTCTCGTGATCCCGGAGCTGATGCGCATCTTCATCGACGAGGCCGGCATGAGCTGGGACGAGGCCTGGCACATCACCACGAATTCCGTGGCCTACACCAACCACACCGTCCTGGCGGAGGCCCTGGAGCGCTGGCCCCAGCAACTGGTGGAGAGCCTGCTGCCGAGAGTCTGGCAGATCCTGCAGGAGATCGCCCGCCGCTGGCAGGAGAAGGTGGAGAACTTCTTCCACGATCCCGCCAAGACCGAGAAGCTTGCCATCCTCTGGGGCGGCGAGGTGCGGATGGCGAACCTCTGCGTCGCGGGGGGCATGGCCGTCAACGGCGTCTCCGCCCTGCACTCGGACATCCTGAAAAAGGACGTTTTCAAGGACGCCTGCGCCATGGAGCCCTGGAAGTTCCAGAACGTCACCAACGGCATCGATCACCGGCGCTGGCTGGGGGAGATCAATCCCGCCCTGGACGGCCTCATCCGGGAAACCTGCGGCGGCGACCGCTACCTCCTCCACCCGGAGGCCCTCCGGGACCTGGAGAAATACGCGGACGATCCGGCGGCCCTGCAGCGCCTCGGTGAGATCAAGCGGCAGAACAAGGAGAGCTTCGCCCGCTACGCCCGGAAGGCCCAGGGGGTTATCCTGAACCCCGACGCCATCTTCGATGTCCAGGTGAAGCGGCTCCACGAGTATAAGCGGCAGCTTCTGAACGTGCTGCACATCCTCACCCTCTACCAGAAGCTCCAGGATGACCCGGATTCCATCACCCGGCCCCACACCTTCCTCTTCGGGGCCAAGGCGGCGCCGGGCTACGCCGTGGCCAAGCGGATCATCCGGCTCATCAACTCCCTGGCGGACCAGATCGAGCACGATCCCATCTGCCGGGACAAGCTGCAGGTGGTCTTCCTGGAAAACTACCGGGTGAGCCTGGCCGAGCACCTGATGCCCGCCAGCGAGGTCTCCCAGCAGATCTCCACCGCCGGCAAGGAGGCCAGCGGCACCGGCAACATGAAGTTCATGATGAACGGCGCCCTGACGGTGGGCACCCTGGACGGCGCCAACGTGGAGATGCACGATCTGCTGGGGGACGAGAACATGTTCCTCTTCGGCCTCCACGCGGACGAGGTGGCGGAGCTGAAGGCCCAGGGCTACGTGCCCCAGCGCTACTACGCACGGGACCCCGTCCTGGCCCGCTGCCTGGACGCTTTGCGGCGCGGTTTCCGGGACGGCGTCAGCTATGAGGACCTCTACCAGCGGCTCCTGATGGGATGCGGCGGAAGCCCGGCGGATGAGTACCTGCTGCTGGCGGACTACGCCGCCTACTGCGCCGCCGAGCAGCGCATGGTGGAGACCTATGAGGACGCCGCCAAGTGGAACCGCATGAGCCTTCTCAACATCGCCCGCAGCGGCGACTTCGCCGCCGACCGGGCCGTCCGGGAGTACGCGGATCATATCTGGCATGTGAGTCATCGGTAAAGCGGCGGAGCCGCTTTGCCGATGAGAGCCCGGGAAGAGGCGGCGGACGCCGCCTCTTCCCGGGTGCCCCGCCCCGCCGCCTCTTGGGCGGCGCGATGGCCAAAGCCCCTCCGGCACTGCCGGAGGGGCTTTGCACTGCGCTTTGGCGCAAAACGGGTCCAGCCCAAGGGCTGGACCCGTTTCATACGTCGCTCCGTGAGAGGGATTTTTCCCGCCGTGCGTGCCGCCGGGAAAAATGATTTGAGTTCTTTCCGCCGGGGGCGGAAACCAGGAAGGGGATTTGGCCCCTTCCTGGACTTTTCCGGGGACGGGGGACGGAGGACGGGGGTCCCCGGTCGGCTGCCTGCTTTTGCTGGGAGGGCCTGCGGTCCGCCTGGCCGCGGAGCGGCTTCGGCGGCGAGGGCCTCCGGATCTGCAATGCCGCCCATGAACCGGGTAGGGGCGGGGCTCCGTCCCCGCCCGCTCCCTTGTCCCCAGCAGATGGGGGAGCTGGCACGGCTCCGCCGTGACTGAGGGATCGCCGGAACGCACTCCGCAGATCCCGACAGTTCCCCGGAAAGAGAGACTCGCCCTTCACCCTCCCTGCGGGACGTGGCGGGAGAGGAAGGCGGCCAGGGTCTCGACGTCCTCGGGGCAGTCCCGGCGGAGCCACTGGGAGATCACCGCCAGGAGGCCGTGGAGGTAGAAGGCCACCAGGTACTCCCGCTCGCCCTCCGGCACCTGGAAGCGGTCCAGGATGGGGGTGAAGACGTGGCGGAAGAGCTGGGCGTAGGCCTCCTCCAGCCGGAAGATGTCGGCGTGGGCCAGGGCTGTCTGGAAGATGCGGCGGTGGTCCCGGAGGTAGCGGAGGTAAGGGACGAGGGACTCCTCCGTCACCAGCCGCAGCTCCCCCAGGGGGCGGGCGGCGATGCCTTGGAGGAAGTCCTCGGGGCGGCGGCCCATGGAGTCCAGGAACTGGCGGAGAAGGGCGTCCGTAGTTTCCGAGAGGAGGTCTGCCACCGTCTCGTAGTGGAGGTAGAAGGTGGAGCGGCTGACTTCCGCCTCCCGGCAGAGCTCCTTTACGGTGATCAAGGGGAAGTCCTTGCGCTCCAGCAGGCGCAGCAGGGCCTGGTCCATCCGCTCCGCGGTGCGGAAGTATTTGCTGTCAGTCGGGGCCATGGGAAAGCCTCCCTTCGTGGTGGTGGGAAAGCGGGTCAGGAGCCGGACCGCCAGCGCCGGAGAGGATTTGCACTGTGCTTTGGTGCAAAAAAGGGCCCAGCCCTTGGGCTGGACCCTTTTTGCACGTCGTGTTATGAGAAATTTTTCCCGCCGTACATGCCGCCGGAAAAATGATCCTGTTCTTTCCGCCGCTTGGCGGCGGGAGATGGGCGGACACACAGATCCGTCCCTACACGGGGTGGGGAGTGTTCAGGAACCGGCGGGGAGCGGCGTGGAAACGGACCTTGCCCCAGCGGAGCGGGACGGAGCCCGCCCCCTACAGGGGGCCGGAGCAGGCCTGAGGCGGCGGGGTGAGGTCACCCCGCCCTACGGAAGCAACACAGGTGGTGCCTAGCAGCGGGCCGATGTAGGCATCGGCCCCTACGGAAGGTGTGGAAAGTTTCCGCAACCACCCGAGCCAGCGGCGCACAGCGCAGCGTCTGCGCCAGCGGATGCAAGGGATGTGTGGAAAACGGAGCAGAGATCATCCCCAAAGGGGTCATCAACCTCGGACAATCCCTCAGTCACGGCTGCGCCGTGCCAGCTCCCTTTACACAAGGGAGCCTTTAGGACGGGGGATGCGGATTGCCGCGTCGCTTCGCTCCTCGCAATGACAGTTCTAAACCTTTGTCATTCCGAGGAGGCCCAACGGGCCGACGTGGGAATCCGTCCTTTTTACGATGGACGTGGGTTCGGGCCGCCGAGTCGTCGGCCCCTACGGGTGGTTGCAGAGAGCCGCCGCAACCACCCGGGCAGCGCTCTGAGCGCGGAAAGAGAAGCTGGTCAAATTCGGTCTTTGCCCGATGACCTCGGAGTGCAGCACGGCGTACAGGGTTCGGAAGTCTGATGAAAGCCCCGCCCGTGCTCTCGCAGGGGCTGCGTTGATTGAGCAGAACGGTTTAGGGCCGCGTCCCGCTGCGCGGGAGGGCGCGTAAACGCGCCCGTAACTGCGCAGCGACCAGCGTTTTTTCTTTTGACGGCTCCACCGTCGTTTTCTTTTTGCCGCCTGCAAAAAGAAAATGGGGGTGGAAAGCTGCCGGGCTTTCCCGACACCCTCCGGCCGGTCGGTCGGCCTACATGACGTCCCCTTACTCCACCGGATTTTCCAGCACGCCGATGCCCTCAATCTCGCAGCGGACGGTGTCGCCGGGGCGGAGGAACCTGGGGGGATCGAAGCCCATGCCCACCCCCGCCGGGGTGCCGGTGGCGAGGACAGTGCCGGCCTGCAGGGACATGCCCTGGGAGAGCTCCGAGAGGACGTAGGGGATGGAGAAGAGGAGCCGGTCCGTGACGGAGTCCTGCCGGAGCTCACCGTTGACATAACATCGGATGGCCTGAGCCGGGGGCCAGGCGAACTCGTCCGCCGTCACGAGGCAGGGACCCATGGGGGCGAAGCCGTCCAGGCCCTTGCCGAAGGTCCACTGCTTGTGGCCGGTCTGGAGGTTCCGGGCGGAGACGTCGTTGAGGATGGTGTAGCCGAAGACGCAGTCCCGGGCCTCGGCCTCCGTGACGCGGCAGGCGTCCCGGCCCAGGACCACGGCCAGCTCCGCCTCATAGTCCAGGCTCTCCACGATGTCCCAGTGGCCGGGGATGGGTTCGCCGGGGCCGGGGCAGCGGTTGGCCCGCTTGGTGAAGTAGACGGCCCGGTTGTCCCGGGTGAAGGCGTCGGCGTCGAAGCGCTCGGCCTCCGCCTTGTGCTGCTGATAGTTCATGCCGAGGCAGAGGATATCCTGCCGGGGCTGGGGGATGGGGGCGAGAATCCGGATATCCGCAAACGCCAGATGCTCCCCGGCATCGGCGCGCAGGGCGGCGTCCCGGTGGGCGGGATCGTCCGTCAAAAGGGCGTTCATGCTCTCGTAGGGCAGGACGCGCAGCGCGCCGTCCTCGGCCCGGCAGACCAGGGTCCGGCCCTGGTGGGATACGGTATAAAGCTTCATGGGAATGCCTCCTTACGGTTTCGCGGTTTTTCGCCCCCCAGTATAGCACGCAGGCCCCGGGAAGTCCACGCCCCTCTTTACAAAGGCCGCTGGGGGTGCTATGATATCCTCAGAGCAGTATCATCCGCAAGGGATGAAAACGCGAATTTTTGAAGGTGGAAGGACGGGCCTTTGCGGCGGGTGCCTTCCAGGGAAAGGAAATCAGACATGGAAGTCACGCAAGGCGTTCGTTTCGACACGTTAAACCTCTCACCGGAGATCATGAAAGCCCTGGAGAAGCGGGGCATCGAGCTCTCCACCCCCGTCCAGGCCGGGTGCATCCCCCCCATGATGGAGTGGAAGGACGTGGTGGCCAAGGCCCCCACCGGCACCGGCAAGACCTTTGCCTACGGCATCCCCATCGTGGAGCACATCGACCCGGAGGATGAGACCGTCCAGGCCGTGATCCTGGCCCCCACGAGAGAGCTGGCCATCCAGATCACGGATGAGATCCGGGATCTCGCGGCCTTCCGGCCCGGCGTCCGCACCGTCTGCCTCTACGGCGGCGCCCCCATCGGCAAGCAGATCGACACCCTGAAAAAGCACCCCCAGATCGTGGTGGCCACCCCCGGCCGCCTCTCCGACCACATGAAGCGCCGCACGGTCCGGGTGGATACCGCCCGGACCGTGGTGCTGGACGAGGCGGACCGGATGCTGGACATGGGCTTCATCCACGATGTGACCCGGCTCCTGGACCGGATGAATCATCGCAAGAATCTCGGCCTCTTCTCCGCCACCATCAGCCGGGAGGTCATGGATATCGCCTGGGTCTACCAGCGGGACGCCGAGGAGATCACCGTCCGGGCGGACGAGCAGAACAAGCCCGACATCAAGCAGTTCCGCATGGAAGTCGCCAGCAACGAGAAGGCCGACGCCATCACGAAGATCCTGAAGGAGACCGGCTTTGACCGCTGCATGGCCTTCTGCAACACCAAGGGCAACACCGAGCGCATCTGCAAGTTCCTGCAGATGCGGGGCGTCAACGCCGAGTGCATCCACGGGGACATCCCCCAGAAGCGCCGGGAGGAGGTCATGAACCGCTTCCGCCAGGGGCAGATCGCCGTCTTCGTCTCCACGGATGTGGCGGCCCGGGGCATCGACGTGGACGATGTGGACATCGTCTTCAACTGCGACATCCCCGACGAGAACCAGGACTACGTCCACCGCATCGGCCGCACCGGCCGGGCCAAGCGCCAGGGCGTGGCGGTGTCCCTCATCGCGGACTACCCCTCCAAGCTCCGCATCGACGACATTGCCGCCAAGACCCGCAACGAGATCGTCCCCGTCCGCTTCAACGCCGAGGGGCACCTGGAGGTCATCCAGTAAAGCGCTTCAAAGCAGGTCCGGCTGTGCCGGACCTGCTTTGATTTCCGCCAAAGCGTCTTCGCCGCTTTGGCGGGTGCACTGCGCGAAACTCCGCGGGGCGGAGAACGGGAAGTGCGATTCTGTAACCAAATTGTAACTTTTTCCGCCCGGTGGGTTTACAAGAGGCGGGAAAGCCGGTATAATGCCATTTGTTGACTTTCATTTCACTGTCCCTGACCTTTCCGGCGGGGACGGGGGCCCCGGAGCGGGAGATATAGGAGCGTGGACGATGAAGATGTGGAAACGGATGGCGGCGATGGGCCTTTGCCTCGCCCTGATGGCGGGGATGCTGGCCGGCTGCGGCAGCGAGAGCGCCCCGGGCCTTACCCTGCGCCTCAGCATGGGGCAGGAGGCGGCCAGCTATGACCCCATCCGGGCGGAGACCACGGAGGCCGAGACGGTGCTGATCCACCTCTATGAGAACCTTCTCCGGAAGACGCCGGATACCTCCGGCGGGACCGTCCTTTCCTCCGGCGTCGCCAAGAAGTACGACGTGGAGGAGAACTACGACGGCACCGTGACCTATACCTTCCACCTGCGCCAGGCCAAGTGGTCCGACGGGCAGGCGGTGACGGCGGAGGACTTCGTCTACGCCTGGCAGCGCCTGGCGGACCCGGTGACCAATTCCCCCAGCGCGTCCCTGCTCTCCGCCGTGGCGGGCTATGACGAGGTCCGCTCCTCCGGGGATGCCTCGAAGCTCCAGGTCTCGGCGGAGAGCGAGCTCACCTTCGTCGTGACCCTTCTCGGCAAGTGCGATTGGTTTTTGGAGGACGTCTGCACCGACCCCGCCACCATGCCCCTGCGGCAGGACAACCTCCAGACCCTGAAGGAGGAGGCCATCCAGAAAAACCTCCAGGCGGAGGAGCGGGGGGAGACCGGGACGCAGAACTGGGCCTCCGACCCCACGAGACTCGTGACCAACGGCCCCTATACCGCAAGCTACGGCGAGGCGGGGGAGCTGATCCTGACGAAGAGCGCGACCTACGTGGGTGCCGTCAGCGGACCGGAGGAGCTGCGCGTCCTCTTCCACGACAGCGCGGAGGCCGCCTGGGAGACCTATGACGCCGGAGAGGCGGACTTCGTCTCCCCCCTGCCCCGGGCGGAGACCGAGGCCAAGGCTGAGAGCGACTGGGCCGCTGTGGCCCAGCTGCAGACCACGGTGCTGCTCTTCCACACCCAGGGCGAGATCTTCCCGGACGTCCAGTCCCGGAAGGCGTTCTCTCTCGCCATCGACCGGCAGGCCCTCTCGGACCTGACGGCGCTGGTGAGCCGTCCGGCGGACGGCCTCGTGCCCTACGGCGTGCCGGATGAGAACGGCGAGGACTTCCGGACCCAGGGGGGCGACCTTCTGGGAGAGAGCGGCACGGAGGAGGCCCTGACGGAGGCCCGCTCCCTGCTGGAGGAGAGCAGCTACGCCAGTACCGCCGTGCCCCGCTTCGTCTATGAGGATACGGAGGAGAACGCCGCCATGGCGGACGCCCTCTGGAAGACCTGGATGAAGAGCCTTCGGGTCCGGCTGGAGCTGGTGCCCCTCAGCAACGACGAGCTGCGGGAGGCCCTGCAGACCGGGGACTATGACATCGCTCTCATGGACCTCCGGGGCAACGCCCTGGACGCCGAGAGCTTCCTGGACCTCTGGCGGGGCGACAGCCCGGAGAACGCGGCGGGCTATGAGAACGGGGCCTACGATACCCTTCTGAAGGTCATCCGCTCCGCCTCCGACGAGAAGGCCCGGCAGGGCTGCCTCCACGACGCGGAGGTGCTGCTGCTGGATGACTGCCCGGTGGCGCCCCTGCTCTTCACCGCCTCCGCCTGGGAGGCGAGGGACGGTCTTGTGGGCATCCTGCGGGACGGACGGGGCTTTTTCAGCTTCACCAGCGCCGCGGAGGTCAGCGGATAAGCGCGTTTCAGGCGGGGACCCCACCGGTCCCCGCCTTTTCCCCGGCTTCCGGGGTCGAAATTCCCCGAACCGGCAGGAAAAGGTTCTTGCCATGGGACCGGGGAGCGTATTATGATGAGGAAAACCGCGGCCCGGAAGGGGCCGGTCCCGCCCCCGGGCGGAGAAGGGAGGAAGCGCATGCGCAGCATTCTTGCGGCCATCCTGGCCATGGCAGTGATCCTGAGCGGCTGCGGCAGCCGGGAGCCCCTGACGGACGACGAGCCGGTGGAGTTCGAGGCCCAGACCTGGACGCTGGTGACCTCCGGCGGCGAGGGGACGGCGGAGCGACAGGCGGCGGAGACCTTCGCCGAGCGCCTCTTTACCCGGACCCACGGCACGGTGAAGGCGGAGTGCGTCTCCCTCCGGGACCTGGAGGGGGACTATGAGAGCCCTGTGGACGCCCTGCGCGCCGGGGCGGCGGACATCGCCTGGGCCACGGCGGCGGAGTTCGCGGCGGTGGATGAGAGACTGGACGCGGCGGGCCTGCCCTTCCTCTTCCTCTCCCGGGAGGAGGCGGAGGCGGCCATGGACGGCGACGGCGGCGCGGCCCTGGGGGAGATCCTGCGCCAGAACGGCTTCCAGTGCCTCGGCATCGGGACGGAGGGCTTCCGCTGCCTCACCAGTTCCGAGACCGCCATCGAGGGTCTGGAGAGCCTGCGGGGCCTCCGGGTCCGCATCGGCGGGGGCGGTGTGGTGGAAAAGAGCTTCGCCGCCTGGGGCGCGGAGACCGTGGACGCCCCCTGGCCCGGAGTCTATACCGCCCTGGAGACCGGCATCTACGACGCCCAGGAGGAGCTGCTGCCCACCATCTGTGACGCCTCCCTGCAGAAGGTGCAGAAGTACCTCTGCCAGTGGCCGGCCTTCTACTCCGCCGCCTACCTCTGCATGGACGGGGCGCTGTACGACTCCCTCGCGGAGCTTCTCGCGGGCATCGCCCGGGACTGTGGGGCGGAGGCCGCCGCCGTGCAGCGGCAGGCAAGCCTTGCCCAGGACGAGGAGGACATCACCGCCTGGAAGGCGGTCCGGGGCAACCGGGTGACGAGCCTCAGTGAGGAGGCCCTGGCGGAGCTCCGGGAGGCATCCCGGCCCGTGTGGGACGCCTTCTCGGACCGCTACGGCGGGGAGCTGGTGGCCTGCCTCTCCGGCGGGGAAGGCTGAGGAGGGGAAGCGGATGGTACGAGGACGCTTTGCCCCCTCCCCCAGCGGGCGGATGCACCTGGGGAACCTTTTCTGCGCGCTCTTGAGCTGGCTCAGTGTGAAAAGCCGGGGCGGGGAGTGGATCCTGCGGATCGAGGACCTGGACACCGCCCGCTGCCGCCCGGAGTACGCCCGGCAGGTGGAGGAAGATCTCCGGTGGCTGGGCCTTGCCTGGGATGAGGGCGGCAGCGCCGGAGGACCGGACGCCCCCTACTTCCAGAGCCAGCGGACGGCCCTCTATGAGGCGGCGCTGGAGCGCCTGCGGGGGATGGGGCGGGTCTATCCCTGCTTCTGCACCCGGGCCCAGCTCCACGCGGCCTCGGCCCCCCACCGGGAGGACGGGCTCACGGTCTATCCCGGCACCTGCCGGGGCCTGACGCCGGAGGAGATCGCCCGGCGGGAGGCGGCGGGCCGGAGGGGAGCCCTGCGGCTCCGGGTGCCGGAGGAGACGGTCACCTTCACCGACGGGCACCTGGGGGAGCTCACGGAGTACCTGCCCACGGACTGCGGGGACTTTTTGCTGCGGCGCTCCGACGGGCTTTTCGCCTATCAGCTGGCGGTGGTGGTGGACGACGCCGCCATGGGCATCACGGAGGTGGTCCGGGGGGCGGATCTTTTGAGCTCCACGCCGAGACAGCTCCTTCTCTACGAGCTTTTGGGCTGGGAAGCGCCGGAATTCTTCCATTTTCCCCTGCTGCTGTCTCCCGACGGGCGGCGGCTCTCCAAGCGGGACGGGGACCTGGGGCTGGGGGCGCTGCGGGAGCGGTACACGCCGGAGGAGATCATCGGGAAGCTGGCGGATCTCGCGGGGCAGAACCCCGGCGGCAGGCCCCGGACGCCGGAGGCGCTGGCGGAGGACTTTGACTGGGACGCGGTCCCACGGCAGGACATCCGCCTGCCGGAGGGACTTTTCTGAGAAACAAAGGAGGAGCGAGCGATGTTTTTGGAATCGGAGCGCCGGCAGGTGGCGGCGTTTGGCCGCCGCATGAGCGCGGAGGGCCTCAGCAACGGCACCAGCGGCAACCTCAGCATCTATGTGCCCCAGGAGGGCTACATGGTCCTGAGCCCTTCCGGGATGCGCTATGAGGACATCCAGCCGGAGGACGTGGTGGTGATGACCCTGGACGGGAAGGTGGCCGCCGGCGAGCGGAAGCCCTCCAGCGAGTGGGCGCTGCACGCGGGATTTTACCGGGAAAAGCCCGAGATCCGGGGCGTGGTTCACACCCACTCCCCCTACTGCACCACCTTTGCCGTGCTGAATGAGCCCATCCGGGCGGTGCACTACGCCATCGCCGGGGCCGGGACGGACGAGATCCCCTGCGCGCCCTACTGCACCTTCGGCACGGAGCTGCTGGCGGAGCGGGCGGTGCGGTACTGCGGGTGGGGGAACGCGGTCCTGCTGGGGAACCACGGCGTGGTCTGCTGCGGGGAGAGTCTGGAGAAGGCCTATGCTCTGGCCGGGGACCTGGAGTTCACAGCCCGGCTCCAGTACCAGGCCCGCTGCATCGGGACGCCCCGGGTCCTGACGGAGGACGAGATGGCCGCCGCCCTGGAGCGCTTCCAGACCTACGGCCAGCAGCCGAAGGGATAAAAAACCGGAGCCAGACCGGCTCCGGTGCGGAAGTGCTTGACAATCCGGGGGAAAGCGCCTATACTGAAAAACAGAAAGAGGCGCTGCCGGCAAAACGGTCAGCCCCCTGCAGAAGTTAGTTCAAAAAAAGAAGTAACCGCTGGTTTGGGAAGGCCGGGCGGTTACTTCTTTTTACCGGCCTGAAGAAACAGGCTGCAAATGCCAATGATGACAAGACAAAGCTGCAATACTTCGGATGTACTCATTGAGGCAGCCCCCCTTTCCGTGGGATCAGGGGGCAAGAAGCGCCCCCGACGAAGCAGGGGACCAACCGCTTGCCGTTCATCGGCAGCGCCGGGATCAGAATACCACAGAAAAAGGAAGAACGCAGGGCTGCGGCCTTGCGTTCTTCCTTTTTCGCCTGCCGCTATCAGAAAAGTTCACAAAGCCGGGGCTGGTCAAAGGGGCGGAGGTATGGTATAATACCGGCATCTCCCATCCCGGTAAGGTAGCGGGTGAGAGAAAATGCGCAGTATTTTGCACAAAAGCGACAGAATATTGCGCAAAATGAAAGCGTAGAGTCCGGAAGGAAAGGAGGCCCGGGGGAGAGACCCCCTATGAGAGAAAGCGCCATGCCCCTGCCACGCGGCAGGGTAACGAGGAGAGGGGAGCGTCGGAGCGCCCAGCGCTCCGCCATCGAAGATTCGGCGGATGCCCCTCCGCGGTCGGGCACGGCCGCGAGACCCAGGGAGCAAAGTCCGGGGGAGACCCCGGAACAAAGGCCCTGGGACCGTGCCGGAGACAGGACAGAGCCTGCGCTGTTTGTCCGATCCACCCAACGCGATCGAACGAAACAAGGAGGATATTTTATCTATGTGCGGAATTATCGGATTCGTGGGCAAGAACGTGGAGGCCGCCCCCATCCTGCTGGATGGCCTGGAGCGGATGGAGTACCGGGGCTATGACTCCGCCGGCATCGCCGTCCGCTCGGAGGAGGCGGGCCTGCAGGTCCGCAAGAGCAAGGGCCGGCTGAAGGTGCTGCGGGAGCTCTGCCATGACGGGGCGGACCTTTGCGGGAGCCTGGGCATCGGCCACACCCGCTGGGCCACCCACGGCGAGCCCAACGACATCAACGCCCACCCTCATGTGAGCGCCAACGGAAAGGTGGCCCTGGTCCACAACGGCATCATCGAGAACTACCAGGAGATCAAGGAAAACCTGCTGCGTCAGGGGGTGCAGTTCACCTCGGAGACCGACACCGAGGTGGTGGCCCAGCTCCTGGAGTTCCACTATCAGGAGTGCGGCAGCATGCTGGAGGCCGTGGGCCGGGTCCTGCGGCGGGTGGAGGGCTCCTACGCCCTCGGCATCATCTGCGCGGACTACCCCAACGCCCTCATCGCCGCCCGGAAGGAGAGCCCCCTGATCCTGGGGTTCAGCCCGGAGGGGAACTTCATCGCCTCCGACGTGACGGCCATCATCAAGCACACCCGGGACGTGGTCTACCTGGAGGACGGGGAGATCGCCGTCCTCACCGCAAACTCTGTGGACTACTTCGATACCGAGATGAGCCCCATCCCGGCCAAGGCCCACTCCACCGTCAACTGGGATGTCTCCGCCGCCGAGAAGGGCGGCTACCCCCACTTCATGCTCAAGGAGATCATGGAGCAGCCCGAGGCCATCCGCAAGACCATCTCCCCCCGGATCCGGGACGGGCGCGTGGTGCTGGATGACATCCACATGCCGGAGAGCTACGTCCGGGACATCGACCGGGTGTACATCATCGCCTGCGGCTCCTCCTACCACGTGGGCATGGTCAGCAAGTATAACTGGGAGCGGCTCCTCCGCCGGCCCGTGGACGTGGTCCTGGCCAGCGAGTTCCGCTACTGCGATCCTCTGGTGAACGAGCGGTCTCTCGTGGTGGTCATCAGCCAGTCCGGCGAGACCCTGGACACCATGGCCGCCATGCGGGAGGCCAAGCGCCTAGGCGGCCGGACCCTGGCCATCGTCAACGTGGTGGGCTCCTCCATCGCCCGGGAGGCGGACGACGTGCTCTACACCTGGGCGGGGCCGGAGATCGCCGTGGCTACCACCAAGGCCTACTCCACCCAGCTGGCGCTGATGGATCTCGTGGGCCTCTACCTCGGCGAGAAGCTGGGGACCATCCCGGAGAGCGAGTACGCCGCCATCCTCGCCGCCATCCAGCGCCTGCCGGAGCAGATGCAGGAGGTCCTGGCCCGGACCGAGCAGGTCCAGTACCATGCCTCCCGCTACTTCAACCACAGCTCCGTCTTCTTCATCGGCCGGAACCTGGACTATGCCATGGGCATGGAGGGCTCCCTGAAGCTGAAGGAGATCAGCTACATCCACTCCGAGGCCTACGCCTCCGGCGAGCTGAAGCACGGCACCATCTCCCTCATCGAGCCCGGCACCCTGGTCATCGCCCTGGGGACCTATGCCCCCCTCTTTGACAAGGCCATGAGCAACGTGGTGGAGGTCAAGGCCCGGGGCGCCGAGGTCCTGGCCCTGACCACCGAGGACTTCCGGGAGAAGATGGAGAACGTGGCGGATGCCACCCTCACCATCCCTGTGACCCACACGGTGGTCCAGCCCTCCCTGGGCGTGGTGCCGCTGCAGCTCTTCTCCTACTACGTGGCCCTCCAGCGGGGCTGCGACATCGACAAGCCGAGGAATCTCGCGAAAAGCGTGACGGTCGAATAACGGAAAGGGGGGACGTCAGTCCCCCCTTTCGATTTCCACTTTTCCCCGCTGGAGCGGAAGCGCGCAAGGCTCCCTTCGCGAGCCTCTGGCGCCGCGCAAGTCGCAGATCGCGCCGTACACCGAAAGGGGTATCGAAGCGTGCCCATGATCCGTTCGGCAAACTGGAAGTTGTCATATTCCCATCACATAAATTTGGCAGGGATTCCATTCATCCCATAGCGTAGAAAATACTTCAAACTCCTTAAAACCGATAGAAATATAAAACCGATTTGTATCATCATAGGATTCATATTTCCCCATTTGAACAGTTTTAACCTGTATAAATGAATAACCCATTTCCTTTGCGGTCTTTTTCGCATGGATAAACAGTTGTTTTCCTATTCCTTTGCGGTGATATTCTTTTAGGACGCCCATAACAGCAAGCTCAACCGTGTCTTTTCCCGTTTCTCTGAGATACAAAAATCCCAAGTCTTTTTCATTTTCCACGGCACAAAAGAAGGCTTTTCCTGTGCTGTCGTGGATATATTCTTCTCGCGCCTCCGGAATTCCAAACCATTCAGGCAGCGCTTCTAGTATATTTCGTGTTATATGTTTCTTATCCTCGTCGTTTGTTACTTGAATGATTCTCATTATGCTATTTACCTCCACAAATCCCGATTTGCAGGTCCGTTTCATTCCATGTTAGCACAAAGCGGAATAGAGTACAAGAACAGCCACAGCAGGGAACTGCTGTGGCTTAACTGTTTTACGACTACCTGCCTGGGCGGGACCCTTTTTGCACGTCGCTCCGTGAGGAGTTTCGGGGAAATGGCGGAGCCATTTCCCCGAGGCGGCCATCGCCCCGGCTTTGCCGGGGCGATGGCGATGGCACTCCGCTCCGTGAGAGGAATTTTTCGTCACGTACATGCCGCGACGAAAAATGATCCTTTTCTTTCCGCCGCCGACGGCGGCGGAAACCAGGAAGGGGCTCCGGCCCCTTCCTGGACCTTGCCCGGGACGAGGGGACGGGGGGGTGATTGACAAAGCTGGCGGGGTCCGGTAGAATGGAACTATGATTCCCATGAAATGACAGGCGGGGAGCGCGGTCGTTCGGCGCTCCTGCTGAAACGGAGTAACTGCTATGAGATGTCAAAGATGCGGGCGTCCGGTGGAAGGGGCGGGGCGGCTCTGCGCGCAGTGTGCCGGGGCGGTCCGGCGTTCTTCCGGGGTCTCCGGGGGCCGGAGGCCTGGCCGGCAGGCGTCTTCTGCCGGTTCCCGGCCGGTCCCGTCTGCGCGTTCCGCCGGGACGGCCCCTGCGGCGGGGAGCCCTCCGCGCCGCAGGCGGAGGCGGGCGTCCGCCAAGGGTTGGCTCTTCCTTCTGCTGCTCTTTGCCGCGTTCCTGGCGGGCTATCTGCTGAACTCCGCGGGAAGGGAGCCTGCCCGGCCGGACGGCGATGTTTCCCGGAGCCAGGCGGTCAGCCCCTCTGCCGTCTCCGCCCGGGCGGAGGCGGAGGCCCTGATCCCCCACTTTGCCCTCCGCTGGTATCTCCAGCAGCTGGACGATGATACCCTGGAGAACTTCTGCGCCCTCTACCGCGCCGTCATGGACTTCCAGGAAAAGGTGACCTTTCCCGATCCCGTCACCAAGGAGGACTTAAGGCTCCTTTTCTTCCTGGTGGAGCACGAGTGTCCGGAGGTCTTCCAGCTCTCGGAGGATTCCCGCTACACCACCCACAGCAGCAAGGGAGAGGTCCTCTACGTCACCGTGAATTACGGCCTGCAGGAGGCGGACTACTGCGCACGCGCCGAGACCTGCGCCGGGACCGCACGGCAGGCGGCAGCCCAGGCCCAGGGCCTCTCCGAGTGGGAGCGGGAGCTCTCCGCCATCCGCTTCCTCAACGCCAACTGCGTCTATGACAACGAGGCCGCCGATGCCGGGAACGCCTACGGCGCCCTGGTGCGGGGCGCCGCCAAGTGCGACGGCATCAGCCTCGGCTTCAAGTGGATCGCCGAGGAGATGGGCCTCACCACCTTCCTCCTCTCCGGCGGCAGCCGGGACGGCGATTCCGGCCACGCCTGGAACTGCATCCGCATCGACGGGGAATTCAGCGACGTGGACGTGACCTCCGACGTGCCCTACCCGGATGAGCCCTGTGAGTGCGACTTCCGCAAGTGCAACGTCCCACGCCAGGTCATCGCCGCGCCGTATATCCTCCGGGACTACATCACGGACAACTTCACCCTACCGGAGGTCGACTCCATGAATGGGTCCTACTACGCCCGGACGGGCTGTTACGTCCGCTCCGGGGAGTCCCTGACGCCCTGGCTGCGGGAGCTCTGCGCCCAGGTGGAGCGGGAGGGCTCCGGCAGCCTTGCCCTGCAGTTTGAGTCCCAGGCGGACTACGACCGCTTCGGGGATGAATTTGCCGAGGCGATGAACGGCCTCTCCTTCTCCGTGACCTACAGCGGCTGGCATGCCGATGCCTGTCTCTGGCGCAGGCAGACCGTCAGCCGGAACTGATCCCCGGCAAAGCCGCGCCCCCGGAAGCGATCGCTTCCGGGGGCGTTTTCGGGCGGAGATTGACAATTTCCCCATCCTTCGCTAGAATAAGCTATCGCTGAAATGGCGGAAAGGGGAGATCGCGTGATGTTTTTCTATGTGCCTGGGATGAGCATCCTGGCCATCTATGTGCTGGCGGCGGTGCTGCCGGCTGTCTTCCTGATGCGGTATGTCTACCGGAAGGACACGGTGGAGAAGGAGCCGCCGGCCCTGCTGGCGTCCCTCGCGCTGATGGGGGTCTTCGCGGCTCTCGCCGCCATGGTGCTGGAGCGGATCGGGGAGAGCATCCTGAACCGCCTGGTGTCCACCGACAGCCGCTGGTATGTGATCCTGCTGGCTTTCCTGGTGGTGGGCGCAGCGGAGGAGGGCTGCAAGCTCTTCTTCCTGAAGCGCCGGAGCTGGTGGGACCCCAACTTCAACTACCGCTTTGACGGCGTGGTCTACGCGGTCTTCGTGTCCCTGGGCTTCGCCGCCTTTGAGAATGTCCTCTACGTTTTCCGCTACGGCCTCTCCGTGGTGCTGCCCCGGGCGCTGCTGGCCATCCCGGGCCACATGGGCTTCGCTGTCTTCATGGGCTGCTTCTACGGCCGGGCCAAGCTCTGCGAGAGCTACGGAGACGAGGCGGGCAAGACCGGAAACCTCATTCTGGGCTGGCTCAGCGCCACCGTGCTCCACGGCATCTACGACAGCTGCGCCATGATCGGCAGCGGGGCGTCCACCGTGGCCTTCCTGGTCTTCGTGGTGCTCATGTACATCGTGGTGCTGCGGCGCATCGACCGGGAATCCCGGACGGACCATCCCCTGTGAGCGCGGAAAATGGGCCTTGACATTTGAAAAGAGTTCCGCTAGAATAGCCCCGTTCGTCGGAGGATGGGCGCTCATCGGAAGCGGTCAGCCGGATAAGACGGCGGGTTGAGATGCCCGCCCCTTATCCGGCTTTTTTGAGCTCCGGAGACCGGGAAAACGAGAGAAAAACGCCGCCGGGATGGCGGTGAGGACAAGGAGTTGGGGAAGCATGGAGCGCAGGGACGATTTCACCCAGGGGGCCATCCTGCCGGCGCTGACGAGGTTTGCCCTGCCGGTGCTGCTGGCGCTCTTTCTGCAGGCGATGTACGGCGCGGTGGACCTGCAGGTGGTGGGGAACTTCGGCACGGCGGCGGACATCAGCGCCGTCTCCACCGGGAGCCAGATCCTGCAGACCATCACCATGGTGATCTGCGGCCTTGCCATGGGCGTTACGGTGCTGCTGGGCCAGCGCATCGGCGAGGGCCGGGGCGATGAGGGCGGCCGGGCTGTGGGCGCGGGCATCTTCTTCTTCGCCGCCCTCAGCGTTCTTGTGACGGTGGGGATGCTGGCCCTGGCTCCCCAGATGTCGGAGCTGATGCAGGCCCCCGGGGAGGCCTTCGCCGGGACGGTGGAATACGTCCGCATCTGCTCCGTGGGGATGCTCTTCATCGTGGCCTATAACCTGCTGGGGGGCATCTTCCGGGGCATCGGGGACTCCCGGATGCCCCTCATCACGGTGGCCATCGCCTGCGTGCTGAACATCGGGGGCGACCTCCTTTTGGTGGGCCCCTGCGGCATGGGGGTGGCCGGAGCGGCCATCGCCACGGTCTTTGCCCAGGCGATGAGCGTCCTTCTGAGCCTTGCCATCATCCGGCGGCGGAAGCTGCCCTTCACCATGACCCGGCGGGACATCCGCTGGGACGGGGCGATCTTGCGGCGAGTGCTGGCCATCGGCGTGCCGGTGGCGGCCCAGGACCTGCTGGTCAGCATCTCGTTTCTCGTCATCATCGCCATTGCCAACGGCATGGGCACCGTACCCTCCGCCGGGGTAGGCGTGGCGGAGAAGCTCTGTGCCTTCGTGATGCTGATCCCCTCGGCCTTTGCCCAGTCCATGACGGCGTTTGTCGCTCAGAACGTGGGCGCCCGGCGGATGGACCGGGCGGGACGGGCCCTGCTCTGCGGCATCGGGCTGTCTCTCGCCGTGAGCATCGTGGTTTTCTGGGGCGTCTTCTTCCACGGGGACCTGCTCTCCGGCATCTTTGCGGAGGATGAGGCCGTCATCCTGGCCTCCGCCGAGTATCTGAAGGCCTATGCCATCGACTGCCTGCTGACGAGCTTCCTCTTCAGCCTCATCGGCTACTTCAACGGCTGCGGGCGGACGGTCTTCACCATGCTCCAGGGCCTCACCGGGGCCTTCTGCGTGCGTCTGCCGGTGGCGTTTCTGATGAATCGCTATGTCCATGGGTCCCTCTTCGCCCTGGGGCTGGCCACCCCCTGCTCCACGCTGGTGCAGATCCTGCTCTGCGGGGGATACTTCCTGTACCTCCGGCGGAAGAACGCCGCAAAGACAAGGGAATAAGGGAAAAAGCCCGCCGGCACCGCCGGCGGGCTTTTTCTGCCAGTGGATGTTCGGACCGGACCCATCCATCCGCCCCCTGCGCGGGAATCGGAGCGTACAGCGACCCCGGGCGGGACGGAGCAGGACGGGGACGGCGGGGTGCGCCTGGGGTGTGGTCACCCCGCCCTACGGGTGCAACGCTGGTGGTGCGCAGCGGCGGGCCGATGTACCTAAGGCATGGCTTCCGCCGACCAAATTTCGTACCGAAATTTGGGGTGTCAGTCATGGGCATCGGCCCCTACGGGGAGAAGGGAAAGCTGCCGCGACCACCCGGGCCAGCGGCGCACAGCGGAGCGTATGCGGCGCGGATGGGAGGAATGGGTAGAGAGCGAGGCAGAGATCATCCCCCAAAAGGGCCATCAACGTCGGACAATCCCTCAGTCACGGCGGAGCCGTGCCAGCTCCCTTTACACAAGGGAGCCTTGGGGACGGGGGATGCGGATTGCCACGTCGCTCCGCTCCTCGCAATGACAGTCCTGATCCTTTGTCATTCCGAGGAGGCCCAACGGGCCGACGTGGGAATCCGTCCTTTTTACGATGGACGAGGGTTCGGGCCGCCGTACCTGGGGCATGGCCTCCGCCGGCCAAATTTCGTGCCGAAATTTGGGGCGTCGGTCAAGTCGTCGTGCCCTACGGGCGACTGCTTCCTTGTGGAAAGGGAGCCTTTGGGACGGGTCAGGGGTCTGTCTTTTTCGCTTTTTCCAGGGCGGCTTGGAGGGTCCGGGGCTTGGGGGACTGGTTGTTTCTTCGGAGGATGTCGGCGATCTGGCCTTCGGCGGACTCCACCTCCTGGTGGAAGGCACCGGCGCTGACCCGGAGGGCGCCGTGGCCCAGGATGATGAGCTGCTCGGCGTTGTCCGAGGTCACCACCCGGACCCGCTCCTCCTTCCGGAGCTCGTAGGTGGTCTTCTCGATGTAGGCGTCCGCCGTCTGGCGCTCCTTGGTGTAGACCACGAAGATGCCCTCGTACTGGCTGACGCTGCCCTGGCCGCCGGGGACCTTGTAGGCGTCAAAGACCAGGATGACCCGGTTTTTCCGGAAGCCCTGGTAGTTGCTGAGAAGGTCCATGAGGCTTTTTCTCGCGGCGTCCAGGTTGTCCCGGGCGATGGTCTTCAGCTCGTCCCAGGCAAAGATGACGTTGTAGCCGTCCACCAGGAGGTACTCGGGGCCGGAGAGCTGTTGGCGGATCTCCCGCTTCTCCGGCTGGGAGGAGGCCTCCCGCCGCCGGACTTCCTCCCCGGGGAGGAAGGAGCGCTGCTTGCCCTTGCCGTAGGTCCGCTCGAAGATGGCCTGGAGCTCCTTGTCCTCGGCGAAGGTGCCGGAGGGGGCGCTGCGGCGGACGGGGGCGGCGGCTTCCTTCGCTTCCTCCTCCCGCCGCTGGCGGAGGGAGGGGAGATGGGCGCGGTCCTCCACCTCCTGCCAGGGGACGATGACCCCGGCCCCGTGCTGGCAGAAGACGGAGTCCGCCGGGTTGGCAGTGTCCCGCTCGGGGTCGTAGCCGCTGGCCTGGACGATGGCGTCCTGTTCCGGGCAGGGGGCGTAGCCGCCGGAGACGCAGCTCATCCGGCCCTCGCCCCGGGTGTAGGCCGCCAGGTCCCGGACGTAGCCCCGGAGCTTTGAGACCGGGCCGCGGCCGGTGAGGACGCTGGTGCCGCCCCGGTCCTCCGGGGCGGTGAGCTCCGCCCCCATCTGCTGGAGGTCCGTCATGGCCCGGCCCAGGCAGGGGGTCGGGAGCTGGATGTGGAAGCGGTACCAGGGCTCCAGGAGGACGCTCTCCGTCTGCATGAGGCCCTGGCGGAGGGCCCGGTAGGTGGCCTGGCGGAAGTCCCCGCCCTCGGTGTGCTTCTCGTGGGCGCGGCCGGTCAGGAGGGTGATCTTCACATCCGTGAGGGGCGCGCCCAGGAGGACGCCGGGCTGCTCCCGCTCCCGGACGTGGCTCAGGATCAGGCGCTGCCAGTGGCCAGCCAGGACATCCGTGGGACAGGCGGAGGCCACCTGGACGCCGCTGCCCCTCTCGCCGGGTTCGATCAGAAGATGGACCTCGGCGTAGTGGCGGAGGGGCTCAAAGTGGCCGATGCCCTCCACCGGGGCGGCCACCGTCTCCCGGTAGAGGACGCTGCCCTCGCCGAAGGAGACCTGCCAGCCGAAGCGGTCCTTTATCAGGCGCTGGAGGACCTCCCTCTGGATCTCGCCCATGAGCTGGACGTGGATCTGGCCCAGCTCGCCGTTCCAGAGGAGGCGGAGCTGGGGGTCCTCCTCCCCCAGCTGGCGGAGCCTGCCCATGGCGGCGTGGGGGTCCAGGCCGGGCTCCAGCTGGAGCTCGTAGCGGAGGACGGGCTCCAGGATGGGGGCGGCGGAGGCGCTCTCGGCCCCCAGGCCGTCCCCGGGGAGGGTCTGGGTGAGGCCGGTGACGGCGCAGACGGTGCCTGCCGGGGCGACATCCGCCGTCTGGAACCGGCTGCCGGAGTAGAGGCGGATCTGGTTGACCTTCTCCTCCCAGGGCTGGCCGTCCCGCTCCCCCTGGAGGACTGTCCGGACCCGGAGCTCGCCGCCGGTGACCTTCAGGAAGGTGAGGCGGTTCCCCTGGGGGTTCCGGGCGATCTTGTAGACCCGGGCGGAGAAGCCGGAAGGATGAGCGGGCTGCTCCGTGAGGGTATCCAGGCCCGCGAGGAGCTCCCGGACGCCCTCCAGCTTCAGGGCGGAGCCGAAGTAGCAGGGGAAGAGCTTGCGCTGGCGGAGGAGGCGGCGGAGGGTGGACTGGGAAACTTCACCGGTGGCCAGGTACTCCTCCAGGGCGTCCTCGTCGCACTCGGCGGCCCGCTCGGAGAGCTCGGGGTCCGCCATGTCCACGCAGCCCTCGGAGAGCTCGGAACGGAGCTGGCTCAGCAGGACCTCCCGCCCCAGGGCGTGGAGGTCCATTTTGTTGAGGAAGAGGAAGGTGGGGATGCGGTGGCGGGAGAGGAGCTGCCAGAGGGTGCGGCTGTGGCTCTGGACGCCGTCCGTCCCGCTGATGACGAGGATGGCGCAGTCCAGCACCGGCAGGACCCGCTCCGCCTCGGCGGAGAAGTCCACATGGCCGGGGGTGTCCAGCAGCTGGACCTGCGTGTCTCCGGCGGGGAAGGCGGCTTCCTTTGCGTAGATGGTGATGCCCCGCTCCCGCTCCTGGACGTCGGTATCCAGGAAGGCGTCCCGGTGGTCCACCCGGCCCAGTTTCCGGATGGCGCCGCTCTCGTAGAGCAGGGCCTCGGAGAGGGTGGTCTTGCCCGCGTCCACATGGGCAAGGATGCCCAGGACCAGCTTTTTCATGGCGTTTCCTCCTGTTTTGAAGTGCGTATTTCACTCATTATAGCAGGAAAACGGGGAAAAGGGAAGGGGAGGAAAAGGGACGGCGGAGGAGGAAAGGGGAGGCGGGTGGAGGAAAGTGGAGGGGCGGGGCGAAAAGGGGAGGGG
>SFLD01000059.1 GCA_004553545.1 Clostridiales bacterium | reverse complement strand
GCGGCGGCCTTGGCGGCGGCAGCGGCCTTCTCGGCCTGAGCCTTCTTGATGGCCTTGTACTTCTCCTTCTCCTCGGCGGTGGCGATGGGCAGGATGGCGTCTCTCGGGCAGACCTTGGTGCAGAGCTTGCAGCCCACGCACTTGGCGTAATCGATGACGGCCACGCCGTTCTCCACATGGATGGCGTCCTTGCGGCACTCCTTCTGGCAGAGACCGCAGCCGATGCAGGAGCTGGAGCAGACGCTCATGGCAGCCTTGCCCTTGTCCAGGTTGGCGCAGGCCACGTGGACCTTGGCGCTGGCGGGGACCTCCACGATGAGCTTGCGGGGGCATGCCTTCATGCAGGCGCCGCAGTCGGTGCACTTGTCGGGGTCCACCACGGCGGAGCCGTTGGGGCCGATGGTCATGGCGCCGAACTGGCAGGCGCTGACGCAGGAGCCCAGGCCAAAGCAGCCGAAGGAGCAGTCCAGGGGACCGGCGGCCACCTTGGTGGCGCCGATGCAGTCATGGACGCCCCGGTACTCATAGCGCTTGTTGGCGTGGACGCCGCCGTTACAGCGGACGAAGGCCACCTTGCGCTCACCGGAGGGAGCCTCCATGCCCATGATGGCGGCGATGGCGGCGGCGTTCTCGGCGCCGGCGGGGGCGCAGGCGGTGACGGGGGCCTTGCCCTCCACGATGGCGGCGGCGCAGGCGCCGCAGCCGGCGAAGCCGCAGCCGCCGCAGTTGGCGCCGGCCAGGTGGCCCAGGATCTCTTCCTCACGGGGGTCCTTCTTCACCTCGAAGACCTTGGAGGCGACGGCCAGGATCAGGCCGAAGACGGCGCCCATGACCGCGAGAACGACCACGGCGCTGACGATATTCATAACATCCATTTCTCTTCCCTCCTTAGCCGAAGACAGACAGGCCGGAGAAGCCCATGAAGCTCAGGGCCATGAGGCCGGCGGTGACCAGGGCGATGGGGAAGCCCTCAAAGCACTTGGGGCAGTCCGCGAAGACGTTGCGCTCCCGCACGCCGGCGAAGAGCACGATGGCCAGCAGGAAGCCCAGGCCGCCGGTGACGCCGTACACCAGGGACTCGATGAAGTTGTACTTGTTCTGCACGTTCAGCAGCACCACGCCCAGCACCGCGCAGTTGGTGGTGATGAGGGGCAGGTAGATGCCGAGAGCGGTATACAGGGCAGGCATGGACTTCTGCAGGAACATCTCGATGAACTGCACCAGGGCAGCGATGACCAGGATGAAGGCCACGGTCTGCATGTACTGAAGGTCGAACTTCACCAGGATAAACTCGTTCACCGCATAGCACACGGCGGAGGCCAGACCCATGACGAAGGTGACGGCCAGGCCCATGCCCATGGCGGTGTCCAGCTTCTTGGAAACGCCCAGGAAGGGGCAGCAGCCCAGGAACTGGGAGAAGATGAAGTTATTGACCAGGATCGCGCCCAGCGCGATGGAGAGAATGTTGGTAAGTCCGGCGCTCATTAGTTCTTCTCCTCCTTCTTCTTAGGTCTCGCAAGAGCCCACTGCATCACGGCGATGAGCACGCCCAGCACCAGGAAGCCGCCCACGGGCAGGGTCATGATCTTCACGCCGAACTGCTCGGGGATGATCCGGATGCCCTGGCCGCCGTTCAGCAGGCCGCCGCCGAAGGTGCCGGAGCCCAGCAGCTCACGGATGACGCACATGATGACGAGGACCACGGTGTAGCCCACGCCCTGGAAGATGCCGTCAAAGAAGGAAGCGGCGATGCCGTTCTTATAGGAGAACGCCTCGGCGCGGCCCAGGATGATGCAGTTGACGACGATCAGGGGGATGAAGACGCCGAGAGACTCGCTCAGCGCGGGGACGAAGGCCTGCAGCAGCAGGTCCACGCAGGTGACGAAGCCCGCGATCACCACGATGAACATGGCGATCCGGATCTTATCGGGGATGATCTTCCGCATGGCGGAGATCAGGACGTTGGAGAGCGTCAGGATGATGATGACGGCCACGCCCATGCCCAGGCCGTTGAAGAAGGAGGTGGTGATCGCCATGGTGGAGCACATGCCGAGGAGCTGCACCAGAACGGGGTTGTTGGTGATCATGCCTTCCTTAAACTGCTTGCCGATATTCATACGTTATGCTCCTCCCTTCTCAGCCGATGGCGGCGAAGGCCGCGATGGCGCCGTTGACGCCGTTGGTGACACCCTTGGAGGAGACGGTGGCGCCGGAGATGGCATCCACGTTGCCGCCCACCTTCAGGGGCTGGTCCGCGGCGGTCTTGCCGATGAACTGGTCCAGCACGGGGACACCGCTGGGCAGGGGGGCGTTATCCACCGTGACCTTGGTGCCAATGCCGGAGGTCTCGCCGCTCTTGACCACGGACACGCCGGTGACGGCGCCCTCGGTGTCCAGGCCCACCATCATGGAGATGGTGCTCTGGGAGCCGGAGACATCCAGCTTCACGGCGTAGCCGGCCTCGGCGCCGCCGTCGGTGATGGCGTAGACGTTGGTGACGGTGGCGGAGTAGGCAGAAGCGGCGGCGGCCACATCGTCAGAGACCTCGATCTCGGTGGCGACGAAGTTGGCCTCGTCGATCTCGGGATAGACCTTGGCGAGGGCGGCGTTGGTCTTGGCCAGGTTGGAGGCGGTGATGTTGGGCAGGGTCACACCGTTGACGAGACCCAGGCAGAAGGCCACCACGAGGCAGGTCGCGAACAGGGTGACCGTCAGCTTGATGATGTACTTGGGATCGAGGTCGATCTTTTCCTTGGTCTTGGTTTCCGTGCTCATTTCGCAGACGCCTCCTTCTTCTCGAATTTCACAACACCGAAGCGGGCGGGCTTGGTGCACTTGTCAATGAGGGGAGCCACGCAGTTCATCACCATGATGGAGTAGCAGACGCCCTCGGGATAGGAGCCGAAGTAGCGGATAAACACGGTGAAGAGGCCGCAGCCGACGCCGTAGATGAGCTGGCCCTTCTTGGTGATGGGGGAGGTGGAGTAGTCGGTGGCCATGAAGATGGCGCCCAGCATGAGACCGCCGCCGAAGAGGTTATAGAGCATCCACTGGACGGCGTCCGCGCCGCCGCGGGGGAAGATCAGGGTCAGGACGGCCACGGTGGCGATGTAGCTCACGGGAATGTGCCAGGAGATGACCTTGCGGAAGAGGAGCCAGACAAGGCCCAGCAGCAGGCACAGGGCGGAGACCTCGCCCAGGGAGCCGCCGCACTTGCCCAGGAACATGTCGCCCACGGAGTAGGTCTCGGTGAGGGTCTGGAAGGTGGCGGCGATGTCGTCGCCCTTCAGGTAGGTGAGGGGCGTGGCGGCGGTGACGATGTCAGCGGTGGAGGCGATGCCGGCCTTGCTGACGGCGGGGTCGATCCAGTTGCCGCTCATGGTGGAGGCGAAGGACGCCAGCATGAAGGCGCGGCCGGCCAGGGCAGGGTTCAGGAAGTTCTTGCCGATGCCGCCGAAGAGCTGCTTGACCATGATGATGGCGAAGGCGTCACCGATGAGGATCTGCCAGTAGGCCACGTTCACGGGGCAGACGAAGGCCAGCAGCATGCCGGTGACCACGGCGGAGAGGTCGCCCACGCTCTGGGGCTTCTTGAGGATGTTGCGGTAGAGCCACTCAAAGAAGACGCTGCCGGCCACGGAGACCAGGGTCACCGCGATGGCGCGGACGCCGAACTCCACCACGGACCAGATCAGGGCCGGGAGCATGGCGATGATGACATCCAGCATGATGGAGCGGGTGGTGTCGTTGGAGCGGATGTGGGGGTTGGAAGTGGCGATCAGCTTCAAATTCTTATAGTCCGTCATGCCTTACGCCTCCTTCTTCTCCGCGGCGGCCTTGGCTGCCTCGGCAGCCGCCTTGTCGGCGGCCATCTTATCCTTGAGTTTCTGCTTGCCCACCTTGAACATGTGGGTCAGGTGCATCCGGGCGGGGCAGGCGTAAGCGCAGGCGCCGCACTCCATGCAGTCCATGATGTGGGCGTCGTTGAGCTCATCCAGCATGCCCTTCTCGGCGTACTGATAGAGCATCAGGGGCTCCAGGTGCATGGGGCAGGCCTCCACGCAGCGGCCGCAGCGGATGCACTGGGGGTTCTCGACGGTCTTCTCCTCGTCCTCGCAGAAAGCCAGCATGGCGCCGGTGCCCTTGCCCACGGGAACGTCCGCGGTGTACTGGGCCATGCCCATCATCGGGCCGCCCATGATGAGCTTATAGGTGCCGTCCTTCAGGCCGCCGCAGGCGTCGAAGAGGCGGGCGACGGGGGTGCCGATGGGACATTCGATGTTCTTGGGCTCCACCACGCCGCTGCCGGAGACGGTGACGATCTTCTTGACCACGGGCATGCCGGTGGTGATGGCACGGAAGATGGCGCAGGTGGTGTTGATGTTGAAGACGGCGCAGCCGATGTTGCTGGGCAGGCCGCCGGGGGGCACCTGCTTGCCGGTGATGGCCTGGCAGAGCTGCTTCTCACCGCCCTGGGGGTAGCGGCAGTGCAGGGGCTCCACCACCACGGGGGCGTTCTTTTCCTTGATGCAGGCGTTCAGGGCATCGATGCCGTTCTGCTTGTTGTCCTCCACGCCGATGACGACCTTGTCCACGCCGAACATCTTGGCGAGATAGGTGGCGCCGCCGATGATCTGCTCGGGCCGCTCCAGCATGGTGCGGTGGTCGCCGGTGATGTAGGGCTCGCACTCGGCGCCGTTGATGATGACGGTATCCACCTTGCCGATGCCGCCGGAGATCTTCACGTGGGTGGGGAAGGTGGCGCCGCCCATGCCGACGATGCCGGCGTTCTTGACGATCTCCACCATCTCCTCGACGCTGAGGGCGTCAGGGTCTGCGGGGGCCTGGACTTCCTCGCTGAGGGTATCCTGGAAGTCGTTTTCGATGACCACGGCCATCATGTTGCCGCCCATGTTGTAGGGACGGGGCTCCACGGCCTTCACCTTGCCGGAAACGCTGGCATGGATGGGGGCTCCCAGTCCGCGGGTCTCGCCGATCTTTTGGCCCACCTTCACCAGGTCGTCGGCTTTCACCAGCGGGGTGCAGGGTGCGCCAAAGTGCATCGACATGGGGATGACCACCTCAGCCGGGGGCGCCAGCTGCTCGATGGCCTTTTCATTGGTCGCGGCTTTCATGTCATTGGGATGAACGCCGCCAAAGAACGCTTGTGCCATTGTCTTCACCTCAATTTTTTCTCCATTGATAGCTGACGCTATCGCATACTGCGCCTTATTGTACACCACCGGGCAGGAAAAGTCCAGCGAAACTCTCCGGTTTTTTGCACAAATTCCGTCTTTTTGGCGGATTTTGAACGGCGATGCTTCGGGAAAGTTTCACAGTTTCCCCAGAAACGACCGCTCTCCGCCCCCGTAGGGCACGACGACCCGGCGTGCCGCCCCCCGTCTCCGTAGAGGCCGATAACCACATCGGCCCGCTGCTGCGCACCGCCTGCGGTGCTTCCGTCCCCAAAGGCTCCCTTGTGCAAAGGGAGCTGTCGCCCGGAGGGCGACTGAGGGATTGTCCGAGGTTGATGACCCCTTTTGGGATGATCTCTGCTCTGTTTCCCTCCCATCCCTCGCACCCGCGCCGCAAACGCTCCGCTGTGCGCCGCTACCCCGGGTATTTGCGGGAACTTACCCTTTTCTCCGTAGGGGCCGATGCCTACATCGGCCCTTTGCTGGGCACCACCAGCGTTGCACCCGTAGGGCGGGGTGACCTCACCCCGCCGCTGGTCCACTCCTGCTCCCCCTGCAGGGGGCGGGCTCTGTCCCACCCCGCTGGCATGGTCCGTTTTTGCGCCAATTCCCGTTGGTTCCGGAATACCTCCCCGCCCCGCGTAGGGGCGGACCTATGTGTCCGCCCGCGGATGGGTCCCGCGACGGAACGTGTCCGGGCCGACACATAGGTCGGCCCCTACAAAACCTTCGTCGCCCCCGGGCAGCGGGCGGGGACAGAGCCCCGCCCCTACCGGAACACCGGAAGTCTCTGCACCGGGCCGCCGTACCCAAGGCAGGGCCTCCGCCGACCAAACTCCCCATTCTCAATTCACAATTACTCTCGATTCTCAATTATCAATTATCCATTCTCTATTCTCAATTCCTGATCCCCGCCCCCCTTCCTCCCCCCTCTTGCGCCGCCTTTTAAAGTATGCTACACTGGGGATATTCAAACCATCCCGCCCTGCGGCGGCAGAAGGAGGCCCCATGCCTGAATTCCACCCCATCCCCATTGACCGGCGGCAGCGGCTGCGGGAGGTCCGGGACTGTCTCGGCTCCGCCCAGGTGCCGCCCCGGCGCTTTTTCGCCCTGTACTTAGGGCTCGTCACGGTCATCGACCTGGTGTCCGTGGGCGTGCAGCTCCTGGGCGGGGACACGCCCCTCCTGGAGGACCTGCCCTCCCTCTTTGCCGTGGTGCTCTCGAACCTTCTGGTGCAGCTTCTTCTCGTGGGGACGCTGCTCTACGGTCTGGCCGTCTGGCGGGGCCAGCGGGCAGAGTACGCCACCCTGGGAGACGGCTTCTCCTTCGCCGGACGCTGCATCGCGGTGCTCCTGCTGCAGCTCCTGATCGTGGGCTCCGGCCTCACGCTGATGGTCCTGCCGGGGATCTATTTCTTCTACGTCTACCGCTTCGCCCTCTTCGAGCTCTGCGAGGACCCGGGCATCGGGCCTGTGGAGGCCATGCGCCGCGCCCGCATCCACGCCTACGGCTACAAGCGCCAGCTCTTTGCCATGGACCTCCGCTTCCTGCCCTGGATCCTCCTCTCCCGGCTGCCGGCCATCTACCAGGACCTGGTCTACCTCCTCCCGGCCTATGCCCGGACCTACGGCCTGAACTGGACCCTGAGCCTGCCCGCCATCCCCCTCTCTCCCCTGGGCCAGACGGCGGTCTTTGACCTCTTCCACCTGGCGGTGGCCCTGCTCTACCTCCCGGCCTTCACCGTCGCCCAGGCCTCCTACTACGACACCGCGAGGGAGACCAACCCCATCCCCCAGCCCCCCAGGCTGCCGGAGGAGTAAGGCCCCAAAAAACGTAAAACAGCGCCCCCGGAAGCATCAGCTTCCGGGGGCGCTGTTCCATTCGCTTTCTGTCAGGGCTCAGTCGTAATCGCCCTCGTAGTCCAGGACCTTCCAGCCACCGCCCGCCTTCACCAGCGTGACCTTGTAGGTGACCCGGTCCGTGTCCTCCTCGCCCTTGATCTTCACCTTTACCGTGACTTGTTGGGCCGCCGTGACGCTGTCCCGGTCAAAGGCACCGCAGTCCTCCAGGGCGCCCAGCCAGTAGTCCTGGTCGCTCAGCAGCCTCTTGACGGAGAGGTCCCGGCTCTTGGTCGCCTCCACTGTCAGCCGATAGTCGCCGTAGATGTCCTCCATATCCTCCTTCATACCGGCGTTTCTGACCTGATAGAAGTCGTTCCAGGATCGGATGTCCTCATCCCAGCGGTCGCTGGCATACTCAAAGTACTCCTCCTCGTCCTCATAGTCATTGCTCCGGATCTGGTACTGCTTCCAGTCATACACCGTCAGGGCCACCACGGTCTTCTGGTCCTCGAATATGACCTTGCAGTAGCGCTTGGCCACCGAGGACGCGCTGCCGCGGCGATCACCGCCAAGGCTGCCGCCGCCAGGATCACCAGCTTCTTTCCCGGCAGCTTCCTCTTCTCCGGCGCGCCTGCGGCCGGAGCGTTCTCCTCCCCAGGGGCGGCCGGCCCCAAGGTCTCTGGTTCCAGACTGCGATTCTCTTCCATGTACGTTTCCTCCATCGTTCCCGCCGGGCTTCCCCTCATGGCGAAGTTTCCGGTCGTATTTCCTTGATTATACATCTTTAGATTAAGTTAGTCAATCTATAGATGCTTATTTTTTCACCCATAGGCTCATAAAATAAATCCCAAAGACGAATCAGGAGGCAGGATATGGGCAGTGTGGACTTGCGGGCCATGGGCGGACGTATCCAGGCCCGGCGGAAGCAGCTGGGGTACACCCAGGAACAGCTGGCGGGATGGATGGACGTCTCTATCCAGATGGTCTCTAACCTGGAGCGGGGCAACAAGGCCATCCGCATCGACAACCTGGTCCGGCTCAGCGAGCTGCTGCAGGTCAGCGCTGACTATCTGCTCACCGGACAGGGCTCGGAGCGGGACTTTCAGTCCCTGGCGGAGCGGATCGCCCGGCTGCCGGACCATGACCGGCGGCTCATTGAGGTGCTGGTGGATCACTGCGAACCGGAAATGTGAAAACAGCACCCCGGAAGGAAAACTTCCGAGGTGCCTTTTTTCATTTCTACCCTCGGCTGGCAAGGGCAGACGCGCTTTCCGGCGGCCCTGATAGGCGCTGGACTTACGTCTCAGTCCTAGGTGGGCGTCAGCCCACCGTCGTCCTCTTCCTCGCCAGAGCCCATCATTGCTCGCCGGAAAGTCCTTCGGAGTTTTTCGGGAGCGGAAACGGC
>SFLD01000021.1 GCA_004553545.1 Clostridiales bacterium | reverse complement strand
TGCGGTCGCAGTAGCGGGTATCGTAGTTGCCCTTCATGATGAAATAGCGTCCGCACCGTCCGCATTTCCGGAACCGCACCTGATGCTCCAGCAGCTTGGTGAACTCCAGCTCCAAAATCTCTGCCACCGAATGGAACGCATACTCCACGTGAAGAAAATGGGGGATCGTACTCATGCTGATCAGATCCTCCGGATCAACGCCGTACTTTTCCGCAAAGGCCTTCTGCTGCTCCGTCACCGTCCGGGCTTTGCCCAGGCGCGAGAGCAGTCCTTCTTTGTCCATTCCGTAAGGCATCTTGTGTCCGCTCATCAGTCGGGCTGAGAAAGTGAACAGTTCCTTCCTGTGGGAAACTCGGGGCTGGTCATGCAGGCGGCGGTACAGGCAGTAACGCTCGGCCGGATGGAGCTCTCCCAATACCTCTGGGAAGTATGTTTCGTCGAAACAGAATTCCAGCAGCTCCAGATATTCCTTCTGCAGCATGGTCAGGTAACGATAGTATCGCCGGAGTCCTTTGTCGGCAACAGCGCCATGGTCAAAGACCGGAGGGCAGATGGCACTATACAAAGAGCAGTAGGACATGTCCCGTGTATAGAAGCAGGTGGATGCATACTTGAAATAGTCCTCCACGATCTCCTGTGTGCAATTGAACACCTTATCCGCCTCGGGCTCTCTCTGCTCGGCAGAGGACTTCCGGTCAGGAAAGTATTCTTCTTCCACGATTTCCGCAAACGATTTGAGCAGCAGGATATTCTCCATGGCCTTTTTATATTCAGGCAGAAAATCCGCGTAGATAAAATCCAAAAGGCCTTCTCCGTACTGCAGCCTGATGACGGTCCCGCTGAGCACATTGTTCTGCGGGACCAATTTTTCTTCATGGTGATAGTCGTAGCAGTACCCCAACTGCTCTTCATACTGCTCCCGGTCGATCTGATACCGGCTGCTCAGACGATCATAGTCCTCCTGATTTTTCTTGAGTTCCTTTTCGCGGTACTCCTCGTCGTCAGGATCCCCCTCTTGTTTGAGTTTGATGCCCAGGTGCTTTTCCCGTATGGCATCGTCCTCTTTGATGTCCTTCCTTCGCATGATCTCCTCGTTGTACGGGTCTACCTGGATGCGGATGCTTTTGCTCTCAGGCAGAAAGGAGACTCGGTTGTCAAAATAATCGAACCAGGCTTCCCGGCTGTTGCCGTGCCAATAGTGGTACTTCTCGGTTTCTCTGGGTTGATATTCTGAGTAGTCCTTTTTCATAGCCGCCCTCCTTTTGTAAAATGCGGATGGCCCTTAAAGTATATAATTAAAATCAGTCCAAAGAAGATTATACAAAACTATTGTGAGGGCGTCAACCATTCGCTATAATCAAAATAGAGAATCGAGGTGAAAAATAAATAAATTATCTAAGGAGGATAAAAGCGATTGAAGAAATCTGTATTCACCAGCTATGATGAACTGCCTCTGCTCTTAAACGTGAAGCAGCTGGCCGAACTACTGGGAGTCTCCGACTCCAGTGTGTACGAACTCATTCAGAAGGATGACTTTCCCTCTCTGCGTATCGGCAAGCGCATCGTCATCCCCAAGGAGGAACTGCGGAAATGGATCTCCGCGCACACGAAAGGGGTGCAGTAATGGGTAACACAAAACGAGACAGTCAAAGAAATTATTTCACGCTCCCCAATATGGTCTTCGATTTGAAGCTGCACGTGTACGAGCTTGCCATCTACGCGTACCTGCTCCGTATCGAGGACCGACGTATCTGGCAGTGCGTCGTCAGCTATCCCACCATCGCGGAAAAGCTGGGCATCTCTGTGAACACCGTGGCAAAGTATGTTGGCAAGCTGGAGGAGCACGGGCTCATCATCACGGAGCACACGGACATCACCACCAAGGATGGCCTCAAGCGCAATGGCTGTCTGAAGTACACCATCCTGCCGATCCAGCACGCCATCAACCTCTGGCATGAACGGCAGATGGAAGAACTGATGCGGACAGCCGCACAACAGAAAGCCCAGGCGAAGGCTGACAAACTGGGCGTGGAGTTCATCCCGGCAGATAGCGAGCAGAGTGCCTGAATTCACCCCGTGTTCGCCCCTGTGAGCCGCTGTGTGCGCTTCTTCGGAGCTGGGTGGAGTCCCAGCCCCTGCAAGGGGTTTGAGGCGGTTTTCGGGAGTTGTTTACGACTCTTCGGAGGGACATTATAGGGCTCCCGCCGAAACCCAGCGAAGCGGGTTCGGTGGGAAAAGGAGGAGCGGCGAAATGAGCGAGTTTTCGCCCATTTGGGGCGGAAATGAGGGATATGGAGCTGGCGACGACGCGAAGCAGGATAAACAACAGGCGTCAAGCGTGACGCCCTGTTTGGTCACTTCTGCCCGCAGTGCGGGCAGTTACGGGAGTTTTCAGGGAGTTCCAAAGTGGGGTCAAATTCAAAGGGATGACATCACTTCTGCGGTCGTTATCCCCGAAAGCGTACTCCCCCAAGAAAAAAGTAGGGGTCATGCCCCGGAAAGGAGCTCATTTTGAGCAAGAAAGAGAAATTTGCTCTCTATCTCACCCCTGAGAAAAAGGCACGCTTGGAGCGACGATATCAGGAGGACGGTAGCCGCAGCATCACCGGATTTATTGAGCGGGCCATCGATTTCTACCTGGACTATCTCAGTGCCAACGACGCCGGGCTGTTACTCCCGACTTCCATCCAGTCATACCTGGACGGTCGGGTGGGTCAGTTGGAAAACAAAATGGCGTCGCTGGTCTACAAGCAGGCGGTGGAGTTGGATATGCTCTCTGGGATCATCGCGGACAGCTTTCAGTTCAGCGAGGAGGACCTGCGCCGACGTCGCGCGGAGAGCGTCCGAAATGTGAAGCAGACCAATGGGCGCATCTCCTTTGAAAAACGGGTGCGGGAATCCTGGGAGGGCGATGACGGATGGCAAGGCTGATCGTCAAAAGTCCGTACATCAAGTGCGGAGGCGGCAACTCGGCAGGCGGCTACATGAGATACATCGCCACCCGTGAGCGGGTCGAGTTGATCCAGGACGACCGTCCGCCGACAAGAAAACAGGAGCAGCTTATCGCAAAACTGGTAAAAGATTTTCCTGCGGCAAGGGAGATGGATGAGTACGGTGACTACCAGGAACATCCCACCAAGGCCAACTCCTCGGCGTTCATCTCTCAGGCGTTGGAGGAAAATTGGAGCGACGTTCAGAAATCGGATGGCTACATGAAGTACATTGCGACGCGACCCAGAGCGGAACGGCTTGGCTCCCACGGACTCTTCGGTGACAAAGATGGCGTGGAGTTGGACAAGGCCATGGCGGAGCTGGAGAACTACACAGGGAATGTTACCGGCGATATGCACCAGAGGGCATCGAAGATCGTGGGCAGCTTCATGGAAGACTTTATGGTAAAGCGGTGAACAGCAATGGCAAAGAAACGCAAAAACGGTCAAGGCACCGTCCGCTTGCGCAAGGACGGACGGTGGGAGGGCCGACACATCGTGGGATATGATGAGAACGGAAAGCCAAAATTGAAAAGCGTGCTGGCCAAGACAAAGGCTGAGTGCGTCGAGAAACTGAAAAAACTCCAGACTGAATATGGCGAGGCCGCGCCCTTTAAAATCAGTCCCGATATGCGCTCCGGCGACTGGATCAACTACTGGTACGAAAACCATTCCAAGCCCACCCTGCGGCCTACGACACAGAAAGGCTATGAAGAATGGATCTATACTCACGCGATTCCCGGCCTCGGTCATATTCTTCTGAACAAGCTGACACAATCCGACTGCCAGAAATTTCTGAATGAAATGAAGACCAATGGGCGAAAGCTCCATAGGGACACCAAAGGTCCTGAGATGGCAGAGCGCTCCGTGCGGAGCTGTTATCATGTCATTCGCATGGCACTGGACAGGGCGGTCAAAGATGGCCTCATCAAGAAAAATCCCATCCTGGGCTGTAAGCTACCACAGCCGGAGCAAAAGGAAATGAAGATCCTCTCCAAGGAGGAGATCCAGCGGTTCCTGATACAGGCCAAGGCGGAGGGAGTGTACGAACTCTTCCTTCTGGAATTGACTACGGGTATGCGCCGGGGCGAGATACTGGCGCTTACCTGGGAGGACCTGAACTTTGAGACCGGCGAACTTCATATCAACAAACAGGTCACTCCCGTGGGTGGGAAAAACATCATCTGCGAACCCAAGACGAAAGCCGCATTTCGTACCATTATCCTGCCGCCCGCCATGGTAGAAGTTTTAAGGGAATACAAAAAAGAAGTGTTCTCTTCGCTGATGTTTCCGTCCAGGATCAAGCCGGAGCAGCCCATTGATCCCGGCTATGTCAGAAAGCGGCTCCAACAGATACTGAAGCACGCCGGCTGTAAAAAGGTTCGCTTCCATGATCTCAGACATACCTTCGCAACCATGTCACTGGAGCACGGTATGGACATCAAGACGCTGTCCTCCATCATCGGGCATGTATCCTCCGGCACCACCCTGAACATCTACACACATATTACGAATGAGATGCAGGAAAATGCCGCGGCAAGCATTGACCGCGGCATTGCAAAGACAGAGGTATCGGAAAGGACAACCGAAAAGCCTTCTGAAGAACAGGAGTTCGTGCCATATACAGCCCCTCGCCGCAGACCTGGGACTGGCTATGTGAAGCAGCTCAAGGATAATCTCTGGGAGGGAAGATATTCGCCTGTCTGGCCTGACGGCAAAAAGCACTCTCGGAATGTCTATGGCCGCACAAGAGAGGAGTGCGAGGCAAAACTGGCAAAGCTGATCCTTCAGATGAAAGCGGAGATCGCGGCCCTGCGGACCGGAACGGCCACGGAGTATCCCGACGGCGTCAGCCCCAAGAAAAAGCAACTGGCCGCCTACCTGCAGGAAAACCCTGGCGTGAGCAATAAAAGCTATATCGCACGCCAGCTCGACATGGCCATCACCACTGTACAGAAATATTATGACGAGGTCAGAGCGGAACTGGCGGTTCCGGCTGCCCAGTGAGAGAACGCCTGACAGGAGATAGGCGATGAACCAGATGCAAGCCCCTCAACAGGTGCTACGCCATAATCAAAGATTAGCAAAATTAACGGGCGGTGAGATTTAGAAACTCACCGCCCGTGTTCCCGTAAAGAGGGTAGAAATTCGTCCCGTCTGTGGTATTATTGTGGTCAAACGAAAAATCACCGCCGATTTGGCGGTGATTTTTCTCAAAATGGTGGACCTAATCGGGATCGAACCGACGACCTTACGGATGCGAACCGTACGCTCTCCCAGCTGAGCTATAGGCCCATATTGCCACTTTTTGGCTGTTTTTCGCAACAAAAAGCAGATTTTTGGAGTTTTCAATTTTCGTGAATCTTGGAGGGATTTCTCCCCCCGAATAGCGGGCCAACTTTCGCTGGTCGATGTGCGTCCATAGGGATGCGAACCGAACGCTCTCCCAACTGAGCTACGAGCCCATATGCGGCTTGGGACCGCTCGGAGGGGCGGAGACGAGTAGTATTATACCATAGTTTTCTCGCTTGTAAAGCGTCTTTTTTCGTTTTGGCCACATTTTTTAGTTGCCAATTCCCCGAAGCTATAGTATAATCGAGGCGTTGACGAAAGTCCTCCGCATGCAGCTGCGGAGCCGGTCTCGCGCAATGGGACCCCGCGAACCATGTCAGGCGGGGAACCGAGCAGCATTCAGCGGGACGTTCCATGTGCCGCGAAGGTGCCGGTTCCGTGGCTGCATACGGAGGACTTTTTATAGGGTCTCGACCCTGTAAAAGGTCTTTTTTCTTCCGAACGGCGGAAAAAGAGTGAGAAAGGAGGCGGGGACCATGTATCAGGCCCTCTACCGCAAGTGGCGGCCCAAGACCTTCGCGGACGTCACGGGCCAGGCCCACATCACCGAGACCCTGCAAAAGCAGGTGGCCGAGGGCCGGACCTCCCACGCCTACCTCTTCACCGGCACCCGGGGCACCGGCAAGACCACCTGCGCCAAGATCCTGGCCAAGGCCGTGAACTGCGAGCACCCCGTGGACGGCAACCCCTGCTGCGCCTGCCCCTCCTGCCTCGGCATCGAGAACGGCAGCTTTCTGGACGTGCTGGAGCTGGACGCCGCCTCCAACAACGGCGTGGACCAGGTCCGGGCCCTGCGGGACGAGGCCATCTACTCCCCCGCCCGGGTCAAAAAGCGGGTCTACATCATCGACGAGGTCCACATGCTCTCCATCTCGGCCTTTAACGCCCTGCTGAAGATCCTGGAGGAGCCGCCGGAGCACCTGATGTTCATCCTCGCCACCACGGAGCTCCACAAGGTGCCCGCCACCATCCTCTCCCGCTGCCAGCGCTTCTCCTTCCGCCGCATCCAGCCCAAGGACATCGAGGCCCGGCTCCAGTACGTTGCCCGGCAGGAGAACATCCCCCTGACGGAGAGCGGAGCGGAGCTCCTCTCCCGCCTCGCGGACGGAGCGCTGCGGGACGCCCTCTCTTTACTCGACCAGTGCGCGGCGGCGGGCGGGAACCTGGACGCCCAGGCCGTGCTGGATACCCTGGGCCTCGCCGGGGGACTGCAGACGGTAAAGCTGCTGGAGACCATTCTCCAGCGGGACGCCCAGGCGGCGCTGCTGCAGCTGAACGAGCTCTATCAGGGCGGCAAGGACATCGGCGCCGTGCTGGGGGAGCTCTCCACCCTGACCCGGGACCTGCTCCTCTGCAAGACCGCGCCCCAGGGCTGCGCCGCGCTGCTCTCCGGCAGCTTTGACGCCGAGACCCTGAAGCGGCTCTGCCAGGGCCAGTCCACCCAGCGCTTCCTCTACCTCTCCGCGACGCTGCAGCAATGCACCGCCGACCTCTACTACAGCGCCAACCGCCGGACGGATGCGGAGCTCTGCCTGCTGCGCCTGTGCGACGAGGGGCTCTCCGGCGACCTCACGGCCCTGACGGCCCGGATGCAGCGGCTGGAGGACCGGATGGCCGTCCTGCCGGAGGCCATCCGCCAGAGCGCACCCGCGGAAGCCCCGGCCCGGCCCCAAAAGGCGGCAAAGCCCGCCCCCAAGCCCGCAAGACCCGCGGACGACGCCCCGCCCTGGGACGATGACCGCCCGCCCCTGCCGGAGGAGCCTCCCATCCGGGAGGACCTGCCCCCCTGGGACGTGCCCGCCCCGCCTGCAAAGCGAGAGACGCCGCCCCCGGCGGCCCCGGCCCGGGAACCCGTCCGGCAGCCGGAAGCGCCCCCCGTCCGGGAGAGCGCACCCATCCGCCAGACACCGCCCGCGCGGGAGACCGGCGGCTTCGCCCCGGCCATCCGCCCGGCGGAAGCGGCCCCCTCCGCCCCTGCGGCGCCCACTTCTCCCACCGTCAACGGCGAGCTCTGGCGCCAGCTCTCGGAGGGCTGCAAGGGCCAGCTTCCGCCCATGTACCGGGCCTTCCTGGACCTCTGCCGGGGCACGGTGGCGGACGGCGTCATCCAGGTCTACGCCCCGGACGACATCACCAAGGGCCGTCTGGACAACGACCGGGTCCTGGGGGTCCTCCGCGCCCAGGGCGAGAGCCTCACCGGCGGTCCCGTGCAGGTCCGCCTCATCGTGGGGACGCCCCCCGCCGTCACCCCCGACCAGCGGCGGGAAATGCTCATCCAGTTCGGCAGTCAGTTTGACGCCGTGCGCATTGAAGATTGAAAAATCCAACATATTAAAGGAGAAATCGACTATGAGTTACAGTGCCCGCCGCGGATTTTCCAACGGCAGCATGCGCCCCACCGGGGCCCAGCGCCAGCAGGAGATGCAGCAGAAGCTCCAGGAGATGCAGGAGGCCATGAACCGCGCCCAGGAGGACGTGGAGGCCAAGGAATTCACCGCCACCGTGGGCGGCGGCGTGGTCACCGCCACCGTCAACGGCAAGAAGGTGGTCACCGCCGTCAGCATCAAGCCCGAGGCCGTGGACCCCGAGGATGTGGAGATGCTGCAGGACCTGGTGATCTCCGCCGTCAACGAGGCCCTGCGCCAGGCGGACGAGGCCATGGAGCAGAGCATGGGCGCCGTCACCGGCGGACTGAACCTGGGCAGCTTCGGCCTGTAAGGAATACGGAACGGGCGGGGCGTCGGCTCCGCCCGTTTTTTAGAAAGGATACCGCATGAGAAGGAAGATCTTTGCGCTCCTCCTGGCCCTCTCCCTCTGCCTCACCGCCTGCGGCACCGCCGTGCCGGAGCCGGAGCGGCTGCCGGAGGGGGAGAATACCGGCCCGGAGGTCAGCTACATCCCCCTGGACGACCGGCCGGTGAACGCCGACCGGGTGGTCTACCTGGCGGAGTCCCTGGGCTACCGGCTGACGATGCCGGAGGAGGACCTCTACCGCACCCGGCTGGACGGGCAGGACCCCAACCCCAACGGCACGGCCTACGGCGACCGGGCAGGGCTCTACGCCTGGCTCCAGGACCGGGAGGCGGCGGGCTGCGACCGCTATATCCTGTCCCTGGACCAGCTCCTCTCCGGAGGGCTCGTGAACTCCCGGAGCTTCCCCGGGGCGGACGTGGTCCTGCGGGACGGCACGGTTTTGACGGAGGAGGCCTTCCTCGCCGCCGTCCTGGACCTCCTCGCGGACGGGGAGAACGAGGTCTACCTCCTGGACACCGTCATGCGCCTTGCCCCCACGGTGGGCTATGACGGCTGGGACCTCGCGGGCTACGAGGCCCTGCGCTCCTACGGCATGGCCGCCCGCCCGACCCTCAGCGGGGACGCCCTGACGGTGGAGAACATCGTGGCCGCCTACCCCCTGGGGGCGGACGGCGCTCCCCTGGGCCCGGCGGACTACGGCGTCACGGAGGAGGCCGTGGCCCGGTACCTCCGCTGCCGGGAGCGGAAGCTCCGCCTCATCGACGAGGCCCTGCGGCGGACGGAGGGGCGGGAGAACGTCCACTTCCTGATCGGCGTGGACGATTCCGCCCCCACGGACAGCATCCAGACCAATGAGCTTGCCTACCTCCGCCAGGCGGCGGCAGGCCGGGGGGCGGTGCTCTCCGGCGCGGACGAGGACGGGATGCTGGCCCTCTGCCGCATGTTCGCCGTGAACGACTATCAGGGGGCGCTGCCCACCGTCACCGTCCGCTACTTCGGCGGCAGCGAGAGCGGAGCCTCCAGCGACTATGACCACCAGCCCATGACGGAGATCGTGGAAAACCACCTCCGCTACCTGGGCTGCGAGGCCGGGGAGGACGGGGACCTGCAGCTCCTGGTGCTCACCGCCCCAGCGGAGGAGAGCCAGCGGAAGACCGCCATCCGCCAGCTCATCGCCGCCCTGCGCCAGGCCCGGAAGGACGGCACCCCCACCATACTGATGGACGCCGCCAAGAACGGCTACGGCACGGACTTCCAGAAAGAGCTGGTGAAAAAGACCGAGCTGGGCTTCCTCCTGGGCTACGCCGGGTTTTACGACCTCGCCAACGCCACGGGCATCGCCCTGGCCAACGGCGTCGCCCGGTGGCTCTGCCTCCAGCGCGGCGCGGAGCGGACCCAGGGGCAGGAGGACACCTTCCGCCTGACCCTGGCGGACTCCCTGGTGAAGGACATCTGCTACAAGAATCAGGCCAAGATCCAGACCACCGTCTACGTGCGGGACACCCTTCAGGGGGACCCGGACAACTTCTGCCAGACCGGCACGGCGGAGGCGGACGTCCTGCCCCAGGCGGAGGCCGATCTCCGGGAGGCGGCGGGGGACGTGCTGCAGAATCTCTCCCGCAGCGCCATGCGGACGGACGCCGCCGGGACACTGGGGGGCTTCGGCTCCCTCACCATCGGGAAGGTCTCCTTCCCCTGGCTCCGGGTCTTTGAGATCCGGATGGAATGGGAGGTATCGCAATGACAGATTTCCCGCCCAAGGGCCGCTACCGGCACTTCAAGGGCAACGAGTATGAGCTCCTGGACTTCGCCCGCCACAGCGAGACCCGGGAATGGATGGTGGTCTACCGCGCCCTCTACGGCGAGGGCGGGCTCTGGGTCCGGCCTCTCGCCATGTGGCAGGAGGCCGTGGAGCGGGACGGGGTCACCTACCCCCACCGCTTCACCTATCTGGGGGACTGAGGGGAAAAACCACCCCCGAAGCCCCCAAAACCACCGATGTAAACCCCAGGTTTACCTTTTTCGGCGGCAGATTGCTGGAAAAGCGGGCGGAAGTCTGGCAGGATAGGCCCAGGAAAGGAGGCGTTGCCAATGACCACGGGACAGCGCATCACGGAAAAACGGAAGGCCCTGGGCCTCACCCAGGAGGCTCTGGGAAACGAGCTGGGGGTCTCCCGGCAGACCGTCTATAAGTGGGAGTCCGACGGCGGGCTCCCGGAGATCGAGAAGCTGGTGGCCCTCTCCCGGCGCTTCGGCGTCACGGTGGGGTGGCTCCTGGGAGTGGAGGACGCCCCGGAGACCGCCCCCGCCCCGGAGAGCCCCGAGCTCACGGAGCGGCAGCTCCAGATGGTGGAGGAGATCGTGGACCGCTACCTCGCCGCCCGGCCCCGCTGGCCGCGCTGGCAGAAGTGGGCCTGCGCCGGGGCCATCGCCCTGGTGATCTTCGGCGCCTGGCGGCTCTGGCAGGGCACGATGGACCGGGTGGACCAGCGCCTCCTGGACTTCAACAACCAGATCTCCCAGGTCCAGCGGAGCGTCAGCCAGCAGGTCAACGGCATCGCCTCCCAGGTCCAGGACATCCTGGACCGGCAGAACTCCCTGCTGGCGGAGTCCGGCGCGGAGATCGGGGGCTATGACTTCACGGACGGTCCCAGGGGCAGCGTCCTCTTCTCGGTCTACGCCGTGCCCAAGAGCTATCAGGAGGGCATGACCGCCGCCTTCACCGCCGAGAGCGGTGGGGAGGTCCGGACGGCGGAGGGCGTCCTCACGGAGGGGCAGCGCTTCTCCGCGGAGCTCCCCTACCCCCTGACGGATAAAAACATCGCCCTCTCCGTGTCCTTCACCCTGCCGGACGGTACGGTGGAGACCCAGCGGCTGGACGCCGGCTGTTTCAACCGCCTCTATTCCCAGACGCTCCAGCCAGTCTATGTGGGCATGGACACGGAGCTCTACCGCCAGATCCAGGACGGCAGCCTCTCCCTCACCGGCGACGCGCGGCTCGTGTTCTGGTACGTGGATGCCGACCAGCGGGACAGTGCGGTAACGGAAGCGGTCGACGAAACTATCCCTGTCCCTGACATCCGCTCTGCCCGCCTGGGGCTCTTCCGGGACCGAAAGCTCATCGCCTGGGCGGAGCCCTGCGAGAAGCCCGCCAGCTATCTGGGCTGCGAGGATTACCACTTCGCCCGCCTGCCGGAGACGGACGTTCCCGTGGAGGACGGGGACCTCCTCTGCGTGGCGGCCCTGGTGGAGGATGTCTATGGCCGCCGGTACCTCCAGACTACGGACTTTTTCACCCCCAGCAACGGCCAGGTGAACGTCTTCCCTGCCGATCCTCCGGACAGCGCCGTCTGGGACCTCTCCGACTGGCAGTTCTGACCCCAAAAGCGCAGAAAAAGCCCGCGGCCGCAAGGCCGCGGACTTTCTTTTTCCTTTTTACAGCTGCCGGATGGCGTAGTAAACGGCCAGGGCAAAGAGCAGCACCGCCACGATATAAATGCAGTAGTAGGCGGCCACACTGCTCACGAGAGCCAGCACCGTGGTGACGGCGGAGACGCCGCAGGCGGCGTAGATGGGCATGGTGTCAAAGTTCTCCCCCAGCAGGCGGAGCTTGCCCAGCATGCCCCGGGACTTGGCCAGCTTCGCCGTCAGGAACGCCAGGACGGCGAGGCAAATCAGAAAAATGACAGCGCCCACCAGCACCCGCTTCTCCCAGAGGAAGTTGCCCATCCCCTTGCGGCAGATCCAGAGCACCGCCAGGTCCAGCCCCAGCACGATGAGGCCCCAGGCGCACTCCCGGTCATAGAGATACCAGAGCATGGCCATGAGGGCCGCCGCCGGGACGGCCACCGCCAGCAGGGTGATGGGGCTCGCATAGTAGCGGGTCACGAGCCCGCCGGTGACGGCCATAAAGGCCCCCAGCTCCAGCACCATGCCGGAGACCGCCCGCTTCCAGCCCGGCTTTCTGCGGCAGAGGTACAGCAGCACGCCGCCCAGGACCGCCACGCCCAGCCCCAGCCAGAGGGAGACGCGCAGGTAGCTGTCCCAGGCCAGGACCTGGTCCAGGTTGCCGTAGATGTAGTATTTATGGATCATCAGCAGATAGAGTTCCGCCACACAGCCCAGCAGCAGCGCCCGGGTGGCGCCCTGCCAAGGCTCGTGCTTCCGCTTCCCTCTGCTCTCCGTTCTCTTCGTCATGGAATGACCTCCAGCGGGCTCGTGCTTCCGCTTCCCTCTGCTCTCCGTTCTCTTCGTCATGGAATGACCTCCAGCGATTCTCATGGCCCCGGAAACGGGGCAGCCCCGCAAAGGGCGGGGACATTCTGTGATATTATAGCAGACCCGCCTCGTTTTTGCAAGCTTTTCCGTTCTTCCTCCCCCCTTTGCGTGAATTTATACTCCTAAGTGAACAGGTTCCCAACCTGAATTTTACAATTAGGAGTGTAGCGAAATGAAAGTTTGTGTCATCGGTAAGGAACATGCGGAGGGGACCTCCAAGAAGACCGGCAATCCGTACTCCAATACGGTCGTTCATGTTTCCCACAAGAAGAATCGTGTCGAGGGTCAGGCCGTCGAGGCTATCTGGCTGGATGCGAAGACCTTCCCCCTGGACGCTATCCAGGTCGGCAAGACCTATGACGTGGACCGGGATAACCGTGGCTATGTCATCGACTTTGAGCTTGCCCGCTGAGTATGGGGCTCTCTCATCTTGAGGTGGAGTACCCATGCTCTGCCTATGGCCCAAAGTCCTGCCCCCGCTGCCGTAACCGGCATTTCTGTCTCACATTGCGGGAAAATCCCTTGCCCCCGCCGTCTCCCTCTCCGTTCACCTCTTCTCCCAGGCCCCCACCTCCTCGCCGGGCGTAAGCCCGGCGAGGAGGTGGGGGTCCAGTATTACCCCCCGGAACTTCTGTGCATGTGTGCATCATTGCTAATTGATTAACAATGGGGTGGAGAGGTTGGCTCGTTCTCGCAAATGGTTGATTACCATTAACAATCCGATTGACCACGGCTTTGACCATGTCCGTATTCGGGCGGCAGTTGTTGATTTGCCCGGTCTCGTTTACTGGTGCATGTGCGACGAAGAGGGTGATGAGTGTGCAACTTTGCATACTCATGTCTTCTTTGTCTGCGAAAACCCTTTGACCCATACTCAGGTTGATGCCCGATTCCCTACTTTTCATCGTGAGATTGCCCGTGGCAAGTCTGTTGAAAATAGGGCCTATGGCCTGAAGGATGGAGCGAAGTTTAATAAGCGGCCGGACGGCTCGTATTCCTATAAGGACACCAGCGGTCACTTGCATGAGGGAATCAATTTTTCCGATACCTTTGAGGAAGGCGGCGAAATGCCCGCTGAGCATCAGGGTAAAAGCAAGGACGCTGATATCATCGTAGACCTGATAAAGGCCGGAGCATCCAACGAGGAGATCGTGGACACCGTCCATTCCGCCTATAAGGACTTGGAGAAAGTGGGGCGTGTCCGCTCTATGTATCGGGATTCCCTCTTCAAGTCCACCTGGCGGACCCTGGAAGTGACCTACATCTTTGGTAAGACCGGCTCCGGCAAGACCCGCTCCGTGATGGAGAAGTTCGGCTATGAGAACTGCTACCGGGTCACGGACTACAAGCATCCATTTGATACCTATGACGGTCAGGATGTCATCATCTTCGAGGAGTTCCGTGGTGGGCTGAAACACGGTGATATGCTGAACTACCTGGACGGCTATCCGCTGCTGTTGCCCTGCCGCTACTTCAACCGTCAAGCCTGTTATACCAAAGTTTTCCTCATTACCAACATTCCCCCGGATGAACAGTATGTCAACGTAGACCGGGAGAGCCGGGAAGCCTTCTTCCGCCGTATCCATACGGTATCTGAGTTTACGGCAGATGGCCGTAAGGACTACCCCGGCGTCAAGGCATACCTGGAACGCTTCCGCTGGGTTGAGGATGCTGAAAAAGTTGCTGACCCTAGCCTATTCTGAATGGTGGCCGCCTGACGTGAAGGAGGGCGGCAACCATTCTCCCCTTGCTTTGAATCTACACTTTCAAAAGAGGTTTTGCTATGTTCTGGAGTATTCTTACCTGGCTGGTTTCCTGGCTCTCCGGCGCTGCGGTCTTCATCGGCTCCCTGGCCGGATGGGCGATTCTCTTCGCCATCTGGCGTGGCTGGATTCCCTGCAATCCTGATAATGATAAAAAGTGAAGGAAGCAAAGCTATTGGAAAACGCATATGCTAAAAATACTAGGATTAAAACGTAAGATGCAATGTCAATGAATCTTCGGATCTTCCAGGGAATCATATCGGCAATCGTGGTAATTGTAATGTGCTTATAGCGGCGGAATGCCAAAGCACAGCCCAATGAGCACATCCAAATAATTGAGAAAATTGCCAGTTCCTCGGCCCAAATTGTAGAAGTGCTGAATACGTAGCGCATGATCACCTGAAAAAACAGTGTCAGCACAGTGACAGCAAACAGCACTACCAGAAGGTATCCGATGCATCGATCAATTACATTCAGAATTTTTCGTAGCATTATCCTTTTCTCCTTCTAAAAAGCAGGGCTGCGTTTATACAAACACAGCCTCTGCTCCCACAGAAATAAATTACTTACCAAATCAATTTGCAGCAGCTTTGATCTTTTCGACCCAAGGCAACAGATCAGGATAGTTTTCCTCTACCACGCTGGCGGTTGCTTCAGCAAAGCTTGCCTTGTCAGCATCGATGATGGTAACGCCCTGCTCCTCAAACTTGTCATAGTACTCAGACTCCAAGCCGCGGACCAGTTCACAGGTATACAAAGAAGCCTCTTCGGCAGCCTTCAGCAACTGCTCCTGGATTTTGGCAGGCAGAGTAGAGAACCAGGACTCAGCAGTCATAAAAACGGTAGCGCTGTTCACGTGCTCGGTCTTGACAACATACTTGCAGACATCATAGAAGCCATAGTTGTAGCTCATGATGCAGGAATTCTCCTGTGCATCAACAGTGCCCTGCTGCAGACCAGTCAGGACTTCGTTCAGGTTCATCGGAGTCGGGTTGGTCTTCAGTGCAGTCCAGGTTTTAACATAGATTTCAGTGGGGGGTACGCGGATCTTCAGGCCAATATTTGCCAGTTCATCAGCGGTGCTGAACGGCTTGGTGGTGGTAACGATACGGGCACCGCGATAAGCACCGCCGAAGATGCGGATGCCACTCTCTTCCAGAACGGCATCAGCCATTTCTTTGCCGACCTCGCCGTGCCAGACATTTATGAAGTGATCATAGTCTTCATAGACAAACGGAACTGCGTCCAGCGCCGCGATCGAGGTATAACGCTCCAGGTCAGCATAACCTTCGATCATCATTTCGCAAACGCCCAAGCTCAGACCTTCCAGCAACTCAGTCCAGTCACCCAGAATCGCGTTCGGATAGATTTCGACCGTAACAGCGCCATTGGTGTACTTTTCAGCCAGTTCCTTGAACTTTTCGGCTTCCTTGTCGGTGGGGTCTCCCACGGGGTTGCAGTGTGCAAGACGAATCACGATAGGCTCTTCTGTAGCAGAATCATCGGGGGTTTCTGGCGTGGAGCCGCCGCCGCAGGCAACCATGGTCAGTACCATGACCAAGGTCATCGCCAGAGTGAAAACTTTTTTCATCTTTTTTCTCCTTTTTTATTATTTTCTGCTGACGCTCAGCAGTTGGGGACAAATAAGTAGTGCATTAATCCAAAACTTTATGCGCAATGTCTGCAAATTCGCCAACAGTGAGCAACCCCATCTTTTCAAAAGACTTTTGCCTGATCATGTTGACCATTTCCATTTTTTGATCTTTATTGCTACATTGCAGACCCAGTTGATCCAGATAGATATCTACTGTTGGAATACCACTGTTCTTGCCGATAACGACCTGCACATCGGGATGTCCAACTAGAGAGTACTGATAGGGGCACAATTCCAACAGATGTCCGTCCTTGGCATTGACATACCAGTCAGCCACTATACCAGACTCAATATCTGCCAGTGTGGGGCCAACGATACCACGGTTGCTAGGGATGACATGTCCGCTGAACTCACGCATCATGGCACTCAATTTATACATTTTTTCGTACTTCAAGCCAGTGTCAATACCGTACATGGTCAGCAAAGACAGTGCCACATCCTCATACGGCGCATTACCAGCACGCTCACCGATACCGGTGATGGTCGTATGGGCAACTTCCGCACCGGCAGATAACGCCATCAGCGTGTTGGCCGCGCCACAGCCGAAGTCATCATGAAAATGAACTTCCAGCGGCTTATTAATGGCTTTCTTCACTTGCCTAATCAGATAAGAACAGGCATGCGGAGCCAGTCCGCCCATGGTATCAACCACGGCCAAGGAATCCATATGTCCCTCATTAGCAACGCGAGTCACCAGGTTGAAATATCAATCTTTCAGGAACACTAGAAGATATTGAAAAGAGGATTATTCAACAGGTTTTGCAGGAGGAAAACATGAACCATACTTCTGCAGCAAAGCGTCTAAATATCTCGCGCAGTACCATCTGGCGGAAAATAGCCCCATAGCTCACTCGGATAGTTCCTCTGTTATATCCACCTTATTTGTTTTTCTAAGGTGCTGAATTACTTTCCAACACAGTATGAATACTGAATGACAGAAATGGTTTTTCCACAACTTCTTGCACCACCACAACACATTGCGCCAAGCCGCATTGAGAATAGATAGAATATTATGGTAAAATAGCATCAGAAACGAGGCGGTTGCAGTGAGCTATGGCCGTCGCAAAATCTTTACCGATGCAGTAGAAATTACAGCAGAAAACGTAGTTAGAGAAGTCAATGCGGCGTATTTGGTTCATTTGGACAACCGCAATGAAATCATTGATCTTTACAGTTACTATCGAAACAAAACTGCGATTGAGAATAAAACGAAGGAAGTCCAGGAGAACATCAACTTCAAAATCGGAGAGGCCCGGTGCCTGGAAGTCACCAATTTCTATAAAGGCTATATCTTCGGCGAGCCCATTCAGTATGTGCGCCGGGAGAAAACCCAGAATGGCACAGCGGACGATGCCATCGAAGCAGATATCAATGCCTTGAACAGCTTCATGGCCGACACTAATAAGGCGGCCTGTGACAGCATCCTTGGTAAATGGATGTTGGTCGCTGGCACCAGCTATAAGATGGCCCTCCCCAACCAGACGTGGCAGAAGGACGGTGACGAGCCCCCCTTCAATGTCTATGCTCCGGATCCACGGCGCACCTTTATCGTGTATAGCAGCGACGTGGATGAGTGTCCGCCAATGAACGTTGCATACTCAAAGCAGAAAAACGGCGCCGTGGTATTCACGATTTATACCCCTGCCTCCGTATTTAAGTATAAGTATGGTCATTCCGATGCTTCTGTGGAGGTCAATCCTCTGTGGATGATCCCCTATCGTGGAGGACCCTGCTGCGGATTATCTGGGTATCTTTGTATCTTTGAGCCGGTGGTGCCGCTGGTAGATGCGTTGAACGCACTGCAGAGCAACCGACTGGACGATGTGGCCCAGTATATTAACAGCTTCCTGGCTATTCTCGGCGCCCAGGTGGACGAGGAGGCCTATAAGAAGTTGGACGAATGGAAGATGCCCTGTCTGCCGGAGGGCACGGATGCCAAATACCTCTCATCCCCTATGAGTCAGGCGGATGTGCAGACCCTGAAGGATGATCTGTACCAGGCAATCCTTACCATCTGCGGGGTTCCGAATCGAAACGGGGGTACGAGCACTTCAGAAACTGGTCAGGCGGTGGAGTTGCGAGATGGCTGGTCCTCAGCAGAAACGAGAGCCAAGGATATCAAAACCTCTTTCAAGGACTCCGAATGGGAGCATCTGAAAATAGTGCTACGTATCATGCGGGATGTTCTGCTTTTCAGCGGAAGTCATCCCGTTCATACTGGTATTCAAAGCCCCCAGAATATCGTTGAGGGAACGCATATTGCCTTCGGAGTCATAGACCTCCACACCCAGGCTCTCCATTGTATTCAATTTTCCCGTGCCTGTTGATGGCGAGGAAGTGAAAGAACTTCTCTTGGAAACTGAAACAACCGTTGACGCATGGGTATGGCTGGTGTGCCGCAGATGCTGGCGTAGCCGCTTGGCATGTCTCAGAGCAGACGCTTTATGTGCTTAAAGACATGGTAAACAATGCTTCTTCTAGCTTGACGGCTGAGGTTGTGCAGCATCCTTCGCAATCCGATTGGAAGGTAGTCCGCATTATGACGTCTGGCGAATGGAACTCCCGTTTTATCTGTCTGGCCGATAAAGATAGCGGCTCCCCCTTTGTCTACCAGGTTGGCAAGGATGATGCCATGTCGGATGATGAAAAGCAGGAGGAAACTTCTGTCCGCTGGATCCCGGCGTCCTCCGTCCAGATCGCCTCTGGTATGTATACTCCCGTTCCCCTGTCTCGGCTCCAGGAGCTTGCGGCACAGAATGGCGGCACGGTATATCCCCCGGTGTCCCAGCAGGCGGATTACTACTATATCATCCGAAATGGTGGCCGCTTCTTTCTGGCCGACAAGAATATGAAACCCTTCGTCTACCAACCGAACCGGGTAGCGGACAAGCCCGAAGATCGCCCTACGGGCTCCATCTGGGTGGTGGATGAAAACGGAAACCTTGTCCAGGTCGAAGGTGATGATCTCCCCGATAATGTCGGCGTGGACCTGGGTACTCTCATCGGTAATCTTCCTACGGATTCCAATGTCATTTTCAATGGCTGCACCTATCCTAGCCGTTATGCACGGCTTACTTACCAGACGGAGACTCTTACAAAAAATAAGGCATATGCTTCTCTATATCCTCCTGGGCTTCCTGGCGGCTGGCCTCATCTTCGACCGTGCTACCCGGAAATACCTCAACCCCTACAAGTTCCACTTTATCTTCGGCAAGAAGGGCGCTGGCAAGACCACCTATGAAACGAAGCTGGCCTATCAATTGCCATCCCTTCCGCTCCTCGGAGCGGGGCAGCAATGAGAACGCCCACCGCCTGATCTGCCGCTACTTCCGTAAGGGTGAATCTCTGGCCCATCGGACGCAGAATGACTGTGATATCGTGGCAAGGGCCATCAACTCCATGCACCGGAAGATTCTCGGCTACCGTACCGCTGAGGAAGTCTTCCAGGAACACTTCGCCGCCCTCCAATAAAAATTTCACATTTTGTTCACTTGGGTATTGACAAATCACGCTTCCTCCCCCCTTTGCCGGGAAAGCGGCGGATTTCCCGCGCTTTCCGCCTTGTGGAGCGGCGGGGGACGTGGTATAATAAGTTATTCTGAGTTACTTTCCCTGCGTTTACTTTCCGATCTTTGAGGTGCCCCATGAGAAAGACCCTCTTCCCCCTTCTTGCCCTCTGCCTGCTGCTCTCCGGCTGCGGCGAGACGCTGTCCGCGGATGCCTCGGCGGAGTTTTTCGCCATGGATACCGTCATGCAGCTGGAGACCCCCGGCCTCTCAGACCCCGCCGCCGTCACCGCCGGCCGGGACGCGGTGGAGGCCCTGGAAGCCCTCCTCTCCCGGACGGACGGAGAGAGCGAGATCTCCCGCCTCAACGGGGCGGACGGGCGGGAGACGCCCCTCTCATACCCCACCGCCGCCCTGCTGGCGGCGGCCAGGGACTACAGCCTCGCGACGGACAGTGCCTTTGACCCCACCGTCGCCCCGGTGATGGACGCCTGGGGCTTCACCACGGACAGCCCCCGCGTCCCGGACGCCGGGACCCTCTCCGCCCTCCTCCCCCTGGTGGACAGCGCCGCCCTGACGGTGACGGTCCCCGCCCCCGGGGAGGACGGCTCCGCCCAGCTGGCCCCCGGCCAGGCCGTGGACTTAGGCGGCATCGCCAAGGGCTACGCCTCGGACTGGGTGGAGGCCGCCCTGCGGCGAAACGGCGCCCAGCGGGCCATGGTCTATCTCGGCGGCAACGTCCTGGTGCTGGGAACGAAGGCCGACGGCAGCCCCTGGCGGGTGGCCGTCCAGGACCCGGAGGACCCCAGCGCCTACGCCGGGGTCCTGTCCCTGACGGACGCCTTCGCCGTCACCTCCGGCGGCTACCAGCGCTACTTTGAGGAAAACGGCGTCCGCTACCAGCACATCCTGGACCCCAAGACCGGCTATCCCGCCGAAAGCGGCCTCACCTCCGTCACGGTGGTGGCCGCCGCCAACGGCCCGGACTACGATTCCGAGATCCCCGCCCCCGGCAGCGGCGCCATGTGCGACGCCTTCTCTACCGCCCTCTTCGTCCTGGGGGAGGAGAAGGCCCTGGACTTCTGGCGGACCTCCGGCTATGACTTTGAACTGGTCCTGGTGACGGAGGACGGCCGGGTCCTGGTGACGGAGGGTCTCGCAGACCGCTTTGAGCAAACGGAAGGGAGCGCGTACCGCTATGAACTTATCCCGCGTGCGGACGAAGCCCGCCCCGGCTGACCTGCTGGTGGCGGCGGCCATCGTGGTCCTGGCCGTGCTCTGCGGCCTGCGCTTCTGGCTGCCCCAGGGGCAGGCCGGGGGCCCCCTCACCGCCGTCGTCACCATCGACGGGCAGGAAGCCGACCGCTTCCCGGTCTCCCGGGGGGAGCCCTTCCAGGTCCGGACCTATACGAATAACGGCTACACCCTGGTGGTCTCCCCCGCCGGGGACAGTCCCATCCTCTCCGCGCCGGACGGGCTCTGCGTTCTGGAGTCCGACTGCCCCAATCAGGACTGCGTCCGCAGCGGGGTCATCTCCCAGTCCGGCCAGAGCATCGTCTGCCTCCCCGCCCGCATCGTCATCGAGCTCCAGGGCGGCAGCGGCGGCGTGGACGTGATCCTGGGATAAGGGAGGTGCCGGAGATGAAAACCACCACCCGCCAGCTGACCCTCTGCGCCATGCTCACCGCCCTGGCCCTGGCCCTCTCCTGGGTGGAGCGCTTCCTGCCCCTCTCCCTGCTCATCCCCCTGCCGGGGATCAAGCTGGGCCTCGCCAACATCGTGACCCTCTTCGCCCTCTACGCCCTGGGGCCCGCCCAGGCGCTTTTGATCCTCCTCTGCCGCTGTACGCTGGGGGCGCTCTTTGCGGGCAACCTCAACGCCCTGATCTACTCCCTCTTCGGCGGCGTTGCCGCCATGCTGACCATGATCCTGCTCCAAAAGGGGAAGCGGCTCTCCGTCTACGGCGTCTCCCTGGGGGGCGCCGCCGCCCACAACTGCGGCCAGGTGGCCGCCGCCGTCTGGACCCTGGGCACCGCCGCCCCTCTCAGCTACCTGCCGGTGCTGCTGGGGGTGTCCCTGGTCTCCGGGACGCTGACGGGCTTCCTCTCCTCCCTGCTCTTCCTGGCCATGGCCCATGTGGACCCCACTTCCAAATGATCGAGGTGCTGACTATGAAAAGCGACCGCAGCAAGAAAGACGACATCATCCTCCAGCAGCTGGAGGTCATCCGCACCATGTCGGAGAACAACCTCAAGCGCATGAACTCCGACTTCTGGGGCAGCCCCCTGCTGACCCCCGAAACTCCCGCCGGAAAGGCCCCGGAGACGCCCAAGGCCCCGGACGCCCCCAGGGCCCCCAAGGCCCCCGCCGCCCGGGACGGCGGCAACGGCGGCACCGCCGCCTCCACCGGCAACGACGAGACCAACGCCCCCGCCGTGGAGGAGGTCAAGCCCAAGGAGAAGATCGAGGACCTGCAGGCGGAGCTGGACGGCTACATCGGCCTTGCCGCCATCAAGCGCGAGGTCAAGAACCTCATCAACATGGTGACGGTCTACCAGCTCCGCAAGGACAACGGCCTCCCCACCACGGACCTCTCCCTCCACATGGTCTTCTCCGGCAATCCCGGCACCGGCAAGACCACCGTGGCCCGGCTGATGGCGAGAATTTACCACTCTCTCGGCATCCTCTCCCAGGGCCAGCTGGTGGAGGTGGACCGCAGCGGCCTGGTCGCCGGATACGTGGGCCAGACCGCCATCAAGACCCGCAAGGTCATCGAGAGCGCTCTCGGCGGCGTCCTCTTCATCGACGAGGCCTACGCCCTCAACGGAAACTCTGAGAACGACTTCGGCCAGGAGGCCATCGACACCATTCTGAAGGCCATGGAGGACCACCGGGACGATCTCGTGGTCATCGTGGCGGGCTACGACGGGCTGATGGACGACTTCATCCACTCCAACCCCGGTCTCGAGTCCCGGTTCAACCGCTTCCTGCACTTTGACGACTACAGCACGGACGAGATGCTGGCCATCTTCGAGAGCCAGTGCAAGAAGGGCTGCTACACCCTGGACGAGGATGCGAAGGCCCTGGTGCGGGAGTACATTGAGCGGGAGAACTGCGACGGCATCACCTTCGGCAACGCCCGGGGTGTCCGGAACATCTTTGAGCACATCCTGGTGGCCCAGGCCAACCGTCTCGCCGCCCAGGAGAGCGTCACGAAGGAAGACCTCATGCGCCTCACCACGGTGGATGTCCTCATGGCCCAGGGCCGGGAGATCGAGGCCGCCGGGGAGGAGGCCAGGCTCCGGGACCGGGCGGGAAACCCCGAGGCCCCGGAAGCCCCCGAAGAAAAGGCCCCGGAGACCCCCGAAAATGACCCGCCGGAAACGCCGGAAACCAGCAAGCCTGACACGGACAAGCCGGAAGAAACCTAAGAAAGCGCCGCCTTCGGGCGGCGCTTTCTCCGTCCCGCATCCTTCCGGCGAAACTTCCCTCCCCCGGTATAAAATCCTTCCCGCCGTGGGAAACTGCTGCCATGGAAAATCGGAAGCAAGGGGGAACCATCCATGGTAAAAGGCATCTCCCGGCGGGTCGTGGTGGTGGACTCGCCGGACCGTCGGTTTTTTGAGCAGGCCATCTTCATCGTCCGCAACGACGCCGCCGGGGAGGGCGTCTCCTCCCGGGAGCTGGTGGAGGAGGCCCGCCGGGTGGCCAGGAGCTACACCGGCGCCTCCGGCCGCTGGGGCCGGGCCCTCCGGAATCTGTCCCCGGCCCTCTATACCCTGCTGGGCAGCGCGGGCGTGGGGCTCATGTGGCTCCTCACCACCCTCAGCTGAGGGGGAAGGGGCCTCTCCCCCTTCCCCCAGAAAGCTTCCGCCCCGGAAAGAATATGCTTGCAAATGCCATGGCTCACAGGTATAATAGATTATGAGTAACCAGGCGTGCCATTCCGGCGCGCAAACGATACAAAGAGAATTTTTTCTGTGAGGTGGAATTATGTCCTGGACGAAAGACATCGGCATCGACCTGGGGACGGCATCCGTCCTGGTCTATGTGAAGGGCAAGGGCGTGGTCCTCAACGAACCCTCCGTCGTTGCCATGGATAAGAACACCGGCAAGCTCCTGAAAGTGGGCGCCGAGGCCCAGGCCATGCTGGGCCGGACCCCCGGCAACATCGTGGCCATCCGTCCCCTGCGGGAGGGCGTCATCTCCGACTATGACATGACGGAGAAGATGCTGCGGGAGTTCATCCGCAAGGTGACGGGCTTCCAGCTCTTCAAGCCCCGGGTGCTGATCTGCGTACCCTCCGGCATCACCGAGGTGGAGGAGCGCGCCGTCATCGACGCCGGCATCCAGGCCGGCGCCCGGAAGGCCTACCTCATCGAGGAGCCCGTGGCGGCCGCCATCGGCGCCGGCATCGACATCACCAAGCCCGACGGCCACATGGTGGTGGACATCGGCGGCGGCACGGCGGACATCGCCGTCATCTCCCTCAGCGGCGTGGTGGAGTCCGCCTCCATCAAGATCGCCGGCGACCAGCTCAACGAGTCCATTGTGAAGTATATGCGCCGCAAGCACAATCTTCTCGTGGGCGAGCGCACCGCCGAGGATATGAAGATCAAGATCGGCTGCGTCTTCCCCCGGGAGGAGGAGCTGACCATGGACGTGAAGGGCCGCTGCCTCCTGACCGGCCTGCCCAGAGTCGTCAACGTGTCCTCCGCCGAGATGATGGACGCCTTCGAGGAGCCGGTGGAGCGCATCGTGGAGGCCGTCCACTCCGTGCTGGAGCGCACGCCCCCCGAGCTGGTGGCGGACATCTCCACCAACGGCATCATGATGACCGGCGGCGGCTCCCTGGTCTCCGGCTTTGACAAGCTGATCTCCGCCCGGACGGGCATCCAGACCTTCATCGCCGAGGACGCCATCAGCTGCGTGGCCATCGGCACCGGCAAGAGCCTGGACGAGCTCAACAACATGCAGGACGGCACCATGAACCTCAGCCGCCGGAAGCAGATGAACTAATCTTCAAAAAAATCCCGGAAGCTATGCTTCCGGGATTTTTTTGAGTTTTTTGCACTCCGCTCGGGTGCCGCCGCCCCGGCTTGCCGGGGCGGCGGCACTTCGCTTCGTGAGAGGTATTTTTTCCGACGTACAGAAGGTGAATTGCCCCGCAGGGGCAAGAGAAGCCACCCTGGGGTGCGCCGCCGGAAAAAATGATTCTACTTCTTTCGCGCCGGGGGCGCGAAACTCTGCGAGGCTTTTCGGCCTTGAAAACCCGCCCGGAAGCATTGCTTCCGGGCGGGTTCTTCTTCGGCAAAAAGGGTGGCAAGGGAAAGGCCTTGCGGGGGCCGGCCGGGCGGAAAATGGAATTCCTTCCCAGGCACAGTCCTGACCGGGCTTTGCCGGGCGGGTCAGAAGGTGGCGCTGTCGTCCAGCTGGGGGATCTCCTCCTGCCAGACAGACTCGGCCTGCGGGGCAGGACCGGCGTCCAGGGCACTCAGCAGGAAGACCTGCACCTGGGACTGGGCGTCCAGCAGTCTGTCCTCCCGGGCGATCAGGGCATTCCGCCGGAGGCGGTACTCCTCCGGCAGCAGCCGGCCCTTCTGGGCATGGAAGCGGTCCTCCTCCTGCTGGAGCTCCTGCTGCGCCGCCAGCAGGGCGGAGAGCAGCAGACACAGCGGCGCCTTGTGGGCGCGCCTTCGCCCCTGGGACCAGCCGGGCCAGGCTTCCCCGTAGCACGCCAGCAGGGCCAGGAGCTCCGATTCCTGGCAGCCCGCGTGGAGGAGGGGGGGCAGGCGGCGGAGAAGCTGGGCATCCTCCAGCCGGGGAAAGAGGGGGAGCAGGGAGCGGAGCTCCGCCCCCGCCCGGCTGGTGAGTCCGCCGCTCTCCGTCAGGGCGCAGTCTTTCAGCGCGTTCGCCCAGAGGGGGCTGCGGCGGAGGGGCCGGAGCAGGTCTTCCCGGGCTTCCGGGTCCTGCTCCGCCTGCGCTAGGAGGCGGGCGGCCTCCAGGGAGCCCCGGTCCGCCAGGTCCGCCAGCTCCGCCCGCTCCGCCGGGGCAAGGGGCCGCCGCAGTCCGTGGAGCTGGGCGGGGCGGGGCAAGGGGAGCCCGCCCCCGGCCTGCTGGGCCAGGCAGTCCGCATAGCTCCGGTCCGGGGGAATCTCCAGCAGACCGCCGTCGCAGAGGGCAAAGGGCCGCCCCACGCGGTAGATGGCTGCCAGCTCCCGCAGGGCATAGGGATTCCCCTGCTGGGCCAGGGCGCACAGCCCCTCAAAGAAGGAGAAGGTATCGGAGGGAACGCTCTCCAGCAGCTGCTGGTAGCAGGCAGCCTCCCGGCTGCCTGCGCTCCGGGGCGCCGTCTCCGGCAGGAGAGGGCAGGCCGCCCTGGGGCCGGCGGCCCTCCGGGCCAGCAGCTGCAGCAGGGGATGCAGCGTCTCCGCCGCGGCCTCCGCCAGGGCGGGGACACCGGCGTCCTCCGGCAGGGCCGGGAGGGTCAGCTGAAAGTGCGACAGCTCGATGCGGAGCTTCCGGAGGATATCCTCCAGGAGCGGAAGATCCTCCGCAAAGAGCCACTCCAGCACCTGGGTGTAGTAGGGGATGGCCTGCCGGGGGAGGTTCCGGGCGGGGCGGAAGTTCTTCCCGTAGGTCTCGTTCTTCCTGAATCGCGGGGAAAAGAGGGCGTAGCGGCCGTCCAGCAGCTCGTGGGTGAGCTCGGCCAGTCGCCGCTTGGCCAGGGTCTGGCCAGGGTAGTTCTCGGCGGTCTTCGCCAGCTGTTCATCCTGCAGGGCGGTCTTCACCGTTTCCACGGCGGTTTCCGTGTTTTCGGTGCTGTAAACCCCCAGAAAGAGCAGCAGCAGCTGGTAGTCCGCCGCACGGAGGCCAAAGAAGGCATTCAGCGCGGGAGAGTACCAGAAGATCTTCGCCTTGGAGACTTCCGCGCCGCTGTCCGACACGGCGTCCTCCGGCGCGGCGGGGAGGGTATCCCTGCGGTCATCACGATCAGGCATAGCGGCCTCCCCTCTCAGTCGTCCAGGGACCGGACGATGTCGAAGGTATGGCGCGTGATGCCCTGGGTGCTGATGCCGCCGTCATCCACAGTTAGGGTGAGAAGACCGTCCTTGCTGAGCTCCGTGGTGACGAGGACGGACGTCCCCTTGGGGACAGGCTTGCCAAAGGAATGCCGGGCAATGAGCTGGGTAAAGCGCCCCTCCTTTACGGGGATCCGCTCAAGGGGAGCGCCGTGGTCTACCTCAAAGATCTTTAGCGCGACGTTGTCTTGCTCTTGCAGACGGGTAGAAAAACGGCCGGAAACACTACAGGGCAACGTGCAGTTCATTGGGATGCAGACATACAGAAACTGCTCATCGCTGTTCCCCCTGTATGCCTTTATGGCGTAGGCGAAGCGCACCTTGCGGTCCGCCAGGGGCCGCTCAGCAAAGAGGGCGCAGCCCAGGGCCACGGCCTGGTCCGGCAGCCGCTGGACCACCTGGGTCTTGGAGTCCAGCCAGGGGAAGCGCTCCTGCAGCAGGCGACGCACCAGGGGGATGTAGGTGCTGCCGCCCACCATCAGCACCGTCAGGTCCGGCGACTGCCAGATCTTCGCCTCCCGGAGGGCCTTTTCCGCCAGGTCCACCGCCCGGCGGACCACAGGCTCGATGCGGGCCTCATACTCCTCCCGGTGGAGGGTCACCCGCTGGATGCCCCGGCTGGCGAGGCTCGTGACGATGGCGGTGAACTGCGGAGCGGAGGAGAGGGCCTCCTTGGCCTCCCGGGCGGTCTTGCGCAGGGCCCGGAGGTCGTAGCTGCCGGGGGAAAAGCTCTTCATGTCGATGCTGCCGGGGTCCCGGCGCAGCTTGTCCAGGATCAGCTCCTCCATCTTTTCATCCAGGAGATCGCCGGCCTCCCGGCTGCCGTCGTGGCTCAGCTGGCGGAAGGGGTACGGCTCCCGGGGATCGTTCTCCACATTCTCCAGCACGCAGACATCAAAGGTACCGGCACCCATGTCGAAGGCCAGGGTGTAGCGGGTCTTCTGCCGGGCGGAAGCGGCATAGTAGATGGCCGCGGCCATGGGCTCCGGCAGCAACTGGATGGGCATGTCCGGCAAAGCCTTGCTGAGCACGGAGCGGATGGCGGTGCGCTCCGCCGCGCCGAAGCGCACCGGCACGCCCACGGTGAGGGCCTTGGGCGTCTCAAAGATCCCCCGCTCCTCCGCCTCGGACAGGGAGAGGGCGTAGACATGCCCCACCTCCTTGGCGGCGATGTCCTGGGGGGTGTAGCTGCGGCCGTGGAGGACGATGGGCTTTTGCTCCAGAAGGCGGGTCTTCACCGAGCGGACCACGCCCTCGGGGTCGTTGACCTCGCCCTGCTCCAGGGCCACCTGCTCGCAGAGGAGCTCCCGTCCGCCGTCGCTCTCCGCCGTCCGCCAGAAGAGGGAGGGGATGCCCTTGCGGCACTCCTGATTGCTGGGGATGATGGCCTCCACCGTCCCGCCCTTGGCCTTGACGGCCATCAGGGAGCGGTGGGTGCCCAGATCCAAGCCGAAGCTGTAAGCGGCCTCCATTGTCTGATCCATGGTAGTTCCTCCTTATCGGGTGATGACGACGGCCCGGAGCAGCACGGTCTCTCCGCAGGCCCAGCCGGGGGAGCGGCACTCGGCCACCTCGCGCCCCAGGTCCGGCGAGAAGCGCTCGCAGCGCCGGGGGTCGAAGGGCTCGCCCTCCGCCGGGGCAAAGGCCTCCGCCCCGAACATCGTCAGGATGCGGTCCACCTGCTGCCGGAAGGCCAGGACCTCGGGATCGTTGGACATGCCCATGCTCCGGCTCAGCGCGGCCAGCTCCTCCAGCGGAGGGCCGGAGAGGAGCTCCAGGAGCTGCCTGCGGAGGGACTGCATCCGCTCCAGGCACGCGCTCTCCTGCTGGCGGAGGGCCAGAAGGGCCTCCTTCTGCTCCCGGAGATCCTGCTCCAGCGTCTGCCTCAGCTCCCGGGCCTCCCGCCGGGTCTCCTCCCCGGCGTCGGGGGCCTCCTCCGCCGTCTCCTGGGCCTCAGCCTCCCGGGCCTCCTCGCCGGGGGCGCTCTCCTCCGCCGGAGGGGTCTCCCCGGCAGGGCAGGCGTTCTCCTCCGCCGGGACGGTCTCCCCGGCGTCCTGCTCCGGGTCCTCCCGGCGGGAAAGCTCCCGGCGGAAGCTGGTCTCGGTGGTGATCCGGGCGACGCCCGCGACCCCCGAGGTGATGAATGTGATCCCTCTTTCGTACCGCTCCATGCTGTGCCCTCCTTCGTTTTGATTCCTGTTTCCAGTATAACAGCCGGGGGACGCAAGTCAATGCTGAAAAAATCTCCCAACCTTGAACCGTTTCCGGGAAAAAGCGGCAAAAAATCCCCCGCCGGGACGCAGGTCCGGAGAAAAACGTCCCCCTTCCGGGGCGTCGGAGGGGGAATTCTCCCGGCCTCCGGCGCTTCAGGGAGAAATCCATTTTTACCCCATTTTCGTTCTATAATTTGTCCAAAAACGCCAGATAATGCAAAGATTGACATCCGAAAAGTTTTGAATTATGCTGAAAGCACAAGGACACACCGCACCGCCTTCCCCGGCGGGACGGCCGGAAGGGAGGGCAGGAGATGCTGGGGGATCGAGACAAGATGCGGGAGAACCTGCTGGCCATCCGGGAGGACTACTGGTCCAATCACATCACCACCCACGCCAAGCGGCTCCCCCAGGAAAAGCGCACAGCGGCAGTCTCCGCCGTGCGGCGGATGGCGGCCATCCTGGAGGGCTGCTCGCCGCTGGAAAAGGCGGTGCTGCTCTACCGGATGTTCACCGGCAACATCACCTACGACTACGGCACGTATCGCAGCCCGGAGAGGAACGGCCAGCACATCGCCTTTGATTTCTACGGAGCCCTCACCGGAAAGGCCGTCTGTTCCGGCATCGCGGAGCTCTATTGCATGGCACTGGTGGCCGCGGGGCTGGATGCCGTCATCGTGGTGGGCTATGCCCTGGGGCCGGACGGGCCGGACCTTCACGGCTGGGTCAAGCTCCGGATCGACGGCCGGTGGTACAACGCCGATCCCACCTGGGACCTGGCGGCCTGCGGCAGGCGGGGGCAGCCGAAATTCTTCCTCCGGAGCGACGCCTGGATGGAGGCACACGAGCACTACTCCCTGCCGGAGCGCTATCCCGCCGCCCCGGCGGAGCTGGACCCGACGCGCCGGAAAACGGTGGAACGGGTCTATCAAACGAAAGGAGTCGATGAGGTTTTATGGAAAATCTGGGAAAGTTCAAGAAGGGGGATGCGGTGAAGCTGCACGGCGGCAGCTACCTCATCACGGACCTGAACGGGTCCGGTGCAGTGGGGGAGGTCTACCGGGCGATCGACGTGCAGCGCCGGCAGCACTGCGCCGTGAAGTATAACTATGGCAATTATAGCAGCAACCGCAAGCTCTTTTACGAGAAGCTGCTGCTCCTCACCCAGGGCCGGGCCCCCCACCCCGCCTTTGCCTGGCCCTACGACGCCGGGGACCGGGGGAACAACGGCAGCTTCCTCCTGGCCATGCCGCTGAAGGAGGGTTACGGGTCCCTGGCCCCCGTCATGCGGGGGGAGGCGAAGCTCTCCGCCGCCCAGCGCCTGGACCTGGCACGGGCGGTGGTGGAGCCCTTCGCGAAGCTCCATGAGGCGGGGTACCTCTACGTGGATTACTCCCAGACCAACATCCGCTACCGCCGGGAGAAGGACGGCAGCTTCCGGGTGGCGGTCATCGACACGGACAACATCACCGTCCCGGGCGGCAATCTGGGCCTGGAGGGTACGGGCCTGTTCCGGGCCCCGGAGATCATCCTGGGAGGCAAGGCCGACTTCAACAGCGACTACCACGCTCTCAGCGCCCTGGTCTTCCATCTTCTGGTGGGCTGCAACCCCCTGGACGGGGCCCGGAGCGGCAGCGTCCCCTTCACCCCGGAGAACGTTCGCAAGTACTGGGGGGAAGAGCCCTGCTTCCTCTTCGGCGGCGGCGGAAACCCCTGCCGGAACGCCCAGGCCACCGCCAACTGGAACGCCCTCTCGGACAAGCTCCGGGCCTTCTTTACTTACCAATTCTGCGCCAGCTGCCTCCACGGGAAGCTCCCGCGGCTGGAGAGCGGCATGCTCCTGCAGGCGCTGAGCTGAGTGCCAACCGAGACCCTGACACCATCCGCATCCACAACCATCCACATCCACAAAGGAACAACTTTAAGGAGGAAAATTCTATGCGTACCTGTTACCTGCTCCTGGCCATCGATGTCTCCGGCTCCATGAGCCCCTGCGCCAAGAACGTCCGGGAGGCCGTCATGACCTATCTCCGGAAGATCGCGGAGATGAATGCCGACGCGGTGGACGTCTGCTACAAGGTCAAAATTCTGTTCTTTAACAACAGCGTCCGCGAGCACAGCACGGAGTTCCTGGACCCCTCCCAGATCCTGGAGCTCCTGTCGGAGAGCGATTTTACCTGCGGCGGCGGCACCCACATCGGGGAGCTCTATGAGGCCCTGGACCGGATCTTCTCCCGCAAGGGGCTCATCGGGAGCATCGACAAGGGCGATCCCCTGCCCATGTTCCTGGCGGTGAGCGACCTCGTTGAGACCGACTCCGCAGCCATGGAGGCCGCCAGCCGGGATCTCTACGACAACCGCTTCTTCCGTGAGGCCAACCGCCTGGTCCTCTTTGTTGGTCCGGAAGATCGGAAAGCCGCCGCGGTGCGCCTGGCCAAGGACGAGGACCATGTCATGACCATCAGCAGCGCGCTGACCGCCCAGCTTTTGGCCCCCGTCATGATGGGCAGCACCCTGGTGATGGCCGACGCCACCCACCTCTCCGGCCGGCAGGACAGTCCCAGGAAGCTCGCGGATGATGCCGCCGATCGCGACCGGGACGGCCAGCAGGACGCCGAGCAGCTGAAGGGGGACCGGCAGCTGCACAAGGATATCATTGACCTTCTTCATCAGCAGGGCGCCTGAGACCGGGGAAAGGAGAAGCCGATGAAAACCTTGACCAGCTGCCTGCGGGGCAGGCAGCACGTCCTGCGCCGGGAGCCCTGCGAGGACCGCTTTGCGGTCCTCCCCCTGCCCGGCGGTCTGGCGGCGGCAGCGGCGGACGGCCACGGGGACGCGCGCTGCTGCCGGGCGGGCTTCGGCGCCCGCGTGGCCTGCGCCAGCGCCCTCCACGCCCTGTCGGACCCTGCGCTCTCTCCGGAGGCCCTGGCCGGCGCCATCCGGCAGCGCTATGAGCGCCTCTGCCGCCGTCACCTGGCGCGGCACCCTCTCACGGAGCGGGAGCAGGCGCTCCTGGCGGGCCTGGCCCCCCTCTACGCCTACGGCACCACCCTGGTCTGCGCCCGGACGGACGCCGCCGGCACCACCCTCCTCCGCATCGGGGACAGCGAGGTCCTGGCCCTGGGGTCGGACGGCCTGCCCTTCCCCATCCTGGCGGCGGACCCGAACTGCACCGGCAGCGCCACCACCTCCCTGGCGGACCCGGACGCGGAGACCGCCGCCCGCGTCGCCCGCTATGACCGCCCCGCCGCCGCGCTGCTGCTCTTCACGGACGGGTACAGCTACCGGGGCCAGCTGCCTGCGGGGCTTCTGGACCTGCTGCGCGCCCCCCTGCCCGACGCCATCCCGGCGGAGCTCCTGGACCGGGGAGACCACGGCGACGACCAGACCGTCCTCCTGGCGGCGGACGAGGCGCTCTGCGCCGGGGAGGGCTTCCGCCGGGGGCTCACGGAGCTCCTGGACCGCCTGGCCGCGGCGGAGGCGCTGCGGAAGCTGCAGCGGGAGCGGCGGGAGGTCATGGCCTACCTCCGCCTGGCCCAGAAGGCCCTCCGGGAGCGGCAGGGGGAGGACCTCCGCAGCCTCTGCTGCCACACCAGGGAACAGCTGGACCGCCTGCAGGCGCTGGACGCCGAGATCGCCGCCCTGTCCGCCGCTTCGTGAGCCGCAGGCAGGCGGGAAAATGACCACCCCGGAAGACGGCGCCGGGAAAAGAAAGGAGAATTCAGATGGGCGCGTTCTTTTATGACATCGTCCTTCCTGTGGCGGAGGACCAGCTGCTTTCGGTGATCCCCCTGGATGGGATCCGGGACGGCCGGCGGCTCCGCTTCTTTGGGGATCTCACTCAGAAGGAGCTCTTTCTCCTCAACGGGGAGCACATCACGGGGCCCTACCGCTCCGGCACGAAGGCAGCCCCGGAGATCACGTGGATGGACGCCCTTCTGGGGGTCCGGGCGGAGCTGGCCGTGGTGGACCGCCGCCCCTCCTGCCGCCGCCTGATGCTTCCCCAGGGGACCGGCTTCGTCCACCTGCCGGACGGGCGGCAGATGGGGGTGGACTACCAGGGGACCCTAGACTACACCCTCCGCGTCTCCGACGCCCGGGCCCTGGTGGAAGCCTACGTGGAGAAGCGGGTGGGCGATCCCACGGAGGATCTGGACGCGGCCCTGAGCCGGGCGGCGGCCGCGGAGCTGGACCGCGCCTTCGCGCGCCTGTCCCCGCTGTCCCTGCCCGGTCTGCAGATGCTCCCGGGCGAGACGGAGGACGCCCTCCTGCGCCGCATGGCAGGCCGGGTCCCCGGTCTCTGCGCCGACGATCTCCGGCTGCAGCTGGACATTTTCAACCGCAAGGAGCTGGAGGAGGCCCTGAACCGTCCCCTTGAGGACCAGCGCAGGAAGGAGCAGATGGTGTTCGATGCCATCCTCCAGCGCTATCCGGATACGTCCCGGATGCCGGAGCACATGGTGCAGATGGTCTGCGCGTACTTCCAGGCCAACCCCGGCGCGGACAGCGCCCAGATCGGGGCCGTGGTGGGAAAGCTGGACGTGCTCTGCCAGTCCCACGGCCCGGAAGCGGTGTGGCAGACCTTTCAGCGGCTGCTGCCCGGCAAGACCTGATGCGAAAGGAGGCGATCCCCCATGAAGACCACGATCTCCCTCACCGGCCTGCCCCTGCTGCGGGAAACGGACCCCATCCTCTCCCCCGCCTTCGCCGCCGCCCAGCGCTCGGCGGACTGGGTGGAGCTGCGCATCCAGCGGGCGGGGGGCAGGACCCGGATCCTGCTGACCTCCCGGCTGAGGGCGGAACAGTACGCCTTCCTGCGCCCGGACGGCGTCCTCTATCAGCCGACGGAGCCGCCGCCCGCCGCCCGGACGCTGGTGCTGCTGGCCCGGGAGGCCCGGACATCCCTCAGCCCCGGCCAGGGCGCTCCCGCCCTGAGCTGCGTCCTCTCTGAGGTGGGCCGGGACAACGCCTGCCGCCGCTACCTGTGGGCGGCGATGGCCGGTCTGGCCGACGGCGCCGGTCTCTCCCTCTTCCTCCGGCGGCGGACAGAGGCGCTGCCCCTGCGGCTCTCCGCGCGGCTGAAGGCGAGCCCCTCCCCCGCGGCGGCGGCCCTCTGCCAGGCACAGGAGCACTACGAGATGGTGGGCTGCCTCTACGGGGCAAGCGCCGACATCGCCGCCCTGGCCCCGGAGATCCGGGCAGCCTTCCCCGGCCTGGGGTTCTCCGTCACCGACCCGCAGCCGGCGGATGCCGACGCCCTCATGGCCGCGGCGGACCCCCTTGCGACGCGCTTCCTCCCCTGGGAGGCCGAGGTGCTGACGGCGCTGACCGCCCTTCCCGGCGGGCCGGAGCTCAACCGGGATACCATCCCCGGCAGGACCCCCGTTCCCCCGGCCGGGCAGGGGCTGCAGCTGGGCGTCAGCGTTCAGGGGACGCCGGTCTGCCTCCCCTGGCGGCGCCTCTGCTGCCACACGGTGCTGGCCGGTCCCCCGGGCAGCGGCAAGACCAACAGCCTCTTCGGCCTCTGCCGGCAGCTGCGGGACGCGGACATCCCGGTGCTTGCCATCGAGCCCGCCAAAAGCGAGTTCCACCACCTGGGCAAGACCCTGGTCCTGGATGTCTGGCGGCCGACGGCGGGAGGGTACGTGCTGGACCCCTTCGCGGTGCCGGAGGGCGTCTCCCTGGCGGAGTACCGCAGCACGCTGCTGGCCATGCTGGAGAGCTGCTTCCACCTGGAAGGTCCCCTGGTCGAGCTCTTCGGCACGACCCTCACCCGCTGCTTCGCCCGCTGCGGCTGGCGGGACGGCGACACGCCGGAAAGCCCCGGCACGGAGGCCTTCGGCCTCCACGAGTTCCTTCTGGAGTTCAACCAGCTGCTGGGGGAGAACGGCTACTCCGCCAGGGCCAAGGCGGACATCGGCGAGGCGGGCCGGGTGCGGCTGCAGCGTCTCTTCACAGAGAACGCCGCCGTTTTTGACACGGTGCGCAGCATCCCGGTCACGGCCCTTGTGCAGGGCTTCCACCTGATCCAGCTGAACGCCCTCACCAGCACGGCCAGCAAGCAGATCTTCATGGCCCTCCTGCTCTTCAGCCTGGGTGCGTACCTGAAGCTGCGCTTCCCCCACGCCGTGGGGGAAAAGCCCCGGCTGGTGATCCTGGTGGACGAGAGCCACAACCTCTTCGCCGGTGCGGAGGGCGACAGCCCCTTCGCCCGGGACTTTCAGAACCTCCTGCTGGAGCTGCGCAGCGTGGGCGTCGCCTTTCTCCTGGCGGACCAGAGCATGGACACCCTTCCCCGGGTGGTCAGCGACACGCCGGCCAACAAGATCTTTCTCAGCGGGGCGCGCTCCAGCGGCATCCTTCCCTACGCCGGTGAGCTGGGGCTGGACGACGCGGCGCTGAGAGAGCTCTGGCAGCTGGGGCCGGGCCAGGGCCTTTACGCCGACAGCATGGCGCCCCGGGCGGTCTATTTCCGGGCCCCCAACGTCATTGACGCCTGCCATCTGGAGACCGGCTGCCCGGCACGGAACCGCTGGCTGGACGCCCATCCCCGCTACACCGTCGAGTGCTTCCGCGAGTGCCGGGACTGCGCCGCCCGGGGCCGCTGCACGCAGGCAGGCAAGGCCAGCGCGGCCCTCGCCGCCCAGCGGGGGATCCTGACGCTGGGCAGCCGCCTGAGCTCCGCCCTGACGGACAGAACGGCGGAGGGCAAGGCCGCCCTGGGGCAGTGCCTGGCGCTCCTCCGGACGGAGGTGGGGGCGCTGCCGGAGACGGAACGGACCTGCGCGGTGCTGCAGTTCGCCCGGCTCTTCAACCGGCGGGGCGGGCCGCAGATCGACCCCAAGAAGCTTTCCGCGCTCCTGCTGGGAGCTGTCCGAGAGAAAGGAGGACCCACCCATGAACGAATTTGACGATCTGAACCTGGAGGAGACCCAGGAAATGGACGAGACCCCGGAGACCCGGGATCTTGCCGGGGAGAGCGACGCAGAGGACCTGCCGGAGGAAACCGGGCTCCCCTCCCCGGAGGAGACGGAGCTTCCGGAGCCGGAGGATCTCCTGGAGGACCGCCCCGCACTGCGGGAGCTCACCGACGAGGAGCGGGAGGCGCTGGCGATCCCCCCGGCGGAGCGCACCTGGCACCAGACGGAGCTGGCGGACCTGGCCCGGCACGGGGACTTCGAGACGCAGAGGTCCTTCCTCCGGGATGAGAACGGGGACCTGGCGGAGACCTATTACGGCGCTCCCGGGTCCCAGCGCCCGGACGGCATCCGCTTCGGCCCCGAGGGCATCTCCCTCTGGGAGACCAAGGACTACGGGGACGTGAACAACCTCCTGCGGAACATGGAGGCGCAGACGGCGGACCGGCTTGCCCTCTTCGGGTCGGATGTGGACATCACCTACAGCGTGAACGGCTCCCGCCTGAGCGTGGGGGACGCGGAGCGGCTGCAGGAAAAGGCGGAGGAACTGGGCGTCAACGCCGAGCTGATCCTGAAGTGATCCGTCAACGAGGAAAGGAGAGCGGCTTTGGCCGTGGGAATGGACGATGAAACGAAATGCAGATCAGCGGCGGGAGACCCGCCGCAGCGAGGCGGAGGCATGGTGGGATCCGGAGCTGGACACCATCGACCCGGAGGAGGACATGGCCTACGCAGACGGCCCCAAGCCCCGGCTGCCCTTTGACCGCCCCTTCTCCGACCCGCCGGAGGAGGAAACAGAGGAGGACAAAACGGACGAGGAAGACGAAGCCGGGGACCCGGACGAAGAGGACGAGGAGCTGCCCCCCGGCAGCGCGGCCTGGCTCTGCCGGGAGCTTGCCCGGGCGGAGGCCCGCTGCGCCCGCCTGCGGGACGAAAACCAGATCCTGAAGCTGGAGAAGGAGATCCGGGACGACGAGGCCCGGTCCCAGCACCGCAAGGCCCTGCGGGAGGCCCAGGAGCGGACCCGGGAGCACCGCCGCCGCGCATCCCCGGACACCCACCGCCGCTGCGACCGCTCCCCCCTGGACTCCGCCGGGCTGCCCCTTCCGCTGGACAAGACCCCGGTGAAGGGGGCCCTCACTCTGGCGGTGGTCCAGGCGAACGACACCCCGGAGCAGCTTCCCCGGGGCATCCGGGGCAGCTTCGTCTTCCGCGGGCCCAAGCTCTACTTCGCGGCGGAGCGGGCCAAGGGGCAGCAGTTCTTCGCCATGGAGTGCTGCCAGGTGGACCACCGGCTGGAGCCGGTGCTGCGGCGGCTGGCACTGCGCCGGGACCGCGTGGCCCTCTTCCGGGAGTGGAAGGACGCCCGGAAGGACTGCTTCCCCGTGGCCTGGATGGACTGGCTGGACGTGCTGGACAGCCCGGACGACGGCAAGAGCTCCGAGGAGATCTCCGGCGAGCTGCTGCAGCTGATCCTCAGCCGGGTGCTGGAGCGGGAGACCCGGAGGAACCCCCTCGCCCGGCAGGGCGGGAGCAGCCCGGTCTCCCGGCTGGGGACGGATCTTCTCAAGGAGCTCTTTACCTTCACCAAATGGAGCCTTTCCCCGCAGCTGCGGGACTGGGGCGAGGGCTGCCTGGCCCAGATGGCAGGCCGGGGAAACTATGAGAACCGAAAGTTCGCCGAGCAGTCCCTGGCGACGATGCTCTCAGTGGACTGGAGCTGCCGGGCGCCGGAGGTCCCCCCGCTGGAGGAGATCCGCGCCGGGCTGGACGCGCGCTTCTACGGACTGGAGAGCGTCAAGCGCCGGATCCTGGAGATCGCCGCCCGCATCCGCCGCACCGGCCGCCTGCCCCGCTACGGCATCCTGCTCTCCGGCCCGCCGGGGGTGGGCAAGACCTCCGTGGCCCGGGCCATCGCGGGGCTTCTGCATCTGCCCATGGCGGACCTGGACTTCTCCCTCATCAACGACGGCAACGCCCTCTGCGGCACCTCCCGGGTCTACTCCAACGCCCGCCAGGGCCTCGTCCTGGAGCGCATCGCGGAGTGCGGCACCGGCAGCCTTGTGATGGTGGTGAACGAGGCCGACAAGGGCCACGTTTCCAGTGAGCACGGCAGCGCCGTGGACGCCCTTCTCAGCATGGTGGACGACCAGTTCGTGGACAACTACGCGAACTTCCGCGTCCCCATGGAGGGGGTGCTGCTGATCCTCACAGCCAACGACCTCACGAAGCTCCCCGCCCACATCGTGGACCGCTTCTACCGCATCGACATCCCGCCCTACACCGAGGAGGAAAAGCGCGAGATCTTCCGCCGCCACATCCTCCCCGACGCCCGGAAGGCCGCCCTTCTCGAGGAAAGGGACATCACCCTGACCCCCGACGCCCTGGACTTCCTCATCCGGGAGTACAGCGTGACCCCCGGCGTCCGGGAGCTGGAGCGGCTGGGCGAGAGCCTTGCCGGCGAAGCCCTCTGCCGGCGCGAGCAGGGGGACTGGGAGCCGCTGGTGCTCCGGCCGGAAGACATCCGCCGCATCCTGGGCCCCGCCCGGGCCATCCGCCGGAACTATGCCGACGTGCCGGGGCAGGCCTTCTGCGCCGCGCTGTGGGAGGGGGTCCCCAGGATCGTGCCCATCCAGGCGGCGGTCCGTCCCGGCAGCGGGAAGATCGAATTCTACAATCTCCCGGAAAACAGCCCCCAGCGGGCCTACGCCGCCATGGCGGTGGAGGCCGTCCGGCACATGACGGGCCGGGTGCTGGAGAAGCTGGACCTCTCCCTCTTCGCCGCCCAACCCCTGCCGGAGAACGGCCGCAACGGCATCGGTCTTGCGGTGGCGGCGGCCCTGCTCTCGGCCATCCACGGCGTGAAGCTGCCCCGGCAGGAGCTCTTCCTGGGCGGGGTGGACAGCAGCGGCGTCCTCTATCTGGACGAGCAGGAGATCAGCCCCCTGCTCCAGGCGGCGGCGGACGGCGAGACGGTGGTCTACAGCGCCCTGGGCGCCGCCGTCCGGACCGCCCAGGCCACGGAGAAGGCCATCCAGGTCCTGGAGTTCCCCAGCCTGGAGCTCCTCTGGAACGTCATCGCCAGCTGGCGCAGCCCCCGGGAGGGCACCGGTGCCTGAGCCCCAAACGGGAAAACCACCGCCTTCGGGCGGCGGTTTTTGGCATCGGGGCGGCTTTGCCCCTTGCAAAATCCCCGCCGCTCCGATAAGATGGAGGGGAGAAAATCCCTCCCGGCGGGAGGATGAAGGAGGAAGCGCCATGGAGATCCGCAACGTCACCCATGTGCAGAACATCCGCTACGACAAGGAGGCCGAGGCCCTCTGGATCATCGACCAGACCCTGCTGCCCAACACCGAGCGGGAGATCCGCCTCGCAACGGCGGAGGAGATGTACGAGGCCATCCGCCTGCTGCAGGTCCGGGGCGCCCCCGCCATCGGCATCTGCGCGGGCTACTGCATGTACGCCCTGGCCCGGGAGATCCCTGGCGAGGGGGAGGGCTTCTATGAGGAGCTGAATAAGGCCGGGGCCTACCTCAACTCCTCCCGCCCCACGGCGGTGAACCTCAGCTGGGCCATCGGCAAGCAGCTGGAGGTGGCCAAGGCCCACCTCCCGGAGGGCCGGGAGGCCGTGCTGGACGCCCTTTACCGGGAGGCCGTGGCCATCCACGAGGACGACATCGCCAAGTGCCGGGCCATCTCGGAGTACGGCCTGACGCTGGTAAAGGACGGCGACGGCATCCTCACCCACTGCAACGCCGGGCCCCTCGCCACCTCCCGCTACGGCACGGCCCTGGGCCCCATCCTGCTGGGGACGGAGCGGGGCATGAAATTCCACGTCTTTTCCGACGAGACCCGGCCCCTGCTCCAGGGCGCCCGGCTCACCAGCTATGAGCTCTACCGGGCAGGGGTGGACGTGACCCTCATCTGCGACAACATGGCCTCCATCGTCATGAAGAGCGGGCAGGTCCAGGCCTGCTTCGTGGGCTGCGACCGGATCGCCGCCAACGGCGACTTCGCCAACAAGATCGGCACTTCCGGCGTGGCCATCCTGGCCAAGCACTACGGCATCCCCTTCTACACCCTGGGGCCCACCTCCACCATCGACCGGAACTGCCCGGACGGGGCCCACATCCCCATCGAGGAGCGGGACCCGGACGAGATCCGCACCATGTGGTATGAAAAGCCCATGGCCCTCCCCGGCGTCAAGTGCTACAACCCCGCCTTCGACGTGACGGACCATACCCTCCTCACCGGCATCGTCACCGAGAAGGGCATCTGCTATCCCCCCTTCACCGAGAGCATTGCCGCCCTCTTTGCGGACGGGAAGGACGAAAACTGACAACAAACCGCGATATTCGACGAAAAAATTACAAGGAGGAATCGTAACATGGCCATCAAGGAATCCCCCTCTGCCTGCATCCGGGCCGAGGAAGCCGACATCGCCAAGGCCGTTCTCATGCCCGGCGACCCCCTGCGGGCGCAGTTCGTGGCGGAGCACTATCTGGAGGCCCCCGTCTGCTTCAACACCGTCCGGAACATGCTGGGCTACACCGGCACCTATAAGGGCAAGAAGATCAGCGTCATGGGCCACGGCATGGGCGTGCCCTCCGTGGGCATCTATGCCTATGAGCTCTACCAGTTCTACGGGGTGGAGAGCATCCTGCGCATCGGCTCCGCCGGCGGCATCGGCGAGGACGTGAAGGTCCGGGACGTGGTGGTGGCCATGGGCGCCTCCACCAACTCCCACTTTGCCGACCAGTACCGCTTCCCTGGCCAGCTCTGCGCCACGGCGGACTACGGCCTGCTGCGGGACGCCGTGACCGCGGCGGAGCGCATGGGCGTCCGGGCGGACGTGGGCCAGGTCTTCACCGCCGACCAGTTCTACAACGACAACCCCGACGCCGCCGCCACCTACCGCAAGTTCGGCATCCTGGCGGTGGAGATGGAGACCGCCGGTCTCTACTGGACCGCCCAGCGCCTGGGCAAGCGGGCCCTCTCCATCCTCACCATCTCCGACCACATCTTCACCGGGGAGGCCCTCTCCGCCCAGGAGCGGCAGGACTCCTTCCACGAGATGATGGAGATCGCCCTGGAGACCGCCTGGAAGGCCATCTGACAAGGCATTCCCCCTGCCGGGAAAATACAGCAGAGCCGGGCCGCCCGAAAGGGCGGCCCGGCGTTCTTTTCCGTTATCCGGCGCCGGAGGGAGGTCAGTCCAGGAGCGCGGCGAGGGCCGTCAGCGCTCCCACGATCATAAACGCCGTCCCGCCGAAGCGGAGGTGGGCCAGGTACTCCTCCGTGGGGTCATAGACCTCGGTTTTCCAGGACTCCAGCATCCGGCCGGCATCCTCCCCCCGCCGGAAAAGGGTCCCCAGGGCATAGCCCAGCCAGAGGGCCAGGGCCATCGCGGCCAGTCCGTCCAGCACGAAGGCCAGCCGGACGGGGAGGAACCAGTCCTCCCGGGAATAGGCGGGGGACGCCAGCAACTCCGCCGCCAGGGGGAAAAGCGGCAGGCCCCACAGCGCCGTCCGGAGCTTCCCCCGGGGCAGTCTCGCCCCCAGACCGACACTGAAGAGCAGCGCCACCGCGCCCACAAGCACCGTGCCGACCGGATCGTTGGCATAGCTGACCCGCGTGGGCCAAAAGATCCATTCCATCATCGTGACCGTCCTTTCTCCGTTGTGGTGGTTGAGGTACCCTCAGCGTAGCATCCGCCGCCCCTTCTGTCCAGCAAGCCCCGTTTGACATCTGGAAATTTTCCCCGCAACTTTTCCGTTACAGGGGGGAAACGCCCCGCCGCGAACGCGGCGGGGCGGGCGGGGCGCTGGGAGGACGCCCCGGGAGAGGGTCACTGCACGCTCTCCGCCATGCGGAGCAGCGTCTCCTGGGCCAGGTAGAAGCTGGCCTTGACGGCAGCTCGTTACTTGTCGTTTTTTCTTTCCTGCCAGAAGATAAGGGAAACTGTGGCAAAACTCAACCAGAAGAGTGCCACTATAGCGGCGCAGAATCCCGCCGCCAGGCCCCAGTTTCCGCCCCGGTCTAGGGGCACCAGCAGTAGCTCCAGGACCTCCAACGCCGCCGCCCCCAGGGGCAGGGCCCAGAGGAAAATTCGCCGAACCTTCCGAGACCGGACCCGCCCTGCGCAGATGGCACCGGAGACCAGTGCCAGAAGGATCATCATCGCAGTCGATCCCGGCCGCAACCGCAACATCAATCGCAGTGCGATAGCAAACGTATTTTCTAAATAAGATAGCATGGGCGGCTCCTTATGAAGTTATTATAGGCCCTGTGTCAAAACACTGTAAATTGTTTCATGTTCACTGCAGTTTTCACATTTATAATTCTTAGGATCTACAGCAATTTTGGGCGGGCTTTCAAGGTAATGAAGCTGATACATAAAGTATTGGTTATACGGATCAGTAATCGTTGGAGTTGTCCACTGCCAAATGTAAGTAGCCATTGCGTCAGACAATGGATGATGGCTGCAGAAACTGCTTAAAATCCCCGTT
>SFLD01000020.1 GCA_004553545.1 Clostridiales bacterium | reverse complement strand
AGTATACGCGACTCGCATATACTATCCGCTACTATACAGGAGTATTCTTTCACGCTATTCAATTTACCGCAAGTCGCCGTTAGCTTTGACGCTTACCGCCCTTGCAGGACCATGGTCCCGCAAGGGCGTATTTCCTCTCGAGGGAAATGACTGTTGTGGTTCACTTCTTCCGGGACGCTGCGAAGGACTGTCTTCGTGTGTGTCGTTAAACCGTTGGGAAGAGGGCTTCCAAATCAGATGTGTTTTAGTTCCAGACAATGTTGTGTTTTGCAACGTAAGTCAACGGTTATAAAGGACCGTTTTCTTTGCAGGGCGTTTTTTTTGCGCAGGTGTGTCAGGAAGAGCAATTTTCCTCTTGACAAACGGGTCTACATGAAGTAGACTGGCGGTACAACGAAGGTCTAACGACTGTAGACCGGAAGGAGGAGCCTATGGCTGATCTGAGACTGGGGCCGGTGGAGAGCCGCTTTGCGGAGCTCATTTGGGACGGCGAGCCCATCAGCTCCACGGAATTGGTGCATCTCGCGGAGCGGGAGCTGGAGTGGAAGAAATCCACCACCTACACGGTGTTGAAGCGCCTGTGCGAGAAGGGCATTTTTCAGAATGAGGGGGGCGTCGTGACCTCCCGCCTGAGCCGGGAGGAGTACGCCGCCCGGCAGAGCGAGCAGTTTGTGGAGGAGACCTTTTCCGGTTCCCTCCCGGCGTTCCTGACGGCCTTCACCCGCCGGAAGAAGCTGACAGAGGAGGAGATCGACCAACTGCAGCGGCTCATTGAGCGGAACAGGAGGGGTGAGGAATGAACGCTTTTCTGACGGAGGCGCTGTTTCCCACTGTGCTCAACATGAGCCTGACGGCCAGCGCCGTGATCCTGGTGGTGCTGCTGGCCCGCTTCCTGCTGCGCCGGGCACCGAAGGTCTTCTCTTACGCTCTCTGGGCGGTGGTGCTGTTCCGGCTCCTCTGCCCGGTGAGCCTGACGGCGGGCATCTCCCTTTTCGGGGCGGTGGACGCCCCGGTCCGGGCGGCCACGCCGGGGATCAGCACCGTGGAGTACCTGCCCGCGGTGCGTGAGAACCTGACCACTGGGGCAGAGGAGACCCCGGCGACGCCTGCAGTACCCGTGATGCCGGTGACAGACCCAGAACCTGTGACTCCTGCCGTTCAGCCCTCCCAGGACGAGACGGCACCCGCCGCCAAGTCTGCCCTCCCCTCACTGTCGGAGGTCGCCGCCTGGGCGTGGCTCATTGGCGTCATCGGGATGCTGGGTTATAGTCTGGTCTCCCTCTGCCGCCTGCGGCGCCGCATCGTGGGGGCTGTGCGGCTCCGGGACAACATCTATCTCGCCGATCACATCGACTCCCCCTTCGTCATGGGGGTCCTGCGGCCCAGGATCTATCTGCCATCCACCCTCGCAGAGGGGGAGCGGGGCTACATCATCCTCCACGAGCAGTGCCACGTCCGTCGCTTTGACCCGGCAGTGAAGCTTCTGAGCTTTACAGCACTCTGCCTCCACTGGTTCAATCCCCTGGTCTGGCTCAGCTTCCTGCTCTCCGGCCGGGACATGGAGATGCGCTGCGACGAGGCCGTTATCCGGCAGCTGGGGGACGGCGTCCGGGCGGACTACTCGGCATCCCTGCTGAGTCTCGCCACCGGGCGGCGTATCCTGGCAGGAGCGCCCCTGGCCTTTGGCGAGGGGGACCCCAAGAGCCGCATCGAGAACCTGCTGCGCTTCCGGCGGCCCAAGACCTGGGCGCTGCTGCTGGCGGGGGTCCTCTGCGTGGCCCTCATCGCCGCCTGCGGCGTGAATCCCAGGAGCGTCGCAGACCCCCTCGGGAAGGATTTTAGCCTGGGGGAGATGCTTTACTCCGACCCTGAACTGGGCGCGGACTGGGAAGGTCTGCCCCGTGTTCTGGTGGGGGAGAACGGCACCGTGACCCTCCGCCGGGATGGCAGCGATGTCCTCTATACGGAGCAGGCGGATCAGAACCTGAGTCAGGATAGCTTCGACGCCCGCTTCCGCTCGGAGGAGAGCGGCTCCTTCGGCTGGGTGGATGGTATGAGCGCCGCCGAGCTCCGCCGGAGCTGCGCTTCGGTCTGGGCCTTCCAGGCGGAGGACACCGCCGACGGCCAGCCCAACCTCCTCTGGCTCCTGGCCGGGAAGAATGGCGAGACCTACCTGGCCCTGGGCTATCAGGAAGAGGCCTCCGGCATGGATTTCTTCGCCTGGGTCTTCCGCCTGACGGAGGAGCAGAGCGGCAGCTACGCCAGCATGGAGGAGTATGCCCTCTCCCGGGTCAACGAGGCCAAGGCCGGAGAGATCACCTACGATGTTTACGACGAAAGCGGAGCGCAGGGGGCCGATGCGGCGTACCACTCTGTGACGGACACCCTGAAGGACGTCCGGGTGGAGTCCCTGACCCTGCGGGGGAGCCTCACGGGCCGGGACCCGGAGGGGACCCTGGAGGTCTGGACCCTGGCGCTGGCCTATCAGCCCACCAACGAGGCCGGGGACCGGATTGTCACCGCCGGGGGACAGTCCCTGACGGAGGATGGCTGGTACTGCGACGAGAGCAGCGAGCTTCTGATCGTGCGGCAGCGGGAGTCCGACGGCCGCTATGTGATCCTCCAGAAGGAGAGCGGCGTGGACCCCTATCTGGAGTTCCTGGGCGATCACGCCAGCCCGGAGGAGGCCCTGGAGGACTGGTACGTCACCACCAATGCCCTGCCGGAACCCCTGGCCCTGGAGGACTGGGGCTCAGAGCTGGGCCTGGGCCAGGGAAACTTCCCGGTGCGGTGCTATGATGACGCCTTTGGCGAGGACGGGTTCTACTGCTACATCCCTGAGAGCGGCTGGGCCAAGACCAGCACGGAAGCGGACCTTGGCAGCCACGGACACTGGGAGTGGAGCTCTTCCTACGGCTCCGGATCTGTGTTCACCATCGACCGCTTCACCGGCCCGGTAGAGGATCAGTTCACCGTGGCGGCGGAGCAGGGCTTCATCACCACCATGGGAACCGGCGCCATCTGGCAGCGGGAGGGGGACGGCCTGCAGGAGCGCTACTACTTCTATTCCGGCAAGGACGAGAGCTGCAGTTGGCGGATCTGGCTCCGCTGGCAGCCGGACAGCCTGGAGCGCAGCGGGGACCCCAACGTTGCCATTGAGCCCCAGGTGATGGAGCGGATGGCGGAGAGCTTCCGTCTGGCGGGGGAGGCCCCGGCCCTGGTCACCCAGAGCGTCCAGGCGGAGAAGGTGGCGGACCTTGCGGCCTTCCTGGCGGATTTCTCCCGCCAGCACGGGCTGGGCAGCGTCACGGTCACCGGCGTCAGCGATGAGCAGGGAATGGCCTATCTTCAGCAGCTGAAAGCCGCTGGCTACCAGGGGGCTGTCCCAGAGAGCATCCAGCAGGGCGGCAGCTACCGCTTGGGAATGGACCAGACCCGGCTGCAGATCCGCTACGCGGGGACGACGCTCAGCGTGGAGATGACCCTCTTGGGGGAGACCCGCCGGGCTATGACAGACGAGGAGCTGGCCCAGCTCAACGAATGGCTGTGCGGCTACCGGGAGGAAGCAAACAACGTCGTTTATGCGACGCCCGTCAACGGTTTCTTCCTCTCCTCTTATCAGAATGTCCGGGACCTGGACTTCGTGGACTTCCTCGCTTATTTCCCGGGAGAGGCGGGGGAGATCACGGAAGCGGAGTTCCAGGCCCTGACGGCCCTGGATAACTGGCCCTTCGACAAGGAAACTCTGGGGGAGATGCCGGTCCCCATCCACCGCATCCCGGCGAAGACTGTGGACGAAACGCTGACGGAGTACGCCGGCATCACCACTGCCGACCTCTGGGACCGGAGCGGCGTCTGCTACCTGCCGGAGACCGACGCCTACTATAACTTCACCTCGGACTTTGGCCCCGGTTACTTCCAGGCGGACTATGGTGAGACCACCGGTGAGAGCGCCTGGCTCTGGTACGGCAGCGACTGCCTGACCCTGGGCTGGGAGACGGACGGCTGGAAGATCCGTTCCTACCAGGGACCCTGGGAGGCCATGCCCTACGCGAAGACCATCTCCTACTACCTGGAGGGCCAGGAGCAGAGCGAGACCTTCACCCGCTACCGGGGGAACGGCTGGTATCTCTACCTGCCCCAGGGCTGGGAGAAGGACGCTGACGCCGATCTCTGGCGCTACGCCACCAACCATGACATCCGTTTGGAAGTCCGGGTGGTGGGTGCGTCCGACCTGGCGGAGGCCCAGGCGAAGATCCGGGACGCCGAGACCATCCCACTGGTGGAGGGCAAGCAGGGCGACCTGCTGGGGGACGACGGCAAGACCGTCCTCCATGTCTGCTTCTATGAAGGGGGTTACGGGACCTTTGCGGTCCTCTGCCGCTATCCCGCGGAGGCCGCCGAGGGCGGCGGTGTCCGGCTCCAGGTCATCGCCGATACCTTCCGGGCCAAGGGAGCCAGCTGAAAGGAGCGCCCGCCGCTGTACAGCGGCGGGCGCTTTTCTTCTTTTCTTCCGGGACGGGATATGGTAAACTGGGGGAAAAGACGAGAATTTTCCGGAAATTTTCCGAAAAGACTTGACTGTCAAGTCCCTTTACCCTGTAGAATGGCGGCAAAACCCAAGGAAAGGTGGGCAAACAGCATGACCATCAAAGAGATCGAGGCGCTGAGCGGCATGAGCCGGGCCAACATCCGCTACTATGAGACGGAGGGCTTTCTCTCCCCGGAGCGGCGGGAGAACGGCTACCGGGACTACTCCGAGGAGGACCTGGAGACCCTGAAGCGCATCAAGCTGCTGCGGCTGCTGGGGGTGTCCCTGGCGGACATCAAGGCGGCCAAGGATGGCTCCCTCCCCCTGGAGGAGCTGATGACCCGGCGCCTCGCCGGTATCGCCGGGGAGCGGACGGCCCTCAGCCAGTCCGAGGCCGTCTGCCGGGAGCTGCGGGAGGCCCAGGTCCGCTACGAGGACCTGGATGCCCAGCGCTATCTCGACGAGCTCTCCCGCCGTCCCGGCGGGGCGCCGGACCTCCCCCGGGAGGACGCGGAGCCCAAGGTGACGTCCCCCATCCGCCGCTTCCTGGCGCGGTGGATGGATCTTACGGTCTACAGTCTCCTCTGGGACATTCTGCTGACGGCGGTCTTCCGGGTGAACATCAGCCAGAGGAGCGGCGGTTCTGAGGTGCTGGCTGGGATCATAGCGGTGCTGATGATGCTCTTCCTGGAGCCGCTGCTGCTGCGCGTTTTCGGAACCACCCTGGGCAAGTGGGTCCTGGGCCTCTCCGTCACCGACCGGGAGGAGGAGCGGCTTTCCTACCCGGCGGGATTGTTGCGAACCTGGAATGTTTTCCTCTACGGTCTGGGGCTGAACATCCCCATCGTCCACCTCTACCGTCTCTGGAAGAGCTACAAGGCCTGCGATCAGGGAGAGACCCTGCCCTGGGAGGAGGACAGCGCCCTCCGGCTCCGGGAGGGGAAAGTGCTCCTGCGGGTCGGGAGTTTTGTCGCCGCCTGCCTTGTGCTCATCGGCGGGCTTTCCCTGGGGCTGGCCGCAGCCCAGCGGCCGCCTCACCGGGGCGAGATCACGGTGGCGGAGTTCTGCGAAAACTATAACTACCTGGCGGCGTACTACGATCCCGAAACGGCGAGTTTTCTGAACCAGGACGGCAGCTGGAAGGAGCCGGAGGGCACGATGGTGATCTCCCTGGACGGCGTGGGGCTTTCCCAGCCGGAGCTGCACTTCACGGAGGACGGCAGCGGCAGGATGACCGGTGTCACCATCTCCTTCCGGGCGGAGGGAGATACCTTTTTCGTGGTGCCAACCACGGTCCGCATCCTTGCGACCCTGGCCTTCGCCCAGGCCCAACCTGGGGTAGGGCTTTTGGACAGGGATGCGGTGAATGCCGTCATCGACCGCATCCAGTCCAATCCGACGGAGTCCTTTCAGGAGACCGTACATGGGGTGGAGATCAGCAGCAAGAGCAGCTTCGTAGGGTATTCCGGCGATTCCGGCACCTTCATCACCCCCCTGGAGGGGACAGACACGTATCTTTTCACCATGGACTACACCATGACCCTGGCGGACGCCGGGTGATTTTTCCGGAGGGAGGGGAGAGCAATGTACTACCACAGCCTCAACGAGGAGCTGCGCCGCCGCTTCGGCGGTAAGGTCTACAAGCTCTCCCTTTCCTCCGGCTGCGGCTGCCCTAACCGGGATGGCACCCTGGGCACCCGGGGCTGCCTCTTCTGCGATGGGGCCGGGGCCTTTGCCGAGACCGGGGACATCCCATCCCAGCTCCGGCGGGCCAAGGCCCGCCTTCACGGCAAGGAGGGGGAGGGGCGCTACATCGCCTACTTCCAGAGCTTCACTAATACCTACGCCCCGGCGGAGTACCTGCGGCCCCTCTTTGAGGCGGCCATGGAGCCGGAGGAGGTGGTGGCCCTGTCCGTCGCCACCCGGCCGGATTGCCTGCCGCCGGAGATTTTGGACCTCCTGGCAGAGTTGAACCGCCGCAAGCCCGTCTGGGTGGAGCTGGGCCTGCAGACCATCCATCCCGAAAGTGCCGCCTACCTTCGCCGGGGCTATGAACTCCCGGTTTTCGAGGAGGCCGTCCGGGCTCTGCGGGTGCGGGGCATCGAGGTCATCGTCCACCTGATCCTGGGCATCCCCGGCGAGACCCGGGAGGACATGATCGCAAGCGCCCGCTACGTGGGGCAGTGGGCGGACGGGGTGAAGCTCCACCTGCTCCACGTCCTGGATGGCACGGACCTCGCGGCGGAGTACGCCGCGGGCCGGGTGCGGCCGCTGGAGCGGGAGGAGTATTTCGGCCTTCTGGAGGACTGCCTCCGGGTGCTGCCGCCGTCTGTGGTCATCCACCGCCTCACCGGGGACGGCGACAAGCGCCGCCTCCTGGCCCCTCTCTGGAGCGCCGACAAGAAGGCGGTCCTCAACACCATGCGCCGCCGCTTCGAGGCGGACGGCCTCGTACAGGGCTCCGCCCTGGGGGAGTAACCGGACCCGTCGGAGGCTTCCGCGCCGGGAAAAGGGAAGAGCGTTTCTGCCGCTGAAGACCTCCGCCGATCCGGCGGAGGTCTTCAGACCTTCATGGAAAGCGGCAAAAGGTCGTACCTATTTTTGGCGTTTCTTCGGGTACTTCCCCTCTTGGCAAAGGTAATACTTATATGCTATTATCAAGTCATCAATTTTTCTAAGGACGGGGGCGCCGCTTCCGTCGGAAGGAGGGAGCCGGGATGGGCAAAGTCGCCGTTGTCATGGGCAGCGCCAGCGATCTGCCGGTGGCGGAGAAGGCTGTGGCCGTGCTGCGGGAATATGAGGTACCGGTGGAGGTGCGGGTCCTGTCCGCTCACCGCTGTCCGGACGAGGCAAGGGAGTTTGCCGCGTCGGCGCGGGAGAGCGGATTTTCTTGTCTCATCGCCGCTGCCGGGATGGCGGCCCATCTGGCGGGAGCCCTGGCCGCCAACTGCACCCTGCCGGTCATCGGCATCCCCTGCGGGGGCGGGGCCTTCTCCGGGATGGACGCCCTGCTCGCGACGGTCCAGATGCCCAGCGGCATCCCGGTGGCCACGGTGGCCGTGGACGGGGGGAAGAACGCCGCCCTGCTGGCCGTCCAGATCCTGGCGGTGACGGACGAAGCCCTGGCCCGGAAGCTGGGGGAGGCCCGGCAGCGGGAGAAGGCCGCGGTCCTTGCCAAGGATCAGGAACTCATGGAACGATTTCAAGGATAATTAGGAGGAAAACAGCCATGGAAAAGCGTGAACAGCTCTACGAGGGAAAGGCCAAGAAGGTCTACGCCACCGATGACCCGGAACTCGTCATTGTCAGCTATAAGGACGATGCCACCGCTCTGGACGGCCTGAAGAAGGGCACCATCGTGGGCAAGGGCGTCATCAACAACCAGATGACCAACCGCCTCATGGCCCGGATGGAGAAGGCCGGCATCCCCACCCACTTTGTGAAGGAGCTCTCGGAGCGGGATACCCTGGTGCGCAGGGTCAGCATCGTGCCCCTGGAGGTCATCATCCGCAATCTCTCCGCCGGGCACTTCGCCTCCCGCTACGGGGTGGAGGAGGGCATCGTCTTCCCGGAGCCTACCATCGAGTTCTCCTATAAGAACGACGACCTCCACGACCCCCTTCTGAACGCCTACCACGCTGTGGCCCTGGGCCTTGCCAGCTGGCAGGAGATCGAGCTCATCAAGAAGTACGCCTTCGCCGTCAACGACGTGCTGAAGGCCTTCTGGGCGGACTGCGGCGTGACCCTCGTGGACTTCAAGCTGGAGTTCGGCAAGACCGCCCAGGGCCAGATCGTCCTGGCGGACGAGATCAGCCCCGACACCTGCCGCCTCTGGGACGCCAAGACCGGGGAGAAGCTGGACAAGGACCGCTTCCGCCGGGACATGGGCGGGGTGGAGGATGCCTATGCCGAGGTCATGCGCCGCCTCCTGGCCCATGACGGTGAGTAACATGGACCGTCACCTCCACGAAGAGTGCGGCGTCTTCGGCGTCCGCCTGCCGGAGCGGGGAGACGTCGCCAGCCTTGCCTACTATGCCCTCTACTCCCTCCAGCACCGGGGGCAGGAGAGTGCCGGCATCGCCGTCAACGACGACGGGGTCATCCGGGCCTACCGGGACGTGGGTCTGGTGGGGGATGTCTTCCGCCCGGAGCGCCTTACCTCCCTGGGGCAGGGGAGCATCGCCGTGGGCCACGTCCGCTACGGCACCACCGGCAGCGACAACCAGCGCAACGTCCAGCCCATCCTGGTGAACCACTACAAGGGCCGCATGGCCCTGGCCCATAACGGAAACCTCACCAACTCCCACGCCCTCCGCCGGGAGCTGGAGAGCCAGGGCTCTATCTTCCAGACCACCACAGACAGCGAGGTCATCGCTTACCTCATCGTCCAGGAGCGGCTGCGCCACCCCTCCATCGAGGCAGCGGTCTCCGCCGCCATGGAGCGGCTGGAGGGGGCCTACTCCCTGGTGATCTCTTCCCCCTCAAAGCTCATCGCCGTCCGGGACCCCCACGGCTTCCGCCCCCTCTGCATGGGGGAGCTCCGGGACGGCAGCGTGGTCTTCGCCTCGGAGAGCTGCGCCCTGGACGCCATCGGCGCCCGGTTCCTCCGGGATCTCCGTCCCGGTGAGATCGTGGTAGCGGACGGGAAGGGCCTTCGCAGCATCGAGACCCACTGCGGCAAGGTCCCCAAGAGCCTCTGCGTCTTTGAGTTCATCTACTTTGCCCGGCCGGACTCCGTCATCGACGGCAGCTCCGTCCACGTGGCCCGGCAGCGGGCCGGGGCCTTCCTGGCCCTGGAGCATCCGGTGCAGGCGGATGTGGTCATCGGCGTGCCGGATTCCGGCCTGGACGCCGCCCTGGGCTACGCCCGGCAGAGCGGCATCCCCTACGGCATGGGCTTCATCAAGAATAAGTACATCGGCCGGACCTTCATTTCCCCCACCCAGGCCCTGCGGGAGAGCGAGGTCAGCATCAAGCTGAACCCCATCCGCTCCGTGGTGGCGGGGAAGCGGGTGGTCCTCATCGATGACTCCATCGTCCGGGGCACCACCTGCCGCCGGACCATCGACCTTCTCCGGAAGGCCGGAGCCCGGGAGATCCACATGCGGGTCAGCGCCCCGCCCTTCATCTCGGAGTGCTACTACGGCACGGACATCGACGACAAGGACAAGCTCATCGCCACCCACCACAGCGTGGAAGAGATCGCAAAGATCATCGGCGTGGATTCTTTGGGTTACCTCAGCCTTGAAAATGTGGTAAAATTAGCTGACAGCACCAGCGGCTTCTGCACCGCCTGCTTCGGCGGCGGTTATCCCACCGCCCTGCCGGAGCCTGGCGGCAAGGACCGCTTTGAGTGTCCCATCAGCGAGAGGGAGGAAGCATGAGAAGCTATTCGGAAAGCTACCGCCAGGCGGGCGTGGACATCGAGGCCGGGTATGAGGGCGTGAAGCGCATGAGAAAGCACGTGGAGCGGACCTTTACCCCCGGCGTCCTCTCCGGCATCGGCGGCTTCGGCGGCCTCTTCGCCCCGGATACCGCCGGGATGCGCCAGCCCGTCCTGGTCTCCGGGACCGACGGTGTGGGCACCAAGCAGCGCATCGCCCAGCTCATGGGAAAACACGACACCGTGGGCATCGACTGCGTGGCCATGTGCGTCAACGACATCATCTGCTGCGGGGCAAAGCCCCTCTTCTTCCTGGATTACCTGGCCATCGGACGCAACGACCCCGCCCGGGTGGAGGAGCTGGTCTCCGGCGTGGCGGAGGGCTGCTGCCAGGCGGGCTGCGCCCTCATCGGCGGCGAGACCGCCGAGCACCCCGGCACCATGGCCCCGGAGGACTATGACCTGGCTGGCTTCTCCGTGGGCATCGTGGAGAAGGACGCCATCCTGGACTCCGCCGCCATGCGGGCGGGGGATGTGATCCTGGCCCTGCCCTCCAGCGGCCTCCACTCCAACGGCTACTCCCTGGTGCGGAAGGTCTTTGACGTGGAGCGCGCCGACCTGGGGCAGTACGTCCCGGAGCTGGGCACCACCCTGGGGGAGGCCCTGCTGACTCCCACGGTGATCTACGTGAAGCCGGTCCTGGCCGCCATCGCGGCGGCGGAGGTCCACGGCGTCAGCCATATCACCGGCGGCGGCTTCTATGAGAATATCCCCCGCTCGATCCCGGAGGGCCTCTGCGCCCGGATCGAAAAGGGGGATGTCCGGACCCCCGCCATTTTCCCCCTGCTGCAGCGGACGGGGGAGATCCCGGAGCGGGATATGTTCAACACCTACAACATGGGCGTCGGCATGACCCTGATGGTCAGCCCTGAGACGGCGGACGCCGCCCTCCGCGCCCTGCGCGCGGGCGGCTGTGACGCCTACGTCCTGGGGGAGATCGTCCCCGGGGAGGAAAAGATCGCCCTCATCTGAAAGGGGAGGAAGCATGGAAAAGGCAAGGATCGCGGTGCTGGTCTCCGGCGGCGGCACAAATCTCCAGGCTCTGCTGGACGCCGGGAGCGAGGGGCGCATCCCCCATGGGGAGATCGTCCTTGTGGTCTCAGACCGGAAGGGGGCCTACGCCCTGGCGCGGGCTCAGCGCTTCGGCATCCCGGGGGAGACCCTGGCACCCAAGGCCCTGGGGGGCCGGGAGGCGTTTGAGACCGCCCTTTCGCAGCTTCTTGCCGAGCACCGGGTGGACCTTGTCATCCTGGCGGGCTTCCTCACCATCCTCTCGCCGGACTTCACCGCCCGCTGGCCCCGGCGCATCCTGAATGTTCACCCCTCCCTGATCCCGTCCTTCTGCGGGAAGGGGATGTACGGTCTGAAGGTCCATGAGGCCGCCCTGGCCAAGGGCGTCAAGGTGACGGGGGCGACCGTCCACTTTGTGAACGCCATCCCGGACGGGGGAGAGATCCTCCTCCAGAAGGCGGTGGCCGTCTGCCCCGGCGACACGCCGGAGGCCCTGCAGCACCGGGTGATGGAGGAGGCGGAGTGGCAGCTCCTGCCCCAGGCGGCGGAGATGCTCTCCGCTGAGATCGTGAAAGAGAGGGAAAGCGTATGAGAGACTTCCTGCAGTTCCTGCGTGAGACCAGCTACCCCGGACGGGGCATCGCCGTGGGCCGGGACCGGGTCTACTACTTCATCATGGGCCGCAGCGCAAACTCCCGGAACCGTGTCTTCGTCCCCACGGAGGACGGCATCCGCACGGAGGCCTATGACCCCACGAAGCTGGAGGACCCCAGCCTGATCATCTACCATCCGGTCCGCCGGGTGGGGGATACCCTCCTTGTCACCAACGGCGACCAGACGGACACCATCCGGGACTACCTCCTCGCGGGCAAGTCCTGGGAGGAGGCCCTGGCCACCCGGGAGTTTGAGCCCGACGCCCCCAACTACACCCCCCGCATCTCCACCCTGCTGGCAGCCGACGGCAGTTTTCGGATGTCCATCCTGCGGCGGGAGGCGGACGGCAGCTGCCGCCGGGACTTCTTCGCCTATCCCCCCTGCGGGGCAGGGGAGGGCCGTTTTCTCAGCACCTATCAGGGGGACGGCGATCCGCTGCCCAGTTTCCAGGGTGAGCCTATGGCCATCGACCTGCCGGAGCCGGAGGCAGTCTGGGCGGCCCTGGATCCGGAGAATAAGATCTCCCTCTATGCCAATGTGGGCGGGACCGTCCGCATCTTCAACAAAAATCTGGGGGACTGACCCCAGCTGCCCGGCGCGCTCCGCCGGGCAGCTACGTTTCTGCAAGGAGGCAGTCTATGAAGCTCATGGTCATCGGCGGCGGCGGGCGGGAGCACGCCATCATCCGCAAGCTGAAGGAAAACCCGGCGGTGGAGGTGATCTATGCCCTCCCCGGCAACGCCGGCATGAGGGAGGCCGTCCCTGTCCCGGAGATCGGGGCCAAGGACATCCCTGCCCAGGTGGCGTTTGCCCTCTCCCACGGCGTGGATTACGCCGTGGTGGCCCCGGACGATCCCCTGGCCCTGGGGGCGGTGGACGCCCTGACGGCGGCGGGCATCCCCTGTTTCGGTCCGGACGCCAGGGCCGCCGTCATCGAGAGCAGCAAGGCCTTTGCCAAGGACCTGATGCAAAAGTACGGCATCCCCACGGCCCGCTACGAGACCTTCTCCACCCCGGAGAGCGCCTGTGCCTATCTGGAGACCTGTAGTCTTCCCATCGTGGTGAAGGCCGACGGTCTGGCCCTGGGCAAGGGCGTGGTCATCGCGGAGACCCGGGAAGCAGCCAGGGCCGCCGTCCACTCCCTGATGGAGGACAAGGTCTTCGGCGCCTCCGGCGACCGGGTGGTCATCGAGGAGTTCCTGACAGGCCCGGAGGTCTCCGTCCTCTGCTTCACGGACGGTGTCACCGTCAAGCCCATGGTCTCCTCCATGGATCATAAGCGGGCCGGGGACGGAGACACCGGCCCCAACACCGGCGGCATGGGCACCGTGGCGCCCAACCCCTACTATACCCCCGCCATTGCCGAGACCTGCCGGGAGACCATCTTCCTGCCCACTGTCCGGGCCATGGCGGCGGAGGGCCGTCCCTTCCGGGGCTGCCTCTACTTCGGGCTGATGCTGACCCCCGACGGCCCTAAGGTCATCGAGTATAACTGCCGCTTCGGCGATCCGGAGACCCAGGTGGTCCTTCCCTTGATGGAGAGCGACCTTCTCACCGTGATGCAGGCCTGCACGGCGGGGACTCTGGCGGAGACCGAGGTGAAGTTCTCCCGGCGCTCCGCCTGCTGCGTGGTGCTGGCTTCCCAGGGCTATCCCGGGAAGTATGAGACCGGCTTCCCCCTGACCATGACGCCGGAGGCCGCCGCCCACACCTACATCGCCGGAGCCAGGGAGAAAGACGGCGTTCTCGTGACCGCCGGCGGCCGGGTGGCGGGCGTCACCGCCGCGGCGGTGACCCTGCCGGAAGCCGTCCGGGAAGCCTACCGCCTGGCGGAGGGCGTTCGATTTGCCAACCGTTACTGCCGGAAAGACATCGGGGCCAAGGCCCTGAAAGCCTGGGAGGATTGAGATGCTGTACCGAGTTTTCGTGGAGAAGAAGCCGGGCCTGGACCCGGAGAGCGCCAAGCTCCTGGCGGATTGCCGGACCTTTCTGGGCCTGGCGGGCCTGGAGCGCCTGCGGGTCCTGAACCGCTACGACCTGGAGGGGCTGGACGAGAGCCTTTTCCAGCGGGTGAAGGGCACCGTCCTCTCAGAGCCCCAGCTGGATACCGTCACGGAGGCGCTTTCCGCCCCGGATGCCGCGGCCATCTTTGCCGTGGAGCCCCTGCCGGGGCAGTTTGACCAGCGGGCGGACTCCGCCGCCCAGTGCGTCCAGCTTCTGAGTCAGGGGGAGCGCCCCACCGTCCGCACCGCCAAGGTCTACGTTCTCTACGGCACCCTGACGGCGGAGGACGCGGCCGCTGTGAAGGGCTACGTCATCAACCCTGTGGAGAGCCGGGAGGCTTCCCTGGAACTGCCCGAGACCCTGCGGCAAGAGACCGCCGTCCCGGCAGATGTGGCGGTTCTCACGGGCTTCACCGCCCTGGATGCCTCCGGTCTCACCGCTCTGGGGGAGAGGATGGGCCTCGCCATGGATGGCGACGACCTGGCCTTTCTCCAGACCTGGTTCCGGGACACGGAGCGCCGGGACCCCACCGTCACGGAGCTCCGTGTGGTGGATACCTACTGGTCCGATCACTGCCGCCACACCACCTTCTCCACCCATCTGGACCGGGTGACGGCGGAGGACCCCGCCGTTCAGGCGGCCTATGACCGCTACCTTGCCCTCCGGCAGGAGGTCTATGGGGAGGAAAAGGCCGCGAGGCGTCCCCAGACCCTGATGGACATCGCCACCCTGGGAACCAAGGTCCTCAAAAAGCGGGGCCAGCTCCCGGAGCTGGACGAGAGCGAGGAGATCAACGCCTGCTCCATCCACGTTCCCACAAAGGTGGATGGGGAGGAGCAGGACTGGCTCCTGATGTTCAAGAATGAGACCCACAACCACCCCACGGAGATCGAGCCCTTCGGCGGGGCGGCCACCTGCATCGGCGGCTGCATCCGGGACCCCCTCTCCGGCCGGGCCTATGTCCACCAGGCCATGCGTGTCACCGGCTGCGGTGACCCCCGCAAGCCCCTCAGTGAGACCCTTTCCGGCAAGCTTCCCCAGCGGAAGCTCTGCCAGACCGCGGCGGCGGGCTACTCCTCCTACGGCAACCAGATCGGCCTTGCCACCGGCCATGTGGCGGAGGTCTATCACGAGGGTTACGTCGCCAAGCACCTGGAATGCGGCGCCGTGGTGGCCGCCGCCCCGGCGGGCAACGTCCGCAGGGAGCGTCCTGCCCCCGGGGATGTGGTGGTCCTGCTGGGCGGACGCACCGGCCGGGACGGCATCGGCGGGGCCACCGGCTCTTCCAAGCGGCACGACGCCAAGTCCCTCCAGACCATGGCCAGCGAAGTCCAGAAGGGCAACGCCCCGGAGGAGCGGAAGCTCCAGCGCCTCTTCCGGGACGGGAACGTCACCCGCCTCATCAAGCGCTGCAACGATTTCGGCGCCGGCGGCGTCAGCGTGGCCATCGGCGAGCTGGCGGACGGTCTTGCCATCGACCTGGACGCCGTCCGCAAGAAGTACGACGGTCTGGACGGCACGGAGCTTGCCATCTCCGAGTCCCAGGAGCGGATGGCCGTGGTCCTGGCCCTGGAGGACGAGGCGGCCTTCCTGGCTGCCGCCCAGCGGGAGAACCTGGAGGCTTACCGGGTGGCCGTGGTGACGGAGGAGCCCCGGATGGTGATGCGCTGGCGGGGAAAGACCATCGTGGACCTCTCCCGGGCCTTCCTGGACACCAATGGTGCCGCCAAGCACACCGCCGTCTCTGCCGGCGCACCGGCAGGGGAGACCCCCAAGGCCCCTGCGACCCTCCGCGAGATGGCGGGCAGCCTGGAGAGTGCTTCCCGCCGGGGCCTCACCGAGCGCTTTGACGCCAGCATCGGCGCCGGGAGCCTCCTGATGCCCTACGGCGGAAAGCATCAGCGGACCCCCGCTCAGGCCATGGCGGCGCTGCTTCCGGTGCTGCCGGGGCAGCACACGGACCAGGGCAGTGTCATGGCCTGGGGCTTTGATCCCCGGCGGATGGAGCGGGACCCCTACCGGGGGGCCTGGGAGTCCGTCTGCCTGTCTCTCGCCAAGCTCACCGCCGCCGGCGGCGACTACCGCAAGGCGTACCTGACCCTGCAGGAATTCTTTGAAAAGCTGGGCCGGGAGCCCCGGCGCTGGGGCAAGCCCTTCGCCGCTCTGCTGGGGGCCCTGGACGCCCAGCTGGACTTTGGCTGCGCCGCCATCGGCGGCAAGGACTCCATGTCCGGCTCCTTCCTGGACCGGGACGTGCCGCCCACTCTGCTGTCCTTTGCCATCGCCCCCGTCCTGGCGGGAGAGGTCCTGAGCCCGGAGTTCAAGGCCCCCGGCCACCCGGTCTATCTCTTCACCGGGGAGGGGCCTGAGGGCATCCGGGCGGCCTGGGAGCGCTTTTTGACCCTGGCCCGGGCCGGGAAGGTAAAGGCCGCCTGGGCCGTGGAACAGGGGATGGCTGAGGGCCTCATGCAGATGGCCTTCGGAAACCGCATCGGCTTCCGGGCGGAGGGGGAGCGGGATTGGTATGTCCCCATGTCCGGCGCCATCCTGGCGGAGCTGACGGAGGAGACGGAGGACGCCGTCCGCCTGGGCGTCACCACGGCGGAGGAGGCCATCGACCTGGGGAGGGAGCACGCTTCCCTCACCGACCTTCTCGCCTGGAACGAGGCCGTGCTGGAGGACGTCTATCCCACGAAAACCGACGGAGAGAAACGACCTGTACAGCTTATCTCCTTTACAGCGGAAAACCGCGCCGCCCCCGCCCTTCGGACGGCGGGACCCAAGGCGCTGATCCCCGTTTTCCCCGGTACCAACTGCGAGTATGATACAGCGCGGGCCCTCCGGGAGGCTGGGGCGGAGGCGGAGATCTTCGTCCTGCGGAACCTGACAGCGGAGGACGTCCAGCGCAGTGTGGAGGGCTTCGCCGCCGCCCTGCGGAGCGCCCAGATGCTGATCCTGCCCGGCGGCTTCTCCGGCGGCGACGAGCCCGACGGCTCTGCCAAGCTCATCACCGCCTTCCTGCGGAATCCTGCCGTCCGGGAGCAGGTGATGGCCCTCCTGGACCAGCGGGACGGGCTGATGCTGGGTATCTGCAACGGCTTCCAGGCCCTTATCAAGCTGGGCCTCGTGCCCTTTGGCAAGATCATCGACACCGATGCGGCCTGCCCCACCCTGACCTACAACACCATCGGCCGCCACCAGTCCCGGATGGTCCGCACCCGGGTGGCCTCCGATCTCTCCCCCTGGCTCTCCGGCGCCCGGGTGGGGGAGACCTACACGGTCCCCATCTCCCATGGCGAGGGCCGCTTCCTGGCCTCGGAAGCCCTCCTCCGGGATCTGGCCCAGCGCGGTCAGATCGCCACCCAGTATGTGGACGAGGCGGGCCAGCCCACCCTGGATGACGACTGGAACCCCAACGGCTCCCTCTGGGCCGTGGAGGGCATCACCAGCCCCGATGGCCGCGTGCTCGGCAAGATGGGCCACAGCGAGCGCATCGGACCGGACCTCTACCGGAACGTCCCCGGGGACTACGACATGAAGCTCTTCCAGTCCGCCGTCCGCTACTTCCGGAAGTAAAGCAAGAACTCCCACTGCCTCAAGGCGGTGGGAGCTCTTTTGTTGATCAATGGAAAGCGATTTTGCTTTACAGCTGTCAGATCATCTGATCTGGGATGCCGTCCTCGTAGAGGGTCTTCTCCGTCACCACCCAGTGGATGATGGCGTCGTGGGGCTCCATGGGGATCTCGCTGCGCAGCAGCCGCTCCCGGCAGATGAGGTACGCCGGTCCCCGGTAGGCGGCGAGAAAGCGGTCGTAGAACCCGCCGCCCTGGCCCAGGCGATGCCCCTCCCGGTCGCAGGAGACGCAGGGGATCACGGCAAAATCGATCTCGTCCAGAGGCACTGCGGGGCAGTCGGCCTTGGGCTCCAGGATGCCGTAAGCTCCCGGGGTCAGGTCGTCAAAGCCTGTGATCCTCCGCAGCTCCATGATCCCCGGCCCGGTGCAGAGGGGGACGCAGAGCCGCTTCCCCTGCCGCAGGGTCTCGGTGAGGAATTCCGCGGTGTCGATCTCCCGGGCAGTACCCACAAAGGCGAAGACCGTCTGGGCCATCCGGAATTCCGGCAGGGCTAGGAGCCGGGCGTTGATGCCCGCGTTGGATTCCGCCCGGTAGCGGGGGGGCAGGGCGCGCTCCGCCGCCCGGACCTCGCTGCGCAGGGCTTTCTTGGCTTCGATGAGATTCATGGCAATGGGTCCTCCTCCTTGGTGATGTGGGACGCCCCGAAACGGATGGCAGTTTTTCCGTATTTGCCCCGGATGCTGTCCATGGCCTGCTCCAGTTTTTCCTGCTTCTGCTGCTTTTCCTGCTGGGGGACGGGGGTGAAAAGGTCCTCCTGCTGCCAGGCGTCCCCCTCCTCCGTGAGGTGGATGGCGGTGACGGTGAGCATCCGGATGGGCGCCGGAGGTTTCCAGATGCGCTCCAGCAGCTCCATGCATTCGTCCGCCAGAGGCCGCATCAGGTGGGTGGGGGCCGGCAGCTGGGCCTGGCGGCTGAAATTCCGGAAATCCGGCGTCCGGTAGGTGATCTGCACGCCCCCTGCATAGAGGTCGCAGGCGCGGAGGCGGCTGGCGACGCTGTCCGCCAGGAGAGTCAGCTCCTCCCGTACCTCCCGGCGGGAGGTGAGGTCCCGGGGGAAGGTCTGGCCGTTGCCCACGCTCTTCACCGGCTCTTGCTGGAAGCGGGAGCGCACGGCTTCCCGGTCCTCTCCCCGGGCGTAGGAGAGGAGCTGCAGGCCGTTCTTCCCCAGGAAGCTCTCCAGCATCTCCGGTTGGCAGGCGGCCAGCTGTCCCACAGTCTCCACGCCGTACTGGCGGAGCTTCCCCTGGGAGGCCCGTCCGGCGAAGAGCAGGCTCCCCACCGGCAGCGGCCAGACGATCTCCCGCCAGTTTTGCCGGGAGATGACGGTGGTGGCGTCAGGCTTTCGGTAGTCACTGCCCAGCTTGGCAAAGACCTTGTTGAAGCTGACGCCCACGGAGAGGGTCAGTCCCAGCTCCTCCCGGACGGTCCTGCGGATGTCATCCGCGATGGCCTTGGGATCCCCGCCGAAGAGGTGAGCGCTGCCAGTGAGGTCCAGCCAGCTCTCGTCGATGCCGAAGGGCTCCACAAGGTCGGTGTAGCGGGCATAGATGTCGTTGACGGCCCGGGAGTAGAGGCGGTATTGGTCATGGTGGGGCGGCAGGAGGTAGAGGTCCGGACATTTGCGCCGGGCCTGCCAGATGGTCTCTGCCGTCTGAACGCCGCAGGCCTTGGCAGGCTCGTTCTTCGCGAGAATGATGCCGTGCCGGGCGTTGGGGTCGCCGCAGACGGCCACCGGCATCGCCCGGAGCTCCGGACGGCTCAAAAGCTCCACCGAGGCGAAAAAGCTGTTGAGGTCGCAGTGCAGAATGATCCGGTCCATGTTCTCCGCCTCCTTTCCCGGGAGATCTTCCCCTCCATTCTACCACATCCCGCCCCGGATTGCCAGGGGAAAGAAGCGCCGGACGGCCTCAGGACCGTCCGGCGTTCGCTCATTTCCGCAGGGAGAAGAAATCCTCCGGGTGGTGTTTTTCGTCGAAGAGGTGGTTGTAAGCCGCCAGTTCATACTCCCGGTAGAGGGACTGGACATAGCCCGGTAGCTCCTCCGCCTCCTGGGTGACCTGGCCGTCTGCCGTGAGATAGCCGGCGGTGCCGGCCACCGGCAGCACATCCATCAGTCGGGAGAGCAGCTGCTGGTAGCCCGTCAGGGGCAGCCCGGCCACCTCCGCCGCCAGGACGCCCAGGTAGTTGGAGGAGATGCGCAGGTCGTCCTGCTCCGGGATGTCATAGTTGGCCCAGATGAAAAACGGCGTCTCATAGGCCTGCTGGACCTCCTCCGGGTCCCGCTCATCCAGCTTTTTGCCGTAAAGGGTCTCAAAGAAGGTGTTCCCCAAAGGCGGCTGATGGTCCCCGAAGAAGACGATCAGAGTCTTCTCCTCCACCTGGGAGTAGTGCTCCACCAGGGCCTGGATGGCCTGGTCGCTCTCCTTCATCAGGGAGAAGTACTGGGTCGTGATGCTGGAGGGCTTGGCCCCGCCGGTGACGGTGACATCCCCGGAGAGGTTGTTCCAGCCCTGGGAGTAGCCGCTGTGGTTCTGCATGGTGACGTTGAAGATCATGGTGGGGCCGTCGCTCTCCTCCGTCCAGCGGAAGAGCTGCTCATAATCCGAGAGATCGCTGACATAGTTCCGGATGTACTGGGGGTCCTGCACATCCTCCTGGAAATGCACCTCGTCAAAGCCCAGCCAGGGGTAGACGGAGGTCCGGTTCCAGCCGGAGGAGAGGTAGGGGTGGAAGGCGATGGTGTGGTAGCCCAGATCCTTCGCCTGGGAGACGAGAGACGGGCAGCCGTCGTAGAGGTAGAGCTGATAGGCCACGGTGGAGGAGGGCAGGAACGCCAGGGAATCCCCCGTGAGATACTCAAACTCCACGTTGGCGGTGCCGCCGCCGGTGACGGGGGAGATCATGGTGCCCTTGACGGTATTCTTCGTCAGGGAGTGGTAGAAAGCCAGGGGGTCCTCCGAGAGCTCCAGGTTGGGGAAGGCCGCCGTCAGGTCCGCAAAGGACTCGTTCATGATGAAGATGAGGTTTTCCGGCAGCTCCCCGGCGTCCGTCACGGACTGGGAGCGGTAGCTCCGGGCGGTCTGGGCCACCTTGTCGGCGTCATAGCCATCGGGCTCCGAGACGAAGCTGTAGCGGATGGCGGTGGTGAAGTTCAGCAGGAAACCGTTCTGCTGGGTCCGCCACTGCTGGGTATAGATGCCGATGGTGGGCAGCAGCGGGGTAAAGAAGAAGGCAAAGAGATAGATCACCATCCCGGCGACGCTGCCCCAGAGGAGCTTCCGTCCCAGGCGCTGGCGGCCCTTGGGATGGTAGACGATGTGGGCCAGCAGCAGGAGCAGGAGGTAGCCCCCCAGTACCGCCAGGGCGATCCAGATCTGCCTGTCCGGCGTGTAGTCATAGCTTTTCGCCACCACAGCGGCGGTATCCAGGGTCAGAAGGTCGCAGGGAAAGATGATCCGCCCCCGGAAGGACAGCACATAGTGGTTGGCAAGGCCGAAAAGAAAGCACACCACGGCGCTGACGCCTCCGGCCAGCACCTTCCGGCCCAGGATCATCCGGAAGAGCCAGAAGATGAGATAGTACCAGATGAGGTTCAGCAGGTCCTGCTCCGTGCTGTGGGCGGTGAAGGGGTTATTGTTGTTCAGTACCTCCACCATGATGTAGGAGAGCCAGGGTCCCAGCAGGAAGGCCGCCCTGGCGGCGGTGACCCGCTGGCGGACCCACTGGGGCAGGCGGAAGCGCCGCTTGGGCTTCTCCGGGGTCTCCGGACTGGAGACGTCCTCCGGCGCGGCAGGTTCGATATGGGAAGCTTCCAGCTCCGGCGTCTCCTCCGCCGGGGAAGCGGGAATGGGCTGGGTGTCCATGAAATAGCCTCTTTTCGCAAGTTTTCAACGGCCGTCTCGCGGCATTCCCGTAGTGTAGCAGAAATGGACCCGAAAATCTATACCAAACTGTGAACAAAGCCAGGAAGATGCTTCCGCTGTTTTGGGAGAATTTCCTTGCTCTGGAAGGAAACGGATGCTATGCTAAAAAGAGAACGAGAGGAGGAACGCCCGTGCAGATTCCAGATTTCGTTGAAAGTAAGTGCTGCAGCTCCGATATGTGTGCTCTGCGACATTGAGACGAGGAGAATCATCGTATCCTTAAAGGGAGAGTTCCGTTTTCGCAGAATTTGCAGACTCTTTTTGGAACCATTAGAATCATCAGATATTGATTGGAGGTATAAACGATGGGAGTAAAACTTGATCAAGAGGGAGTTATGCGGCTGTTAGACAAGCTATATGAACAGGCAACACAAGGCATTGCTATGGTAAGCCCGCCGATTGAAGAAACGGCCGGCGATTATCTGCGGAAAAACCCGGATATTGACACAGCTGCGAAGAAGTTTATCAATTATCAGATTGCCAAATGTACTACGTCAGGATTCTTGGCAGGTCTCGGTGGAATCATTACGCTTCCTGTTACAATTCCAGCAAATGTGAGCAGTGTTCTTTATGTTCAGATGCGCATGATTGCCGGGCTTGCGTATATGGGCGGTTATGATACGGACAGTGACCAAGTACAGACGCTAGTGTATGCCTGTCTTGCGGGAATTTCTGTAGATCAAGTATTGAAGCAGGCGGGGATCAAATTTGGGAATAAGTTTGCCATGGCAATGGTCAAGAAAATTCCAGGGGAGGTTTTGGCAAAGATCAACCAAAGGGTGGGATTCCGATTCATTACAAAGTTTGGAACAAAAGGCATTATCAACCTTGGCAAAGCTGTTCCTGCCGTAGGTGGTGTTATCGGTGGAGGCTTCGACTTTATAGAGACAAAAGCCATCGCCAATCGGGCGTACGGATTATTTGTCAAGGGCGATCTTACTGCATCTTCTGACGGCACAGATGACATTAAAATCGTCAAGGAGGTGTGACAGCGATGCCTATCGTGCAAGTTGCTCCAGGTGCAAAGGTCCGCTGGTTGGGAAAGACGGACTTCCTTGTGTTGACCCACGGGAAAATTTACACAGTCCGCTCCGTTGAGAAGGGCTGGTACCGTGTTGTGGATGACAGCAATGACGATTATCTCTACCCGCCGGAAATGTTTGAAATTGTAGAGAACGGGAATTTGGAGACCTTGTAAAAAGGGACCGCCGGCTCCGGGGAGGCACCCGGGGCCGGCGGTCTGATCCCATGGCTGTGGCTGGCAGCGAAGCGGGAGGTTTACTTGTGCAGCAGGGGAGAGAGGGGCTTGTAGATGAGGAAGCAGAGGGCCACATCGATCATGCCCTTGCAGAAGGTGAAGGGCACGTTGAAGATCAGCAGGCACTTCCACAGGCTGTCCGCCGCGGGCAGGATGGCCTGGTACATCCCCACGATGGCCTCGAGAGGCATCTGATAGAGCACCACATAGGCGGGATAGACCACAAAGTAGTTCAGGGGCAGGGAGACCACGGCCATCAGCGCAGCGCCCGCGATAGAGCCCACAAGGGCGCCCTTCCGGGACTTGTGGCTGCGGAAGCGCTGATAGATGAAGCCCGCCGTGAAGGAGAACACGGCCCCGGAGATAAAGTTGAACATCTCGCCCACGTAGGCGGAGGAGGTGCCGTGGATCAGGGCGAAGAGCAGGTTTTTGAAGAAGGTCACGGCCACGCCGTAGACCGGTCCCAGGGAAAATGCGGCCAGCAGCTCCGGCAGGTCGGAGATGTCCATCTTCACGAAGGAGGGGATCAGCGCCGGGATGGGGAACTCGATGAACATCAGCAGGAAGGCGACGGCGCTGAGCATGGCGGTGACGGTGAGTTTGTGGGTCTTTTTTGCGGCAGACATAAAAAATACGCTCCTTTTCCGGTTTTTGAACACCCTGGATCCTTTGACTTCTCCAAGGTGAAAACCGCAAAGGAGCGCGCCCAAAAGGCGCGCGGCTTCGCCGCGCCTCATCTTCTTCCATCCAGACTGTGACTGTCGGTCCCGTAGTTGCAACGGGTCAGCTGACACTCCCGAGGGAGCCGCTCGCGGACTATACCGCCGGTGGGGAATTTCGCCCCGCCCTGAAGACAAAGATTCAGTTTTGTTCTGAAACGCAGTATACACTACCTTCCGCCAAAATGCAAGCGGAAATTTTCCGCCGGCAGGCTCTTTACAGGAAAGAACGGATGTTCTATAATGAGGAAAAGATCTTTTGAGGAAAGGGGGGCTTGCCGTGCGGGGAAGACCCAGCAGCTGCGCCTTCACCGGCCACCGGCCCGCCAAGCTCCCCTGGGGCTACCGGGAGGAGGACCCCCGCTGCCTTGCCCTGAAGCGCCGCATCCGGGACGCGGTGGAGAGCGCCTATGAGGAGGGCTACTGCCACTTCCTCTGCGGCATGGCCCAGGGCTGCGACCTCTACTTCTGCGAGATCGTCCTGGCCCTCCGGGTGAAACACCCGGAGGTCACGCTGGAGGCGGCGGTGCCCTGTCCCACCCAGGCGGACGACTGGCCGGAGGCAGAGCGCCAGCGTTACTGCCAGCTCCTGGCCGCCTGCGACTACGAGACCCTGGTCTCCGCCCGCTACACGCCGGACTGCATGCAGCGCCGCAATCGGTACCTGGTGGACCACTCCGCCCTCCTCATCGCCGCCTACGACGGCACCCTAGGCGGCACCCAGTACACCGTCCAGTACGCCATGCGCCGGGGCCTGGACATCGCAGACATCCCCATCCTCCTCTAGCAGGCAACTGCCTCCCGACGCGCAGCAAGGCGCCCGCGCCTGTCCTGCGTCCATCGTTCTGCCGCCGCCGATGGCGGCGGAAAGAATAGGGATCATTTCTCCCGGCGGCGCACCCTATGGTGGTCTCTTGCCCCTTCGGGGCAATTCCCCTCCTGTACGGCGGGAAAAACCCTCTCCCGCAGCGACGTGTGAAAAGGGTCCAGCCCTTCCGGGCTGGACCCTTTTTGCGCCAAAGCGGAGTGTTCTTTTATTCCCTCTGGGCGGCGCAGCCGCCCAGAGGGAGGAAACTCTCGCGGGAATGTTCCTCGGTACATTCCCGCGAAACTCACGTATACGAGTGCTCCACATTCACCACGGCATAGTAGTTGCCGTCCAGGGTACGGACGGCGGTGCGGATCTTTTCCGCCGCCTCCTGATCCGTCAGGCGGAAGCCGTAAGGCACCACGGCGTCGAAGATGACGTTGGTGTGGGTGGGACCCGGCACCATGCGGAAATCGTGGATGGAGATGGCGTCGTCGATGCAGTGGACCAGGGTGGCGACCTTCTCCCGGGTCTCGGCGGTGACGCCGTCATCCGTCACCACCGGGTCCATGTGGATCACTGCCTCGCAGCCCAGCTGACGCCGGAGTTCCTGCTCCGCGCTGTCGATGACATCGTGGAGGTCCAGCAGGTCGCCGGAGGCCGGGACCTCCGCGTGGAGGGAGATCATCCGCCGCCCGGGGCCGTAGTCATGGACCACCAGGTCGTGGATGCCCAGGACCTCCGGATGGGCCATCACCAGACTCCGGATCTCCTCCACGAACTCCGGTGTGGGGGGATTGCCGAGAAGGGGACTGATGGTGTCCCTGGCCGCGCCGACGCCGGCGTAGAGGATGAACCCCGCCACGGCAAGGCCCGCCCAGCCGTCGATGCGCCAGCCGAAGACCTGGCCCAGGAGGGTGGCCAGCAGCACCGCCGCAGTGGCCACGCTGTCGCTGAGGGAGTCCGCGGCCGCCGCCAGCAGGGCCGGGGCGTTCAGCTTTTTGCCGATCCTCCGGTTGTAGGCCATCATGTAGAGCTTCACAGCGATGGACACCGCCAGAATGGCAAGGACCAGAGGGCTGCCGGTGACGTCCTCCGGATGGAGGACCTTGCCGATGGACTCCTTCCCCAGCTCCACGCCCATCAGCAGGATCAGCGCCGAGACGGCAAGACCGGAGATATACTCCATCCGCCCGTGGCCGAAGGGGTGGTGGATGTCCGGCTTCTGCCCCGCCAGGTGGAAACCCAGCAGCGTCACCAGGGAGGACCCGGCGTCTGAGAGGTTGTTGAAGGCGTCCGCCGTGATGGCGATGGAGCCGGAGAGCTGCCCCGCCAGGAACTTCCCGGCAAAGAGCAGCAGGTTCAGCGCGATGCCCACCGCCCCGCAGAGGACGCCGTAGGCCTTGCGGACGGCGGGGGAGGCGGTATTCTCCCGATCCGGGATGAAACATCGGGCCAGGAATGTCAGCATAGGCTACCCTCATTTCCTCCCCGCCGGAAAGGGACGGGGATGTTGTTCTCAAGACAATGGAATATCAATGGTGGAAAAGGACTTCACCTTTACAGCCATCCCGGCGGCGTACCGCCGCCGGGATGACCCTTCTCAGGCTTTCGTTCCGGGGATGCGGAGCTTCCAGTGGCAGCAGAGGTCGTCCAGGTCCCGGTCCGTGGCCGCCGGGAGCCGGAGCTTGGCTCCGCAGCGGCGGCAGACGAGGTCCACGGCGCTGCTGCGGATCTCCATGCCGTATTCCTCCGATCCGCAGCCGCAGGTGATGCCCTGGGGCCGGGAGGCGATGTCCTTCAGCTCGGAGAGGACCTCGTACATGATAACGTTGTCGGCGAAGGCTTCGGGGGTCTCTTCGCCCTCCTGCAGCTTCTCCTTGGCGGCCAGGAGCTCCAACTCCTCCAGGTGCCGCCGGACCGTCTCCTCAGGCCCGATGAAGCAGGAGAACTGCTTGCTCCCGGCACAGGCCAGGGCCAGGCCGGGCCCCTCCGTCAGCTGCTCCGGACGGCAGACGGCCTCATGGGTGCCGCCGCAGAGGCCGCAGGGCACCGTGAGGCGGTACTTCTCCCCGTCAAAGCTCACCCGCAGGGCGGACCCGCCGCAGTCGCACTCTACCTCCGCATTGGAGGCCTCCAGGGCAAAGATGCTGCGGCTCTTGCGCACGGGCTTTCCGCACTTGGGGCAGAGATAGCCGAATGTTCTCATTTCCTCCATGATACCCTCTCCTTCGAGCACCGGGGAATGGCCCCGGGGACGTTGTATGCATTCACTTAAAATTATAGCACAGTCCCAGCCCTTCGTCCAGTATCCGTCCCGGGGATATTTCCGAAAGTTTGGGGCAGGATAGGGAAAACCGGGATCGGAGGTAGTGCATGATGCCAACTCAGCGGATGGGCGCCCAGACCGTGGCGCTCCGCGACCCGCCCAGCGTGCTGTCCTACGCCTGCGTGGGCGGGAAATTCGAGAAGCAGGGGCCCTTGGGGAACTGCTTCGATCTTCTGGAGGAAGACTCCTTCTTCGGGGAGAAGACCTGGGAGAAGGCGGAGTCCGCCATGCAGAAGAAGGCTTTGAACAAGGCGCTGGAGAAGGGGGGACTCACTGCCAGCCAGCTGAACTATGTCTGCGCCGGGGACCTCCTGAACCAGTGCATCGGCAGCGCCTTCGGCCTGCGGGAGGCAGAGATCCCCTTCCTGGGCCTCTACGGGGCCTGCTCCACCATGGGGGAGGGGCTGAGCCTCGCCGCCATGCTCATCGACGGGGGCTTTGCCGGCATGGCCGCTGCCATGACCTCCTCCCATTTCTGCACGGCGGAGCGGCAGTACCGGATGCCCATGCCCTACGGGAACCAGCGGACCCCCACCGCCCAGTGGACCGCCACGGCAGCGGGCTGCACCATTCTGGGGGCTCACGGGCCGGGGCCGTACCTGACCCACATCACCACCGGGAAGATCGTGGACAAGGGCATCACCGACGCCAACAATATGGGCGCCGCCATGGCGCCCGCCGCCTACGATACCCTCTCCGCCTTCTTCCGGGAGACCGGGACCGGCCCCAGGGACTATGACCTGATCCTCACCGGGGACCTGGGGGTCCTGGGCCACAGCATCGTGCTGGACTTCTTCCGGCGGGACGGGCTGGACCTCGCCGGGAACTACCAGGACTGCGGCCTCCTGCTTTATGACCGGGAGGGGCAGGATATGCACGCAGGGGCCAGCGGCTGCGGCTGCTCGGCGGCGGTGCTGAACGGCTATGTCCTGCCGGGACTCCGGGAGGGGAGATGGCGGAAGGTGCTTTTCGCCCCCACCGGGGCGCTGCTCTCTCCCACTTCCAGTTTTCAGGGGGAGTCCATCCCCGGCATCTGCCACGCCGTGTGCCTCTCGGCCCGGCGCTGAGGAGAAAGGAGAAACCATGGAATATCTGAAGGCATTCCTCTGCGGCGGGCTCCTCTGTCTCATCGGCCAGGTGCTCATCGACCGGACCCAGCTGACCCCCGCCCGCATCCTGACGGGCTACGTGGTGGCGGGGGTCTTCCTCAGCGCCGTGGGGCTCTACCAGCCCCTCGCGGACTGGGGCGGGGCCGGAGCCACCGTGCCCCTGACAGGCTTCGGCCATTCCCTGGCCAAAGGCGTGGAGAAGGCCGTGGCGGAGAAGGGCTGGCTGGGCGTCCTCACCGGCGGCCTCAGCGGCACGGCGGCGGGTATCACGGCGGCCGTGACTCTGGGCGTCCTGATGGCCCTCCTCTGCAGACCGGGAGATAAGCGCTGAAGCCCCGGAATATCCCGCAAGTGTGGAAAAGGCCGCCCAGTAGGGCGGCCTTTCCGGTGCGCAGACAGTCAGCTTTTTACTCCCATTTCTCCCAGATCTCGGGCTTGTACCCCACCGTGGCCTCCTTGCCGTTGCGGACGATGGGGGCCAGGAAGAGCTCCGGGTAGTCCAGGAGCTTCTCCTCCCGGGCGGCGGGGGTGATGTAGGCCATGTAGAGCTCCTCATAGGCACGGCACTTGGTGTCCACCAGCTCCTCAAAGGGCACGCAGCGGCGGACGGCCTGATACTCCCGGGGGGAGAGGCCCTTGCTCTTGAGGTCGATGTACTGATACTTGATGCGCCGCTCCTTGAACCAGCGCTCTGCCTTCTTGGAGTCGAAGGACTTGGGGGAACCGAAAATTTGAATATTCATTGCGAACCTCCTGCAGGAAGTGATAGAATAGGGGAAACGAAAGGGGGTCTCCGCATGGATGACAAGATCCAGGCATTGAAGGAAATGGTGGACGGCAGCGACAATATCGTCTTTTTCGGCGGGGCCGGAGTCTCCACTGAGAGCGGCATCCCGGACTTCCGCAGCACCGGCGGGCTCTACCACCAGGAGTGGAAGTATCCGCCTGAGACGATTTTAAGCCATACCTTCTATAAAAGCAAGCCGGAAGAATTTTTCCGTTTCTACCGGGCCAAGATGCTGGCCCCCGATGCCAGACCCAATGCCGCCCACCGAAAGCTGGCGGAGTGGGAGGCCCAGGGCAAGCTGAGGGCCGTCATCACCCAGAATATCGACGGTCTCCATCAGGCCGCCGGCAGCCGGGAGGTCCTGGAGCTTCACGGCAGTGTCCACCGGAACCACTGCGAGAAGTGCGGGAAGTTCTACGGCCTGGACTACATTCTGAAGACCCAGGGCGTGCCCCGCTGTGACTGCGGCGGCATCGTGAAGCCAGACGTGGTGCTCTACGAGGAGAGCCTGGACCAGGACCTCCTCAGCCGGGCCCTTCGGTACATCGCGGAGGCGGACATGCTGATCATCGGCGGGACCTCCCTCAATGTCTACCCGGCGGCGGGACTCATCCAGTATTACTCCGGACGGAAGCTGGTGCTCATCAACAAGGGGGCCGTGGCCCGGGACCTCACGGCGGACCTGGTGCTCACGGACCCCATCGGGGAGGTCCTGGGCCAGCTCTGAGCTTCGTTTCCCGGCCGGGGGAGGGGAGGCATTCCCCGGCCGGGAAACGAAGGGAGGAAAACTTTCGGGAAATGAGAAATTAAAGGTTGACAAAGGGGAGAGTTCTCGATATAATAATCAGGCAGTCTTCCCGAGGGGAAACGATTTGCGGCCGTGCTGGAACTGGTAGACAGGCCAGCTTGAGGTGCTGGTGTCATTACTGACGTGTGGGTTCAAGTCCCGTCGGCCGCACCACTTTTCCCCTGGAAAAGGCCACGCGCGAGTGGTGGAATTGGCAGACTCGCTAGATTCAGGTTCTAGTGTCCCTTACGGACGTGCGGGTTCAAGTCCCGCCTCGCGCACCAAACAAAACCGGCATGAAACGTGATGTTTCGTGCCGATTTTGTTTATTTCTGAAATACTTCGACTGGAATGTCGACCTTGCGGGAAACAGGTGTTTCTCCTGGATTTCTACCATGGTTCTACCACTCTCCGGACCCTGCCCAGAGAGGCGGATCAAGCGCCCGGCGCATACCATGGAGGGGAAAGGAGGAACAGAGGATGCAAAACCATCTTTTTACGGATATCAGGGTTTGGGTCGCCGCGGCTGTTGCCGCTTTGACGGCCGCCTGGGGCTGGTTTGGCTGGCTGGTGGTGGCATGGGCCTGCCTGATGCTGGCGGATTGGCTGGTGGGCAGCGCCGCCGCCGTGAGACGGGGCGAGTGGAGCAGCAAAAAGCTTCGGGAGGGTGCCTGGCATAAGGGCGGCATGATCGTCATCGTCTGCGTCGCCTGTGTGGCGGACTGGCTGCTGGGCGCCATGCTGGCGAATCTCCCCGGCGTGACGCTGCCCTTTGAGTATACAGTGCTGGTGGGCCCGCTGGTAGTGGTGTGGT
>SFLD01000019.1 GCA_004553545.1 Clostridiales bacterium | reverse complement strand
CAAGCTCTCCCTCTTCGCCCAGCTGATTTTGGTGGAGTTTTTGGTGGACGTGCTGAAGCTGGCGTCCCTCAACACGCCGGACTCCCTCTCCTCCTCCTTTTCCATGCTGGGGGCCTTGATCCTGGGCGACTTCGCCGTTCAGGCGGAGTGGCTCTCGCCGGAGGTGCTGGTCTACATGGCCTTCGTCTCCGTCTCGGGCTTCACCCAGCCCAGCTACGAGATGGACTACGCCTTCAAGCTGCTGCGGCTCCTTCTGCTGCTGCTCTCGGCGGCCTTCGACCTCTGGGGCTTCGGACTGGGGCTCCTCGGTATCGTGATTTTGCTTGCCACCTGCAAGCCCATCGCCGGGGGGAGCTACCTCTACCCCCTCGTCCCCTTCGACGGCAAAGCCATGCGCCGCCTCATTTTCCGGGAACCCATCTCCAAGGACAATACGTGAAAAAAGCGCCTGCCCAGGACCAGACCCCGGGCAGGCGCTTGGCTTTGGGGGAAAATTGAGAATTGACAATTGAGAATGGGCCCTGCGGGGGATGGCGGGGCGGGGATCCCGCGCGGAGCGATCCGGTTGGGCTGCTTTCGCAGGGGCCGGCGTCCTTGACTGCCGCCCCGCGGCTTGACACCACGATAGACCCGTAGGGGCGGGGCTCCGTCCCCGCCCGGTTTGGGGGGGTAGATAGAGGTTTTGTAGGGGCCGACCTATGTGTCGGCCCGGACACGGTTCCTCGCAGGACCCATCCACGGGCGGACACATAGGTCCGCCCCTACGCGGTCCGAAAGGCATCCGAGAACCAACAGAAATTGGCGTAAAAGGGAGGGTCACGGGGCGGGACGGAGCCCGCCCCCTACGGGGGGGCGGAGCAGGGCGGTGCGTCCAGGAACGGCGGGGTGTAGTTACCCCGCCCTACGGAAGCGCCACAGGTGGTGCGCAGCAGTGGGCCGATGTAGGCATCGGCCCCTACGCCCCGCGGGGGGACGAGGGACGGCACGCCGGGTCGTCGTGCCCTACGGGTGGTTGCGGAGAGCCGCCGCGATTGCCCTGGGTAGCGGCGCACAGCGGAGTGTCTGCGCCAGCGGGTGCAAGGGATGGGTGGGAATCGCGGTAGAGACCATCCCCAAAAGGGGCCAGCAACGCCGGACAATCCCTCAGTCACGGCGAAGCCGTGACAGCTCCTGTTGTACCTAGGGCATGGCCTCCGTCAATCAAATTCCAGAACGGAATTTGGACGTCGGTCACGGTGCCCAAAATTCTTTGCTCGCATACGCCCACAGAATTTTGACCGCTGCCACTCCTTTTTACTCGCTTCTTCCGCCACTGGCGGCGCTCGCAAACGTCCCCCTTTCCACAAGGGAGCCTTGGGGACGGGGGATGCGGATTGCCGCGTCGCTTCGCTCCTCGCAATGACAACCGCTTTCTGTCATTCCGAGGCCAGTGCGCACACTGGACGTGGGAATCCGTCCTTTTTACGATGGACGGGGGTTCGGGCCGCCGAGGTCGTCGGCCCCTGCGGAAAGCCCAATTGACCACCCAAGCCAGCCGGCGCGCAGCGGAGCGTCCGCGCCCGCGGCCGCGAGGGATGGGCGGGAATCGACGCAAGAACCATCCCAGAAGGGGGACCGCCCCCCGCGACCGCCTGGGCAGCGCTTAGCGAAGCGGAAAGCACGGAAAGAGCAGCTGGTCAAATTCAGGTTTTGCCCGACGACTGAGCTGTGCAGCACGGCGTACTAGGTTTGGATAGCGCCGCATCCCGCTGCGCGGCAGGGCGCTCCGCGCCCGTAACTGCGCAGCGAAAAGCGTTTTTTCTTTTGACGGCTCCACCGCCGTTTTCTTTTTGGGGTGCCAAAAAGAAAATGGGGGTGGAAAGCTGCCAAGCTTCCTTGGCACCCACCGGTCGGCCGACTGGCCCACAGGGTTGCCCGGCGCTGCCGGGGACTGGACGGGGCGGGGGAAAGATGGTATAATACCCTCGGTTGATAAGGGCAAACACGGTTTTTCGGGGCTGAAACAACAGCCAGCTTCGTTTTCCTCGTTGTCGGGCGTCAGCCCGACTGCCTCGTCAGCCTCGCTGGCCGCCGTTTCCGCTCCCGAAAAACTCCGAAGGACTTTCCGGCGAGCAATGATGGGGGCTGGCAAGGAAGAGGACGACGGTGGGCTGGCGCCCACCTAGGACTGAGACGTAAGTCCAGCGCCTATCAGGGCCGCCGGAAAGCGTGTCTGCCCTTGTTAGCCGAGGGTAAACTATTCTGATAGAAAACCGAAGGGAGGGAACAGGGATGAACGAGGCTTTGCATCAGGCCATGGCGGAGATCGCGGTCTTCCTCGCGGCGCATCCGGCGGTGGGGAACTGGTATACCGCCATCGCGCGCTTCCTCTTCCCGGTGCTGGCTGTCCTCATTTTGCTGCGGGCGGTGCGGTCCCTGCTGCGCCTGCCCACCACGCCTGAGACCTGGGCCCAGCTGAGCCTGCCCAACGGCGCGCCCATCCCCCTCACCCATTGGGAGAACATCCTGGGCCGGGGCGGCTCCGCCGACGTGCGGCTGAACTTCCCCAGCGTCTCCCGCCAGCACGCGGCCATCTGCCGGGACAGCGAGGGGAACTGGACGGTTTACGACCTGGGCTCCAAGGGCGGCACGGCGGTGAACGGGGAGGCCGTCACCGCCTCCGCCCCCCTGAAGCTGGGGGACACCGTGACCCTGGGCGGCGTGCCGCTTTTGTTCCTCCCTCAGACGGTGGGGGAGCAGGAGGAGCTGGACCGCCGCCGCCGGGCGGAGCAGCCCGCGGCCCTCTGGCCCTCCTTCCTCTGGCTGACGCTCTTCCAGGTTTTGACCTGCCTGCAGCTGATGGTGGCGGCGGGGGAGGACCTGAGCCCCGTGCTGTCTCTTACCTTTCTGGGGCTGACCCTTGTGATGTGGCTCTACTACGCCGCCCTGCGGCTCACGGGCACCGTGGGCTTTGAGATGGAGACCATCGCCTTCTTCCTCTCGACGCTCTCCCTCTCAGTGACGGCGTCCTCCGCGCCGGCGTCCCTTCCCAAGCAGTTTTTCGCGGTGCTGCTGGGTCTGGCGCTCTTCCTGACCCTGGGCATCTTCCTGCGGGACTTAGAGCGGGTGAAGAAGCTCCGCTGGCTCATGGCGGCGGGGGCCATCGGCTTGCTTGGCATCACGCTGGTGCTGGGCCAGCGGAAGTACGGCGCCACCAACTGGATCAGCCTTGGCGGCATGTCCTTCCAGCCCTCGGAGATCGCCAAGATCTGCTACATCTACGCAGGCTCCGCCACGCTGGAGCGGCTCTTCCACCGGCGGAACCTGACCCTCTTCATGGTGCTGACCGGCGGGTGCATCGGGCTTCTGGCCCTGATGAGCGACTTCGGCACGGCGGCCATCTTCTTTGTGACGTTCCTTGTCATCGCCTACCTCCGCTCCGGGGATTTTGCCACCCTGGGCCTCATCTGCGGGGGCGCGGCCTTCGGCGCGGGCATCGTGCTGAAGTTCAAGCCCTACATCTTAAGCCGCTTTGCCTCCTGGGGCCATGCCTGGCAGAATACCACCTCCGGCGCGGGCTACCAGCAGAGCCGGACCATGTCTGCCGCCGCCAGCGGCGGGCTCGTGGGCGTGGGGGCCGGGAACGGCTGGCTCCACCGGGTGGGCGCCGGGGACACGGACCTGGTTTTCGGCATGATCGCGGAGGAGTGGGGCCTGCTCATCGCCATCCTGGCGGTGCTCTCCATCGTGACCCTGGCGGTCTTCGCGGCCCGGAGCTGCCGCTCCGGCCGCTCCAGCTACTATACCATCGCGGGCTGCGCGGCGGCGTCCCTCATGGTCTTCCAGACCTGCCTCAATGTCTTCGGGGCCACGGACCTCCTGCCCCTCACCGGCGTCACCTTCCCCTTCGTCTCCAACGGCGGCAGCGCCATGATGGGGGCCTGGGGGCTCCTAGCCTTCCTGAAGGCCACGGACACCCGGGAGAACGCCAGCTTCGCCACCAGCATGCACCAGCGGCGCAGGCTCCGGACGGAGGCCCAGCGGCGGGCGGAGCCCGTGGGGGACCCCTTCGCCCAGAGTGCGCCGGGAGAGGAGGACGCCCATGAAGAAGATTGAGAGAAGGGCCTTTCTCTGCAAGCTCCTGGCGCTGCTGCTCTCGGCGGGACTTTTGGTCTTCGTGGTCCGCTGGTGCGTCAGCGGCGGGCGCTGGGCGGCGGCGTCCTTCAACCGCCACCTCTACAACAGCGCGGGGCAGCTGGCCAGCGGTAGCGTCCTGGACCGGGACGGGGACGTCCTCAGCTGGGCGGAGAACGGGGAACGCAGGTGCTACGACGGCGAGACCGTCCGCAAGGCCACCCTCCACACCGTGGGGGACCTGCAGGGCAGCGTCGCCACCGGCGTCCTGCGCACCTATGCCGACGCCCTGACGGGCTACAGCCTCTTGAACGGCGCCTACGGCGCCGAGCAGGGCCGGGCCCTGAGCCTCACCATCGACGCCTACTACAACTACGTTGCCTACCAGGCCCTGAATGGCCGCAAGGGGGCCGTGGCGGTCTATAACTACCAGACCGGGGAGATCCTCTGCATGGTCTCCGCCCCCAGCTACGATCCCCTCCATGTGCCGGAGGACATCGAGACCAACGAACGCTACGAGGGAGCGTACTTAAACCGGGTCCTCTCGGCTACCTTTACCCCCGGCTCCGTCTTCAAGACCGTGACATTGGCGGCGGCCCTCGAGACCATCCCGGACGCGGAGAGCCGCATCTACCACTGTGACGGCAGCGTCGTCATCGGCGGGGAGACCATCGTCTGCTCCGGCACCCACGGGGACCAGAGCCTCTCGGAGGCCTTCGCCCACTCCTGCAACGTGGCCTTCGGCCAGCTTGCCGCCGAGCTGGGCGGCGAGACGCTCCAGCGCTACGCCGAGAAGGCGGGCCTTACGGCCAGCTACTCCGTCAGCACGGTGGATACCGCCCGGGGGCGCTTTGACCTCACGGGTCTTGACGAGGGGCAGCTGGCCTGGAGCGGCGTGGGCCAGGGGAACGACCTGGTGAACCCCTGCGCCATGATGGTCTGGATGGGGGCCATCGCCAACGGCGGCAAGGCCGCCGTGCCCTACTACGCCGAGCGGACGGTGGACTTTTTGGGCATCCCCCACTCCCTCCACCATAGCGCGAAGACGGACCGCCTGGTGTCCGCCGACACGGCGGCCCGGCTCACGGAGCTCATGGCCAACAACGTGGACGTGACCTACGGGGCCTCCCGCTTCCCCAACATGGACCTCTGCGCCAAGTCCGGCACGGCGGAGGTGGGGGACGGCAAGAGCCCCCACGCCTGGTTCGTGGGCTTCCTCCGGAATGAGGACGCCCCCTACGCCTTCGCCGTCCTGGTGGAGAACGGGGGCGGCGGGTCCTCCGTGGCCGGCAGCGTGGCCGCCAAGGTGCTGGACCCCATCGTCAACGGTTACTGAGAAAACCGCCCGCGGGCGGGGAAAAGGAGCGCTTCCATGGAAAAATTCTTCCTCTCCAACATCCGGGCCATCCACCGGGGGCAGATCGTCTCGGCTCTCGGCATCGTGGTCTACTTCCTGCTCTGCGCCGTGAAGGCGCCGGAGATCGCCATCGCCGTGGTGCTGGTGCTCTTCACCCTCTTCGCCCTCTGGGTGCTGCTGAGCGTCATCGCCTACCCGGACCGGACGGAGATCAGCTACAACATCACCTGGGGCCAGGGGGCCGTGACCATCATGCTCTTCGCCGTGATGTATCTGACACTCAAGAGCCTCATTTAAAAAAGCGGGAGCGGGCGTATGCCCGCTCCCTTTTTGTCATTATTGGATCTCCTGCTCCAGAGCGTCGAACTCCGGCGTGGAGAAGAACTCTCCCAGAGTGATGCCGAGACCGTCGCAGAGGAGTTTGATGGTCAGAAGCTTGGGATTCTGGCTCTTGCCATAGAGGATGTTCTTCACGCTGGAGGGCGGCAGGGCGCTGAGGGTCGCCAGTTTGTTGATGCTCATGTTTCGCTCCTCGCAGAGCTGCAGGATGCGGTCCCGCACGGCACTGACGGTGTTCACAGTCATCCCTCCCGGTGCTTTTTCCTCAGCGTACCGGAAAACGCTTGCGAAAATAGGCTATGCATGCTACTATTGGGCTATGCATAGCCTAAAAATTTCGGGAGGGGACGGGATATGGCGGACTATGAGAGGATGTACGCACTGCTCTGCGGAGCCATCGATCAAGTGATCGATCCGCTGGAGCGGATCCCTCTGGCATGGCCGGAGGCTGCCGTTCTCCGGCAGGCCTTGCAGGAGGCGGAGGAGTGCTATCTCCGGACCACACCCTACGCGGAGAACAGGGAAGGGGGGAGGGTCATCCGCTGGCACATCGATGCGCTGCCGGAGGATGGAAATGCAGAATAACGCGCGGACACATAGGTCCACCCCCTGCGCGGGGCGGGAAGCGTTCGGGAACCAACGGGAATTGGTGCGGAAAAGGGACCTTGCCAGCAGAGGGGGACGGAGCCCGCTCCCTACAGGGGGCCGGAGCAGGCTGGTGTGTCCAAGACGGCGGGGTGAGGTCACCCCGCCCTACGGGTGCAACACAGGTAGTGCCAAGCAGCGGGCCGATGTAGGCATCGGCCCCTACGGAAAGGAGAGAAAGCCGCATCAACCACCCGGGCCAGCGGCGCAGAGCGAAGCGTTTGCGCCGTGGTCGCGAGGGATGGGTGGGAATCGGAGCAGGGATCATCCCCGAAGGGGCCAGCAGCCGGGGACAATCCCTCAGTCACGGCTACGCCGTGACAGCTCCTGTTGTACCTAAGGCATGGCCTCCGCCGACCAAACGCCGCTGGCGTTTGGGGCGTCGGTCACGGTGCCCAAAATTCTTTGCTCGCATACGCTCACAGAATTTTGACCGCTGCCACTCCTTTTTGCTCGCTTTTTCCGCCACTGGCGGCGCTCGCAAACGTCCCCCTTTGCACAAGGGAGCCTTTGGGGACGGGGGATGCGGATTGCCGTAACCAGCGTCCCAAATTTTGGGACAAAATTTGGTTGGCGGTGGCTATGCCATAGGTGCGTCGGCCCGTTGGGCCTCCTCGCAATGACAACCGTTTTCTGTCATTCCGAGGCCAGTGCGCACACTGACCGTGGGAATCCGTCCTTTTTCCGATGGACGGGGGTTCGGGCCGCCGAGGTCGTCGGCCCCTACGGAAGGTCTACCGAAGTCCCAGCAACGGGCCGATATACCTAAGGTATGGCTTCCGCCGACCAAATTTCATGCCGAAATTTGGGGCGTCGGTCAGGTCGTCGGCCCCTACGGAAAGCCCAAGCCAGCGGGCGCGCAGCGAAGCGCCCGCGCCAGCGTGGGCGAGGGATGGGCGGGAATCGGCGCAAGGACCATCCCCAAAAGGGGACCGCCCCCGCGACCGCCCAGGCAGCGCTTAGCGAAGCGGAAAGCGCGGAAAGAGCAGCTGGTCAAATTCAGCCTTTGCCCGATACCCTCAGAGTGCAGCACGGCGTACTAGGCTCGGAGGTCTCAGAAAAGCCCCGCCCGTGTTCCCGCAGAAGCTGCGTCAACTGAGCAGGACCGTTTAGAGCCGCGTCCCGCTGCGCGGCAGGGCGCGTCCCGCGCCCGTAACTGCGCAGCGAAAAGCGTTTTTTCTTTTGACGGCTCCACCGCCGTTTTCTTTTTGGGGCTCACCAAAAAGAAAATGGGGGTGGAAAGCCCGCCGGGGTTGCCCGGCACCCCCCGGCCGGTCGACCGGCCCCCCAGCGGCGCTCTTCTTTCAAAAAAATATCCCTTGCGGGGAGAGCGATTCCGCATTACAATGGGGAAAATGAGACCGGCGGGAGCCGGAGGGAGGAATCGTTATGGCAAAGATCACCGTCAACGCCATGGGGCAGCAGTGCCCCATCCCCGTGGTGCAGGCCACCCGGGCCCTGGAGGGCATGACCGAGGCCGGGGAGCTGGTCGTCCTGGTGGACAACGTCACGGCCACGGAGAACCTCCGCCGCATGGCGGCGGGGCATCAGCTCACGGCCCGCGTGGAGAAGAAGGGCGAGGGGGAGTTCGCGGTCACCATCCCGGTGGCCAAGCCCCTGGGGAAGGCTGCCGCTCCGGCGGCGGAGCCGGTCTGCGTCCCCTGCGGGGACGGAGGCCTGGTCGTTGCGGTGGACACCGACGCCATGGGCCGGGGCAGCGACGAGCTGGGCAGGACCCTGATGAAGAGCTTCCTCTTCGCCCTGGGGCAGCTGCCCCAGCCCCCCAAGACCCTCCTCTTCTATAACGGCGGGGCGCACCTTACCTGCGAGGGCTCGGCCTCCCTGGAGGATCTGCGGGCCCTGGCGGAGAAGGGCACCGAGATCCTGACCTGCGGCACCTGCCTCAACTACTACGGCCTCACAGAAAAATTAGCAGTGGGCGGCGTCACCAATATGTACGCCATCGTGGAGACCCTGGCCAACGCCGGGAAGGTCATCCGGCCGTGATCTACCTGGACAACGCCGCCACCACGGTGCGAAAGCCCCCGGCGGTGGCGGAGGCGGTGCTCTCGGCCCTGGGGAGCTTCGGCAACAGCGGGAGAGGGGCCTATGGCGAGGCCCTGGACGCCGGGCGCTGCATCTATGAGACGCGGCTGCTGCTGGGGGAGCTCTTTCACTGCCCGGCGGAGCGGGTCTGCTTTGCCCCCAACTCCACCGCCGCCCTGAATACCGCCATCGCGGGGCTCTTTGCCCCCGGAGACCACGTCATCTCCACGGACTGGGAGCACAACTCCGTCCTGCGGCCCCTGTACCGCTTCCGCAGCCAGGGGGGCGCGGTGGACTTCCTCCCGGCGGACCGGCAGGGGCGGCTGGACTGGGATGCCCTGCCCTTCCTTCTCCGGCGGGAGGAGACCAAGGCCGTGGTCTGCACCCACGCCTCCAACCTCACGGGGGACGCCGTGGACCTCCGCCGGGTGGGGGAATTCTGCCGGACGCACGGACTTTTGCTGGTGGTGGACGCCTCCCAGACGGCGGGGCTGCTGCCCATCGACATGGAGGAAATGGGCATCGATGTCCTCTGCTTCACGGGCCACAAGAGCCTCATGGGCCCCCAGGGCACCGGCGGGCTCTGCGTGGGACCGGGGGTGGAGGTCCGGCCCCTTCTCACCGGCGGCACCGGGGTCCAGAGCTACCGGGAGACCCAGCCGGAGGAGTACCCCACCCGCCTGGAGGCCGGGACCCTCAACGGCCACGGCATCGCGGGCCTCCGGGCGGCGCTGCGCTTCCGGCGGGAGCTGGGCCGGGAGACGATCCTGGCCCGCGAATTGGGCCTTGCCCGGCGCTTTTACGAGCAGGTCCGGGACATCCCCGGCATCCGCTTTTACGGGGACTGCGAGGCCCGGGAGCGGGCCCCCATCGTGACGCTGAACCTGGGGGACGCCGACTCCGGCGCGGTGGCGGACGCCCTCTGGGAGGGCTGTCAGATCGCCGTCCGGCCCGGGGCCCACTGCGCCCCCCGGCTCCACCGGGCTCTGGGGACCGAGGAGCAGGGAGCGGTGCGCTTCTCCTGGTCCTGGTACAGCACAGAGGAGGAGACGGACGCCGCGGCGGCCGCCCTCCGGGCACTGGCGGAGGCGTGAGGATGGAGAGACGGGAATGGCTTCTCATCACCTTCGCCGCCACCACCACCGCCATGGCCATGGAGCGGCTCTGCTGGGAGCGGGGCCTGCCGGGGCGGCTCATCCCGGTGCCGGGGAGCCTGCGCGCGGGCTGCGGCCTCTGCTGGCGGGCTCCGGTGGAGAGCCGGGCGGCCCTGGAGGCCCTGGTGACCGAGGAGCACCTGGCCGTGGACGGCATTTACGTGAGAACGATGTGAAGGAGGGAGACCCATGCGGGGAAAGAGCCGCTGCGAGGACTGCCAGTTCTTCGACTACGACGAGGAGACGGACAGCAATTACTGCACCCAGGACCTGGACGAGGACGAGATGGAGCGCTTCCTCCGCGCCGCCGCCGACGCCTGCCCCTACTATAAACCGGGCGACGACTACGAGACGGCGCGGCGGCAGTGAGTCACGGCCCATTGGCCGTGGGGATCGAAACATGGCCGGCGGCGGTGTCGTCCGCATCGGCACGACCCATGCAAAAAGGAACCGCCCCCTGGGGGCGGTTCCTTTTTGCGCGTTTTTTCAATAGCCCTGACTGCGGTCCACCAGGCCCTGGAGGGCCTCCCCCGCCGCGTAGCGGCGGAGGTTTTCGCAGAAGAGGGCCACGTTGTCGTCCCGGGAGCGGGGCAGGGTGGTCCCGCCGGCGGCGTGGGGCGTCAGGATGAGGCCCGGGCAGGTCCAGAGGGGATGCTCCGGCGGCAGGGGCTCCGGGTCCGTCACGTCGATGGCGGCGCCCGCGAGATGTCCGCTCTTCAGGGCGTCCATCAGGGCGTCCTGGTCCGGCAGGTCGCCCCGGCCCACGTTGAGAAAGGTCGCGCCCTGGGGCAGGAGGGCGAACTTCTCCGCCGTGAAGAGGCCCCGGGTCTCGGGGGTGGAGGGCAGGATGCAGATGAGGTGCTCCGTCTCCCGCAGGATGGCGTCCAGCTCAGAGATGGGGCGGACTTCATCGAAGTACGGGCTCCGGGACCGGCCGCTGCGGGAGACGCCGGTGACGTGGGCCGCGCCCATGCCCTTTAAGTCCTCCGCGATGCGGCCGCCGATGTGCCCCGCCCCCAGGATGGTGAAGCGCCCGTCCCGGATGGAGCGGATGGGGAGGCCCGCCCGCCATTCCCGGCGGCGGACCCGCTCCTCGTACTCCGGCATCCGCCGCAGCAGCATGAGGAGCACCATGATGGTGTGCTCCGCCAGGGTCACGTCAAAGGTGTTGGAGCTGGTGAGGAGGCAGTCCTTCCCTGCCAGGGGGCCGTCCGGGCGGCAGAAGGGGTCCACCCCGGCGTAGGCAAAGGCGAGCCAGCGCAGGGAGGCGCCGGCCTTGGCCGGCAGGGTCAGGCTGCCGGTGTACAGGATCTCGCTCTCCTGAAGCCAGGCCATGGCGGCGTCCCGCTCCCGCTTGGAGAAGAAGCGGGGAACGAAGCCGGTCTCCGCGGCGGTCTTTTCGATGGCGTCCCGGTGCTTTTCTTCCAGAAAATCAAGGGACACGCAGATCTTCCGTTCCATGGGGGTCCTTCCTTTCTGAGATGGGGATGAGATCTCGGATCTTCGGGGGCAATGAGAAGTAAGAATGGATAATTGAGAATGGATAATTGTCCATTGTCAATTTTCAATTAAGAATTGAGAGTGATCCATTCTCGCCGTCTGTCGCGGCGGGCGCCGGCTCAGCCTTCCCGGGCGATGGCGAGGCAGACCTGCTCTGCCATGCGGCAGCCGTCCGCCGCGGCGGAGAGGATGCCTCCGGCGTAGCCCGCGCCCTCCCCGCAGGGGTAGAGGCCCCGGATGGGGGACTGGCCGTTCTCCCCCCGGGGGATGCGGACGGGGGAGGAGCTGCGGCTCTCCACCGCCGTCATCACGGCGTCCGGGGCGTCGTAGCCCGGGAGCTTTTTCCCCAGGATGGGCAGGGCCTGGGCAATGGTCTCGCTGACAAAGGGGGGCAGGCAGTCATGGAGATCGCACCAGCGGACGCCGGGGCGGTAGCTGGGGGCCACGCTCCCGGGGCCTTGGCTGGCCCTCCCGGCCAGGAAATCCTCCACCCGCTGGGCAGGGGCGTGGTAGTCCCGGCCGCCGGCGTCGTAGGCGGCCTCCTCCAGCCGGCGCTGGAACGCCACCCCGGCCAGGGGGCCGTCCCCGCCGAAATCCTCCGGCGTGACGCTGACCAGGAGCGCGCCGTTGATGTTCTCCCTGTCCCGGGCGAACTCGCTCATGCCGTTGGTGACCACCCGGCCCTCCTCCGAGGCGGCGGCCACCACCTCGCCGCCGGGGCAGACGCAGAAGGAGAAGGCGGCGCGCCCGTTCGGCAGGTGGCAGGAGAGCTTGTAGGTGGAGGCCGGGAGGCCGGGGGTCCCGGCGTACTCTTTATACTGGGCGGCGTCGATGTCCCGTTGCCGCTGCTCGATGCGGACGCCCACGGCGAAGGCCTTGGGTTCCATGGGAACGGCCCGGGCAAGGAGCATTTCAAAGGTGTCCCGTGCGGAGTGGCCGGGGGCCAGGATGAGGTGGCGGCAGGCCAGGATCTCCGTTCCCTGGGGCCCCTCCACCGTCACGGCGGCGACGGCGCCGTCCTCGATGCGGATGTCCGTCAGCCGGTGCTGGAAGCGGACGTCCGTTCCCAGGGCGATGAGCTGTCGCCGGAGGTTCCGCAGGGCGATGTGGAGGTAGTCCGTCCCCACGTGGGGCTTGGCGTCCACCAGGATGTCCCGGGGCGCGCCGCAGGCGGCCAGCTCCTCCAGGATGAAGCGGTGGCGGACGTCCTTCGTGCCGGTATTGAGCTTGCCGTCGGAGAAGGCCCCGGCGCCGCCCTCCCCGAACTGGACGTTGGACCTCGGGTCCAGGCGTCCCGTGCGGAAGAAGGCTTCCACATCGCGCTGCCGCTGCTCCACCGGGCGGCCCCGCTCCAGCAGGATGGGCCTCTGCCCGGCCCGGGCCAGGATCAGCGCGGCAAAGAGCCCCGCAGGGCCTGCCCCCACCACGATGGGGCGGAGGGCGGCGGGGGGCATGGGGGCAGGGGGGGCGTAGGGCTCCGGCGGGGTCCAGCGGCTCACCCGCTTGTCCCGGCAGCGGCGGAGCACCGCCGCCTCGCCCTTCACCTCCGCCGCGGCGGCGCAGACCCACTGGACGCCCTCCCGGGCGTCGATGCTGCGGCGCAGCAGCGTGAGGGACAGGAGGTCTCCGGCATTGCGCAGCCGCAGGAGCTTTCGGACCCGCTCAGAGAGCGCGTCCTCGCCGCATCCCACCGGCAGCTTGATCCCTTCGATCTTCAACAAACAGCTTCACTCGCTTTCCAAGAGAAATTGAAATAAAAAAGACACAAGTCTTTCAGGTTCTTTTTAGATAACTATAGTATACTTCAGCCAACATCGCAAGAGGAAGTGCTCCGGCGGCGGAAAAGTCCCGGGGCGCGGAAAGAAAAATTCACACGATCCGCCGGAATTCTTCACGGTTTGGCAACAAAGTCCGTGTAGGATAAAGGCAGAGTTTAAGGAGGCAGCTCTTATGTATAACGACGAGAAGAACCTTTACCATTACACCTACCGCAAGTCCGGCCGGGAGGAACCCGCCCGGGATGAGGCCCCCGTTCAGAACAGCACCCCGGCGCAGGACACGGATCCCATCCAGGAGACCGCTCCCATCCAGGAGACCGCTCCCGTCCAGGACGCGAACCCCAGCATCGAGAGCCAGCTCCATGACTTCCGGCAGAGCGAGCAGCCCCGCCAGCAGGTCTGGGCGGAGAGCGCCGGTCCCGCCATGGGTCCCCAGCCGGAGGCTCCCAAGGCCCCCAAGGCCAAGAAGACCAGCCCCATGGGCCTGAAGATCGCGGCCCTGGCCCTGAGCTGCGCCATCCTGGGCGGCGCGGCGGGCGCGGGCGTCACCGCCGCGGTGAAGAGCCACAGCGGCAGCGGCACCGCCACCGTCAACGTCAGCGACCGGACGGCCTCCCAGGTGGTCCTCAAGAGCGTGGACGGCAAGACCGAGCTGACGGACGCCGAGAACTACGCCGCCAACGTCAACAGCGTGGTCTCTATCAACTGCTCCGCCACCGCAACCAACTACTTCGGCCAGACGGTGGAGTCCGCCTCCTCCGGTTCCGGCTTCCTCCTGACCCAGGACGGCTTCGTCGTCACCAACCACCACGTCATCGACGGCGCCACCAGCGTGAAGGTGACTCTCTACGACGGCGAAAGCTATGACGCCACCGTCATCGGCAGCGACAGCGACTACGACATCGCCGTGCTGAAGATCGACGCCACCGGCCTCACCCCCGTGACCCTGGGCGACTCCAGCCTGCTGAACGTGGGCGACCATGTGCTGGCCGTGGGCAATCCCCTGGGTGAGCTGACCTTCTCCGCCAGCGAGGGCATCGCCTCCAGCGTCAACCGGACCATCAACGTCTCCGGCATCCCCTTCAACATGATCCAGGTCACCTGCGCCGTGAACCCCGGCAACTCCGGCGGCCCGCTCTTCAACGCCTACGGCGAGGTAGTGGGCATCGTCTCCGCCAAGTATTCCGGCACCGCGTCCTCTTCCTCCAGCGAGACCGTGGAGGGCCTGGGCTTCGCCATCCCCATCAATGACGTTCTCGCCATGATCGAGGACATCATGACCAACGGCTACGTCACCGACAAGGCCTACATGGGCATCGTCCCCAACACCCTGACCGCTCAGATGGCCATGCAGTACCGCTATGATATCAGTGAGGGCGTTTTCATCAGCTACGTGGAGGAGAACAGCCCCGCTTCCGAGGCGGGCCTCCAGATGGGCGATGTCATCACCGCCATCGACGGCAAGTCCATCGCGAGCTATGAGGAGCTGGTGGCCGCCAAGAAGGGCTACAGCGCCGGCGACACCTCTACCCTCACCATCTACCGTGCCGGCAAGACCATGGAGGTCCAGCTGACCTGGGGCGCCCAGCCCGTGGACACCACCGCCTCCAACGATACCAACACCAACACGGACGCCAATGACAACAGCGGCGACCAGTACAGCCAGGACGACCTCAACGATCTCTTCCGCTACTTCTTCGGCAACCGCGGCTACGGCTACGGCGGCTGATACAGCGCCCAAGGGCTGAGGACGGCGCTGGGGCAGCGCCCCGGCAGTGCCAAAGCCGTCCGTGCGGCGGCCCGATGGGACACCCGTTTTTTCAAACGACACCGGCCACAGGCCGGAGAGCCGGGAGCGGCAAAGCCGCTCCCGGCTCTTTTCCTGTCAACGGAGGATACTCTGCACGCGGCGGAGTGCAGGCAAAAGGAGCGGATCGCCGCGTCGCTTCGCTCCTCGCAATGACAGCTCTTAAACCCCGTCATTCCGAGGAGGGCCGAAGGACCGACGTGGGGATCCGTGATCTCCGTCCCTCAGCCCTGGCTCTTTTTATAGGTGAGGTATCCCTCCAGGATCAGCGTGGCGGCCACGGCGTCCACCACCTTTTTCCGCTGTTTGGCGTTCTTGCCGCTCTGGTAGAGGATGTGGTGGGCGTCGATGGTGGTGCGGCGCTCGTCCCAGAGGACGACGGGGAGGCCCGTGGCCTCCTCTAAGAGGGCCTGCATGGCTTTCGCCTTCTCGGACCGGGGGCCGAGAGACCCGTCCATGTTCACGGGATGGCCCAGCACCAGCTCCTCCGCCCCGTGCTCCCTCGCCAGCTCCGCCACCCGCTGGGCCACCGCCTCCGGCCGGTAGGCGGTGATGACGGTGGTGAAGCCCGCAAGGAGCCCCGTGGGATCGGAGACCGCGATGCCGGTGTGGGCGTCGCCATAGTCGATGGCCATGATACGCATAGGAAAGCTTCCTTTCTGAAGTCCGGATTGGGCGGCGGGAGCCGCGGCTCCCGCCGGGTTTCCCCCATCATACCATGTTCTGCCCGGCGGGGGCAAGGAAAAGGCGGAAAAGTTCCGCTTTTTCCGAAAAAATCTCCGGATTTTTCCCGAAAAAGCCATTGACGCGCCGCTTGACCTGTGCTAAAATCGTTCTTACCTGTGAAAAAGGGCTTTCTTTTCACGCCTATTTTCGCTTTTCGGGCGGGAAAAGGGGGACCCTTCGGACGCAGGGAGGCAAACGGCGTCCCCCGGCGGGAGCCGGACAGGATGCCAATTCTAAAAGGAGGTGCCGTTAATGCGCGTAAAAGTGACCCTGAGATGCAATGAGTGCAAGCAGAGAAACTACAATACGATGAAGAACAAGAAGAATACCCCGGATAAGCTTGAGCTGAACAAGTATTGCCCGTTCTGCCGCAAGCACACGCCCCACACGGAAACCAAGTAACGAAAGAAAGGAAGGCGTGTACAATGGCTGAAACGACGAAAAAGAAGGATCGCGGCCTCTGGTTCCGCGAGATGAAAAGCGAACTGAAGAAGGTCATCTGGCCCGACAAGAAGACTGTCATGAAGAACACGGGCACCGTTCTGCTGTGCTCCCTGGTCATCGGCGTGTGCATCTGGGCCTTTGACTTTGTGGCAGTGTCTGCCGTGCAGATGCTCATCGGCGGCTGAGGAAGCAGGCCATGGAAGACGCGAAGTGGTATGTCGTCCATACCTATTCCGGCTATGAGAACGCCGTAAAGACCAGCATTGAAAAGTTCGTCACCGGCCGCGGCATGGAGGACCAGATCCTGCGGATCGAAGTCCCCATGGAGACCGTGACGGAGGTCAGCGAATCCGGCGAGGCCAAAGAGGTCGAGCGGAAGGTCTTCCCCGGCTATGTGCTCGTCAAGATGGTCATGACGGACGAGACCTGGCATCTGGTGCGGAACGTCCGCGGCGTCACCGGCTTTGTCGGCTTTGTGGACAGCAACAATAAGGCCATTCCCCTGACGGAGGAGGAAGTCCTGGCCATGGGGATGGAGAAGCACGAGATCATTGTCAAATACGCGGTGGGCGACCACGTCCGCATTGTGGACGGCCCCTTCTCCACGTTTACCGGCGTGGTGGAGGAGATCGAGCCCGAGAAGAACCGCGTCTCCGTGATGGTCTCCATGTTCGGCCGCGAGACTCCCGTCGAGATGGAGCTGGACCAGGTGGAGACCCTGGAGTGACCCCCTGCCGGGCCCGGCCCGGCAAAAGTGGGAGGAACCGCCCGCGGGCGGCTCCGCCAAAGGCGTCCCGAGCTTCCGGGATGTCACCACATTTTAAGATTTAGGAGGTGCTACTCAAGTGGCACAGAAGATTACCGGTTATGTGAAGCTGCAGATCCCTGCAGGCAAGGCGACTCCCGCCCCCCCCGTCGGCCCCGCCCTGGGCCAGCACGGTGTGAACATCGCTCAGTTCACCAAGGAGTTCAATGAGCGGACCAAGAACGACATCGGCATGATCATCCCCGTGGTCATCACCATCTATGCCGACCGTAAGTTCAGCTTCATCACCAAGACGCCCCCCGCCGCCGTTCTCATCAAGAAGGAATGCAACATCGAGTCCGGCTCCGGCGTCCCCAACAAGACCAAGGTTGCCACCATTTCCAAGGCTTCCCTGCAGAAGATCGCCGAGATCAAGATGCCCGACCTGAACGCCGCGAACCTGGAGTCTGCCATGAGCATGATCGCAGGTACCGCCCGTTCCATGGGCGTTGTCGTCGAAGAGTAAGGAGGGCCGGAAGAGATGTTTAGAGGCAAGAAGTATAAGGACAGCGCCAAGCTCATCGACCGCAGCGTTCAGTATGACGCGCAGGAGGGCATGGAGCTCGTTTGCAAGACCGCTTCCGCCAAGTTCGACGAGACCGTCGAGCTGCACGTGAAGCTGGGCGTTGACTCCCGTCACGCCGACCAGCAGGTCCGTGGCGCCATCGTGCTGCCCCACGGCACCGGCAAGACCGTCCGCGTCCTGGTGTTCGCCAAGGGCGACAAGGCCGACGCTGCCCGCGAGGCCGGCGCCGACTATGTGGGCGATATGGACATGGTGGAGAAGATCCAGAAGGAAAACTGGTTCGACTTCGACGTGGTCGTCGCTTCCCCCGATATGATGGGCGTTGTCGGCCGTCTCGGTAAGGTGCTGGGCCCCAAGGGCCTGATGCCCTCCCCCAAGGCCGGTACCGTTACCCCCGATGTTGCCAAGGCCGTGAAGGAAGTCAAGGCCGGTAAGATCGAGTATCGTCTGGACAAGACCAACATCATCCACTGCCCCATCGGCAAGGTCTCCTTCGGCGCCGAGAAGCTGGTCGAGAACTACAGCGCTCTCATGGGCGCCATCGTCAAGGCCAAGCCCGCCGCCGCCAAGGGCCAGTATATCAAGTCCTGCGTCGCCGCCGCCACCATGGGCCCCGGCGTCAAGATGAACACCAGCAAATTTGTCTGATTTGCTTCCGGGGGGAGTTGACGCTCCCCCCGGAGGCCCCCACCAGTCTGTGGACGGGTGTGCGCGCCCCCTCCGGGGCGGAGGTCTGCCGGGTGCGCCGTTTTCGGTGCGGTGCTCGCTGGCTGCGGAGCAGCTTCGCTATGGGAAGCTTTTGGGCTCGCCGCTTTGCGGCATCGCGGGGGGAAAATCAGACGAAGAAAACAATATTTGAGGCTTGACTTTCCGGCCGGCCTTGAATATAATAGTCAGTGCGTTCCAAAGACAGCAGGTGGCGCAAGCCGTAAGTCCTGCCGAGGATGGCATCATATTTTGATCGCTACCGTCCTTGTGTCTTTCTGCGGACATGAGGGCGTCCTTTTTTTGAACGCATTGGAGACCCGATGTGCGCGGCACATCAACAATTCCAATGGAGGTGAAACCAAGAATGCCTAACGCAAAAGTCTTAAGCGAGAAGCAGGCCATCGTGGCACAGCTCACCGAGAAGCTGCAGAAAGCCTCCGCCGGCGTCATCGTTGACTACAAGGGCATCACCGTGGAGGAGGACACCGCGCTTCGTAAGGAGTGCCGTGAGGCCAACATCCACTATGCCGTGGTCAAGAACACGCTGCTGCGCTTCGCTTTCAACAACACCGGTCTCGAGGAACTGGACCCCCTGCTGAACGGCACCACCGCTCTGGCTCTCTGCGACGAGGACGTCGTGTCCCCCGCCCGCGTCATGAGCGATTATGCCAAGAAGCTCCAGGACAAGTTCGAGATCAAGGGCGGCTTCATGGAGGGCAAGCCCGTTGACCTCGCCACCATCCAGTCCCTGGCAGCCATCCCCGCACTGCCCGTCCTGCAGGCGCAGGTCCTGGGCACCATGCTGGCCCCCATCACCGGCCTGGCCGTCGTCCTGAAGCAGATCGCCGAGAAGCAGGGCGCTCCCGCCGAGGAGCCCGCCGCCGAGTAATTCGGCCCCACATTTTTTCAAATTTAAAAATTAGGAGGCAATTACCATGTCTGAGAAGATTACCGCTATGATCGAAGAGATCAAGGGCCTGACCGTTCTGGAGCTCTCTGAGCTGGTCCACGCTCTGGAGGAAGAGTTCGGCGTGTCCGCCGCCGCTATGGCCGCTCCCGCCGCCGGCGCTGCCGCTCCCGCCGCTGAGGAGAAGACCGAGTTCGACGTGGTCCTGACCGGCTTCGATGCCGCCGCCAAGATCAAGGTCATCAAGGTCGTCCGCGAGATCACCGGCCAGGGCCTGGCCGAGGCCAAGGCTACCGTCGAGGGCGCTCCCAAGGCTCTGAAGGAAGGCGTCTCCAAGGACGAGGCCGAGGCTCTCAAGAAGCAGATCGAAGAGGTCGGCGGCAAGGTCGAGCTCAAGTAATTTTTGCTCAAAGCCCCAAAAGCCCGCAGCCAACCGGCTGCGGGCTTTTTCTGCACTTTCACGGAAATGCGCTGTAAGATTTGGGGTTGAATTCCTCAGCGAAATCGGGTATACTATCCCCAAAAGGAGGGATCACCATGCCGAACATCAAGCCGATCTCCGATCTGCGCAACTATACCGAGGTCCTGCGGGACGTGGACGAGGGTTCTCCCGTCTTCCTCACCAAGAATGGCCGGGGGAAATACGCCATCGTGGACATGCGGGACTATGAGCGGACGCTGGCTGCCCGCCGCCTCATGAGCGAACTGGCCAAGGGCCGCCGCTCCGGCGAGAAGGAGGGGTATCTCACCGTGGAGGAGGTGGAGGAGAGCCTTGGGATCCACCACGAATGAGCTGCACCTGACGCCGGATGCCCAGGCGGACCTCCAGGAGATCAAGCGCTATATCAGCAGGGACCTGGAGAACCCTGTCGCGGCACTGGCCACCGTGAAGCGGATCATGCAGAATGTCCGCCTGCTGCGGGGGCAGGCCCTGATAGGCACCCCGCTCTCCGCGGTCACGGAGCTCCGGGACGGCGCGGATTACCGCTATCTCACCAGCGGCAGCTACATGATCTTCTACCGCACGGTGGGAACGGATGTCTACATCGACCGGGTGCTCTACGGTGGCCGGGATTACCTTCGGGTCCTGGGTCTGCGGGCGGAGGAGCCCGAAGAGGAATAACGAAAGCGGCGGACAGCTGTCCGCCGCTTTTTATAATGCTTTCTTCATGGGGAGATAGGCGGAGAAGCCGTTGGGGCGTTCGGGGCCGTCGCGGGTGCAGCCGTTCTTCGTCCAGAAGGCCCAGCTCTGGGGATTGCCCCGGTCCACCGCCAGCCGCAGTGTCCGGAAGCCCGCCGCCTGAAGGGCGGCTTCCACATCCCGCAGGATGCCGCTGCCTACGCCCCGGCCCTGGCAGGCGGGGGAGAGGATGAACCAGCCCACCCAGGCGCTGTCCGCCTCCGGATAACCCAGGATCAGGTCCATCACCGCCGTGAGGCGCTCTCCCTGGAAGAGACCCAGGAAGTACTTGTCCTCCGGCCCCTTCCCCGGGGGCAGGGCCGTCATGTCGGAGAGGATGCTCTCCCGGTCCGGCAGGGGCGGGTGATAGCGGTAGAAGAGCTCGTTCCCGGCGGCCAGAGCCAGGACGGCATCCGCGTCCTCCGGCGTCAGCGGACGGACGGCATAGGTGGATGAGAGGGCCGTGATGTCCAGTCTTCTCATAGGATGCGGCAGAGGAGGATGGGCAGGAAGATGGCGGGCAGCAGGTTCATGATCTTGATCTTGGTCATGCCCAGGTTGTTGAAGCTCAGGGCCACGATGAGGAGGGACCCCACGCAGGTCATCTCCGCGATGACGGCGTCCCCCAGCAGGGGCGAGAGGGCGGAGGCCGCCAGGGCGATGATGCCCTGATAGAGGAAGACCGCCCCGGCCGAGAGGACCACGCCCAGCCCCAGGGAGGAGGCGAAGACCACGGCGCTGACGCCGTCCAGCACGGCCTTGGCCTTCAGGGTGTCAAACTGCCCGGTGAGGCCGTTTTCCAGCGCGCCCACGATGGACATGGCCCCCACGCAGAAGACCAGGGAGGCCGTCACGAAGCCGTCCGCCACGGAGCTGCCGCCGCTTTTCAGAATGTGGGAGAGCTTGTCCTGCACCCACTGGCCCAGCCTGCCCATCCGGGCGTCCAGGTCCAGCAGCTCCCCCAGGACGGCGCCGATCACCATGGAGAGGATGGCCACCAGGGTATTCTGCCCCTTGAGACTGCCGCTGATGCCCACATAGAGCACGCAGAGGGAGATGCCCTGCATCATGATGGTCTGCAGCCGCTTCCCCAGGCGGGTGCCCCTGGCCCCCAGCACGGCGGAGAAGCGCCCCGCCAGGGCGTGGACCCCCAGGCCCACGGCGGAGCCCGCCAGGATGGCCAGGGCGTTGATGATGGTCCCTGTCAGCATTGGGTCTCCCCCTTTCCCGCTGTTCCCGCGATGAGATCCCGGACGATGGCACTGCCCAGCAGCAGTCCCGCCGTGGCAGGCACCCAGGGGGTGCTGCCGGGGACGCTGCGGCGGCCCGGCGGCGGGGCTTCCAGAGACGCGGGCTTTGTGGCCTCCTCCGGGGAGAAGACCACCTTCAGGTGCCGGATGCCCCGGGCGCGGAGCTCCTTGCGCATCACCCGGGCCAGGGGACAGCCATAGGTCTCGGAGATGTCCGCAAGGCGCAGCAGGCTGGGGTCCAGCTTGTTGCCGGTGCCCAGGGTCATGATGAGGGGGATGCCCAGCTGCCGGGCGGTCTCCGCCAGGTCCAGCTTGCAGGAGACGAGATCGATGGCGTCCGCGATGTAGTCATAGCGGCAGCCCTCCGGGAAGAAGCGGTCCCGGTGGGCTGCGTCATAGGTGGCGCAGATGGGGTGGAGCCGCAGGCCGGGATGGATGTCCCGGAGCCGAGCGGCCACGGCGGCGGTCTTCTCCTGCCCCACGGTGGAGGCCAGGGCCTCCAGCTGGCGGTTGCGGTTGCTGGGGGAGACCACGTCGTTATCCACGATGGTGAGCTCGCCGATGCCGCTGCGGGCCAGACACTCGGCGGTGTAGCTGCCCACGCCGCCGAGACCGAAGAGGATCACGTGAGCCCGGGCCAGGCGCTCCTGGGCCTCCCGGCCCCAGAGCATTTCATTGCGAAGGAAGAGTTCATTCATGCGTTCGTCCTCCTGTCCCGCCGGTGGACGGGAAAAGCGGAAGGGACCGGCGTCGCCGGTCCCTTCGGAGTGAGTGATCTTAACCGACCTTGGCGACACCCTTGTCCACCAGGGTGATCTCCTCGTCGCCGGTCTGCTGAGAGTACCAGTCGTTGTAGTCGGCGTTCTTCAGAGCGTTGGTGACGGTGACCTGCCAGGCGGGGAGGTCGTCGCCCACGAAGTAGATGATGTGATAGCCCTTGTAGTCGCTGCCGGAGCTGGTGCGCTCGGCGTAGACGATGTCGGCGTCGCCGGACTTGCGGCTGTCATCGAAAATCCACTCGTCGAAGGCGGTGACCATGGAGCCCTTGGTGACCTGGGTGTAGAGGCCGCCCGTGGTGTTGGAGCCGGGATCCTCGGAGTACTCGTTGGCCAGGGCTGCGAAGCTGTCCTCGGTGGCATCGCCGCTCTTCCACTGGGCCAGGATCTCGTCGGCCTTGGCCTTGGCCTCGTCCTTGCGGGCCTGGAGCTGGGTGTCATAGTCGTCGGCCTCGCTGTCCAGACCGTCCTCGTCCACCTGGATCAGGATGTGGCGGACATCCACGGTCTTGACCTCGTCCCGGTAGCGCTCGTTGAAGCGGACCACGTAGTAGGTGCTGGCGCTCTCGTTGAAGAGGACGTCGGAGTCGCCGGGCTGACGGGCGCTGTCAAAGAGCCAGTTCATGAGAACGCTGTCGGAGTAGCTGGCCTTGTCGTTGCTGGAGTAGCTGGCCTTGTCGTCGCTCTCGGCCAGCTTGGCCAGCAGGCTGCCCTCCTGATACTGGGCATAGAGGCTGTCGGCCAGGGTCTTGGCCTCCTCCAGGGCGGCGGCGGTCTCCTCCTCGGTGGGATCGACGGTGTTGCCGTCGGCATCCGTGGTGGAGGCGGCCTTGCCGGAGATGGAGATCATCTCGTAGTTGACGTAGTCATAGTTGTTGGGGTTGGCGGCGTACTCGCTGTCCAGCTGGTCGGCGGTGTAGGTGAGGCTGTCCTGATAGTCGTTCACATAGTGCTGGGCCAGGATGGCGTTCTTCACCAGCTTCTGATAGGTGGACATGTTCACGAGCTTGCCGTAGATGAGCTGCAGGTAGCCCTTGGTGCTGAGGCTCGTGCCCTTGGAGCTGTTGTAGCTGTCGGTGCTGGACTGCAGGGACTCCATGGCGGCGTCATAGTCCGCCTGCATGGACTCGTCCCAGCTCATGCCGGCTTCCTTGGCGGCCTTGCCCAGGGACTGGATGGCGGCCATCTGCTGGGTGGCCTGATCGAGGAAGTAGTCATACCAGGTGCTGCCGTCGTCGGTCATGGCGCACTCCTGCTCCTTGAGGCTCTTGCTGGTGTCCAGGCCGAAGTAGGAGAGGTAATAGTAGTAGTTGCTGACGAAGCTCTGGTAGTTGTTGATGTAGTAGTACTGGGTCTCGGCGGCGGTGTAGTTCTCCCCGTCGATGGTGACGGCGGTGACGTTCCGCTCGGTGATGCCGGACTTCCAGACCAGGGAGATGATGCCCACCACCACGAAAGCGATGGCCACCAGCAGGTAGATGGTGTTGCTGCGCTTTTCCTCCTTGCGCTCCTTGGCTTCCTTGGCGGTCTTGGGATCGGTGTAGCCAGTGCTTTCCTGCTCCTGGCGAACTTTCTTTTCTCTCGATGCGCTCATTTGTTTTCAGTCCTCTCAAGTTTTCAGGGGATGGCCAGCTCCCGACGCGGGAAATGGCCGCAGAGATACCCATATAGTATACCGGATTCTCTTCCATTTCGCAAGAGCAAATTCCGTTTCGGGGCGGGGTCTGCCGGGAAAAAATTCGGAAAATCCGCAAAAGAGCGGAAAAAAGCGGGAGCAGAGGGTCCTGCTCCCGTTCTTCGCTGCCCCGCGCCGGCCGTGTGGCCTCGTTATAACCTGCACCAAAACGGCCAGGTGGGTCGCCTCCGCTTGGCTTCACCGCTTCCAACTTCCAGCCGCAGAAGGCAGCCGGGAGGCCTGCGAACCGCGAAGCGAGTCCAGCGTCCCGTATAACGAAATGTGGGTTAAAAAAAGACCATCACGCACCGGGCAGGGCGCTCCCCCGAGGGGGAGGTCCGCGGAGCGGCTCTGCCGCCCCGCAGTTTCAATCTACCACAGTTTTGGGAAGAATGCAATCGGAAAGAGGACGATCACTCCTCCTCTTCCTCCTCCGCCGGGAAGAAGGCCCGGTACTCCTGGCCGTCCACCTCGAAGACGGAGACGAACTCCAACGTCAGCTCCTCGCCGTCCTCGGCGGTGACGCTGATGAAGATGGGCTCCTCGTCGTCCTTCTCCTCCTCGTCCTCCAGCAGGTCCTCCATGAAGGCGGCATAGGCGGCCTCCAGTTCCTCCTCGCTGTCGCAGGTGGAGAGCAGCTCCTCGCCGCTTTCATCGTGGATGACCTTCAGGATGATGAGGCCGTCGCCCTCCTCCTCGTCGTCTTCCTCCTGGCCCAGGGGCTTGCTGTCAAACTCGTCACGCATGGGGGGTGATCCTCCTTCGATCAGTTTCTCAGGGGCATTTTAACCGCTTTCCACCGGAAAAGCAAGTCTCCCGCCGGGGCAAAATGCGGGAAATCCGGAAGGACTTCCGGGAGAAAGCGGAGGATTCCGACGAAAATGTGGGGAATCGCGCACTTTCCGGCGGAAAAATCCGGCTTTTCAGGGTTGACAGGCCATGGTACAATGATTGTCATGATGGAGCAGCATGACCATCCATCCGCCGCCCCGCCTTGTCGGCGGAGGGCGGCACTGAGGGAAAGAGACCACCCGCGCGATCCGCGCGGAGAGACTATGCAAGGAGGTGCCAAGCTTTGGAGCACGAACGGCACGAAAGACGCGGCGAGGCCCACCCCCACCGGGAGGAGGCCCGTCCGCCCCAGCAGCGGAAGCGGCACAAGCGCCGGAAGGGAGGCGCTGGGTTCGTCATCGGGACCATCCTCCTCATCGGCGTCGTCACCTGCGCCATGTTCGCCGGGATCTTCCTGACCTATGTGAAGACCACCCTGGCCCCCACCCTGGATGTGGACATCGACGACTACAACATGTCCCAGTCCACCATCGTCTACTACACGGACAAGGAGACCGGGGAGGATGTGGAGCTGGAGACCCTGAAGGCGAAGGAGAACCGCATCCTGGTGGACTATGACCAGCTCCCGGACGCCATGTGGCAGGCCGCCGTGGCCGTGGAGGACAAGCGCTTCTTTGAACACCACGGCGTGGACTGGCAGCGCACCATCGGTGCCACCATCAACATGTTTTTCAAACAGCGCAACACCTACGGCGGCTCCACCATCACCCAGCAGACCCTGAAGAACATGACCCAGGACAACAAGCCCTACGTCAACCGCAAGGTCCGGGAGATCTTCCGGGCCTTGGAGTTTGAGAAGAAGTACACCAAGCCACAGATTCTGGAGCTCTACCTCAACTATATCTACCTCGGAAAGGGCTGCTACGGCGTGGAGGCCGCGGCCAAGTACTACTTCGATAAGGACGTCTGGGAGCTCAGCACGGCGGAGTGCGCCAGCATCATCGCCATCACCAACAACCCCTCCCTCTACGGCCCCATGTACAAGATCACCTACACCCGGGACGACGGCACCACCGTTACCCCCCGGGAGCTCAACAAGCAGCGTCAGGAGACCATCCTGAAGCTGATGTATGAGCAGGGCTACATCCAGACGGAGGCGGAGTACGAGGCCGCCGTCAACGAGGAGCTCCACTTCATCGAGCGGGAAGGCAACGCCGATGAGACCTTGCAGCAAGACGATAAGGACCAGCAGTACCAGTCCTACTTCGTGGACCAGGTCCGCCGGGATGTGACCTCTGACCTCATGGAGCTCTGGGGTCTGGATAAAAAGGCCACTGAGACCAAGCTCCTCTCCGGCGGCTACCGCATCTATACCACCATCGACCCGGACATCCAGGCCATCGCCGAGTCCGTTTACGCCGACCGGAGCAACCTCAAGAACCTGACCTCCGCCAGCGGCCAGCTGATCCGCTCCGGCATCACCATCGTGGATGTCACCAACGGCAACGTGGTGGCCATGGTGGGCGACATGGGCGAGAAGGAGGGTGACATGGTGTGGAACTACGCCACGGATGTCCACCAGTGCGGCTCCTCCATCAAGCCCGTCTCCACCTACGCCGCGGCCCTGGAGAACGGGGCCATCACCATGGCGGACAGCTTTGATAACTACCCCGTCCAGCTGCTCAACGGCACCCCCTGGCCCAAGAACTCCCCCCCGGGGTACTCGGGCATGGTCTCCCTGCAGTACGGCGTGGCCCAGTCCCTGAACACCGTGGCCGTCCGGACCATCCTGAAGCTGGGGCTGGACAAGTCCTACCAGTTCATGACGGAGAACATGGGCATCACCACCCTGACGGAGGAGGACCGCAGCGCCACCGGCGCCCTGGCCCTGGGCGGCCTCAGCCGTGGCGTCACCACCGAGGAGATGGCGGCGGCCTTTGCCTCCTTCGCCAACGGCGGCATCTATAACTCCCCCCGGCTCTATACCCGCGTCACGGACGCCGACGGCAACGTCATCCTGGAAAACGAGACCGAGACCCATGTGGCCATGAAGGAGAGCACCGCCTACTTCATGAACCAGCTCCTCCAGGGCGCGGTGCGCAGCGGCACCGGCGCCTCCGCCAACTTCGGCAACATGGCCATCGCCGGCAAGACCGGTACCACCAGCGACCGGTCTGGACCGGCTACAAGAACAACGAGCGCATCTCCTACTCCGGCAACCCCGCCCTGACCCTCTGGCGCAAGGTCATGAGCCAGGTCCACGAGGGGCTGGAATATAAGTCCTTCCCCAAGGCCAGCGGCCTTACCTCCGTCACCGTCTGCATGGACAGCGGCCTCCTGGCCACCGACGCCTGCCGGGCGGACGCCCGGGGCCGGGTCCAGACCGTGGAGGTGATCCCCGGTACGGAGCCCACGGAGAGCTGCACCCGCCACGTCTTCGTCAACTACTGCACCGAGGGCCAGTGCGTGGCCGGGGAGAACTGCCCCGAGAGCAGCATCGAGAGCCGGGTCCTGCTGGACTACGACCGGGAGGTCTTCCTCCAGGCCGACGGCACGCCCTTTGACATCCCTGTGGGCGACAGCGCCTATCTCCTCAAGAACAACGAGCCCGAGGAGGGTTGCCCCGTCCACCAGCACCCCCAGCAGCCCGAGGAGCCCGATCCCGCGGACCCGGACGATCCCGCGCCTCCGGAGGAGGGCGGCGACACCGGGGACGGTGACTGGTTCGGAAACCTCTGGGGCGGCGACTGAGAAGATCCCGCGCAAGCGCCCTGCCATTCCGGCAGGGCGCTTTTTCCGCGCTCGCCGCCGGTTTGTCCGCGGGATGCGCGCGTTCCGTCCGCCTGAGACAGACAAAACGCCGGAAACTTTCCCATCCCGGGCGGAGAATTTTGCTGAAATTGGCATTGCAATCCCGGCGGCACCTGTGGTAAGATGATTACCGAAAGACAAATGACCACAGGAGGCGGACGAAATGAGCAAAGAGGTCAAGTATTACATCGTGGCAGCCAATGCCCTGCCGGAGGTCTTCATCAAGGTGGCGGAGGCCAAGCGGATGATGCAGACCGGCGAGGCAGACACCGTGGGCGACGCCACCAAGAAGGCCGGCATCAGCCGCAGCGCGTTCTACAAGTACAAGGATTCCGTGCAGCCCTTCAACGACATGAAGGCCGAGCACATCATCACCTTCTACGGGATGCTGAAGGACAACACCGGCGTCCTCTCCCACGTGCTGGGGATCTTCGCCTCCTCCGGGGCCAACATCCTCACCATCAACCAGAGCATCCCCACCAACGGCTGCGCCGCCGTCACCATCTCGGCGGAGACCTCCGGCATGGAGCAGACGCTGGAGTCCCTCATCGCGGCGGCCTCCGCCGTGGAGGGCGTCATCCGCTTTGAGATCATGGCGGGCTGAGGGCGCGGGTATGGCAAAGATCGCGGTATTGGGCTTCGGCACAGTGGGCGGCGGCGTCGCCCGGGTGCTGGAGGAGGACCGGGCGGCCATCGCCGCCCGGCTGGGGGAGGAGATCTCCCTGAAGCGTATCCTGGTCCGGCATTTCCGGGAGAGCCCCTGGCGGGACCGGATGACGGACCGCTTAGAGGACATCACGGAGGACCCGGAGATCGCCGTGGCCGTGGAGGTCATCGGCGGCGTGGACGCGGCCTATGACTACACTCGCCGCTGCCTCATATCCGGCAAGCACGTGGTCACCGCCAACAAGCAGCTGGTGGCGGAGCACGGCCGGGAGCTTCTGGAGCTGGCGGAGGCGCACAATGTGCAGTACCTCTTTGAGGCCAGCGTGGGCGGCGGCATCCCCCTGCTGCACCCCCTGGTGAACTGCCTGGGGGCCAACGAGATCCAGGAGGTCTACGGCATCCTCAACGGCACGACCAACTATATCCTCACCCAGATGACGGAGAGGGGCGAGTCCTTCGAAACCGCCCTGAAGGCCGCCCAGGAAAAGGGCTACGCCGAGGCGGACCCCACGGCGGACGTGGCCGGCATCGACGCCGGACGCAAGACCTGCATTCTGGCGGACCTGGCCTTCGGCCATGAAACGCCCCCGGAGAAGGTCCCCATGGAGGGCATCACCGCCCTGGACCTCCGGGACGTGGCCATCGCCCGGCAGGCGGGCTTCCGGGTGAAGCTCCTGGGCCGGACCCTGCGGCTCCCGGAGGGCGGCTACGCCGCCTACGTCGCCCCCCATTTGATCCCCGAGGGGAAGCCCATGGCCCACGTCAGCGGTGTTTTCAACGCCGCCGTGATCCGGGGCAGCGCTGTGGGGGAGACCATGTTCTATGGCCCCGGCGCCGGGGCGTATCCCACCGCCTCCGCCTGCGTCTCCGACGTGATGAACGTCCTGGCGGGTCCCGCCCCCTTCCGCTTCTGCTGGGAAGCGCCGGAGGGCCTCCGGGATGCCGGCGAGGTCGTGAGCCGCTGGTATCTCCGGACCGACGCCGATGCTCCGGCGGTGCGGGCCGCCTTCCCCCAGGCGGAGGCGCTGACGGAGGGCGCCTTCCTCACCGGACCCCTCACGGGCTTCGCCCTGGAGGAGCGCTGCCGGTCCCTGCCCATCCTGGCCCGGTACCGGGTCCTGGACTGACGCCTCCCTTTGAGAGAAAGAAGGTAACACCCAATGAGCCTCATCGTACAGAAATTCGGCGGCAGCTCCGTGAAGGATGCCCAGCGCATCGAGAACGTGGCGGAGCGCATCGCTGAGACCTACCTGGCGGGGAACGATGTCATCGTGGTCCTCTCCGCCCAGGGGGATACCACCGACGATCTCATCGCCAAGGCGGCGGAGATCAACCCCAAGGCCTCCAAGCGGGAGATGGACATGCTCCTCGCCACCGGCGAGCAGATCAGCGTGGCCCTCTGCGCCATGGCGCTGGAGAAGCGGGGCCTTCGCTGCGTGTCCCTCAACGCCTTCCAGGTGGGCATCCAGTCCACCGCCGTCCACTCCGACGCCCGCATCCGCCGCATCGACCCGGAGCGCCTCCGCTCCGAGCTGGACCAGCACCGCATCGTCCTTGTGACGGGCTTCCAGGGGGTGGACCGCAGCGGCGATGTCACCACCCTGGGCCGGGGCGGCTCCGATACCAGCGCCGTGGCCCTGGCGGCGGCCTTCCACGCCGACCTCTGCCAGATCTTCACGGATGTGGACGGGGTTTACACCACGGACCCCCGCATCGTGCCCACCGCCCGCAAGCTCAGCGAGATCACCTATGACGAGATGCTGGAGCTTGCCAGCCAGGGGGCCCAGGTCCTCCACAACCGCAGCGTGGAGCTGGCCAAGAAGTACCATGTGGACCTGGAGGTCCTCTCCAGTCTGGAGCATAAACCCGGCACCAAAGTCAAGGAGGTCGTGAAAGTGGAGAAAACCAACATCGCGGGCATCGCCAAGGATACCAGCCTCGCCCGCATCGCCCTTGTGGGACTGCAGCATAACCCCGGCGTCGCCTTCCAGGTCTTCAGCCTCCTCAGCGGCGGCGGCATCAATGTGGATACCATCCTCCAGTCCATCGGCCGGGACGAGACCAAGGACATCAGCTTCACCGTCCACCGCAAGGACCTGGAGGACACCGTCTCCATCCTGGAAGAGCACAAGTCCGCCCTTGGCTTTGACCATCTGGCCATCGACGACTCCGTGGGCAAGGTCTCCATCGTGGGGGCGGGCCTTATGAGCAACAGCGCCGTGGCCGCCCGGATGTTCGAGGCCCTCTACGAGGCCGGCATCAACATCCAGATGATCAACACCTCTGAGATCCGGGTCTCCGTCCTCCTGGACGAGGGGGACGTGAACCGGGCCGTGAAGGCCATCCACGATAAGTTCTTCGACGAGCTGTAAGGCCGCCGTCCCTCCGGTTCTGTCCCGTCCCCTCCCGGCATAGACTGGCCGTGAGGTGATGACCGTGAAAGAACCCTTTACCCGCTTCGCCCTGCGCTTCCCCCTGACACTGGGGCTGGGGGCGGTGCTGCTCCTGCTCCACGACGCCCTCTCCGGCGGTGTTTTCGGGGCCCTGCTGCCGCGAAACGCCTCCGCCTGGGAGCTCTCCAAGCTGGCCTTCTTCCCGCCCCTTCTCTGCCTTGCCCTGACGGCCCGGCAGAGCGGCGGCCTGCGGGAGACCCTTCGCCGGGCGGCGGCGCCGGTCTTTCTGGCGTCCCTCCTGATGGCGCTGGCCGGCACCCTGGCCTCCTCCCTGACCCGGGAGACCGCCGTCCTCATGCTGCTCTGGATCGTCCTCACCGCCCTGACCCTGGCGCTCGCCGAGCGCTGGCGGGGCAGCGCCGTCTGGACGGTGCTGCTGGCGGCCCTGGGGGTGGCCTACGTTCTCTTTTCCTTCCTTCCGCCCGCCCTCCCGCCCTTCCTGGAGCCGGGGGACGCGGCGGCCATGGCCCCCATCGCCTGGTGAGGGCCGCATCACAAAGGAGTGTGACCTCTATGCACGCCATCGTTACCGTGGTGGGCAACGACCGGGTGGGCATCATCGCCTCGGTCTGCAGCCTGCTGGCGGAAAACAACGTCAATATCCTGGATATCTCCCAGACCATCCTCCACGGCAAGTTCACCATGGTCATGGCCGTGGACATCGAAAAGCTCCCCTGCTCCTTCACGGACCTGGCCGCCAGGCTCTCCGCCCTGGGGGAGGAGATGGGCATCGCCATCCGCGTCCAGCGCCAGGAGATCTTCGACGCCATGCACCGGATCTAAAAGTATCTCGCGGAAGAAGCGGCTTTGCCGCTTCTTCCGCGAAGAGGTTTCGCTGCGCTCTGTGCCTCGGTCAGCCGCCAAAGGCGGCTGATTCGACACTCCGCTTCGGCGTCGGAGCAAACTTCGTATCCTTCGCTTTCGCCCTGCGGGCGGAAGCTCACTCACTTCGTTGCTCCTCCTTTTCCCACCGGATCCGCTTCGCTGGGTTCCGGTGGGAGCCCTGAGGGGTTTTTCCCGACGTACAGAAGGTGAATTGCCCCGGAGGGGCAAGAGAAGCCGCCCTGGGGCGCGCCGCCGGGAAAAACGATTTTGATTTTTTCGCGCCTGCGGGCGCGAAACTCTGCGAGGCTTTTTGCCGTGCACTCCGCCCCGGCAAAGCCGGGACGGAGTGCACGGTACCCCCTCAAAAAAGCGGCACTGCCGCTTTTTTGAATTCACCTAGGAGGCATTCTATGCTCAATCAGAAGGACATCCTCTCCACCATTGAGATGATCGACCAGCAGCACCTGGACATCCGCACCGTCACCATGGGGATCTCCCTCCTCTCCTGCTGCGACGCCGACGCCAAGGCCGCCTGCGCCAAGATCTATGAGAAGATCACCCGCAGCGCGGAAAAGCTGGTGGCCACCGGCGAGGCCATCGAGCGGGAGTTCGGCATCCCCATCGTCAATAAGCGGATCTCCCCTTCGCCCTGGCCCTGGACCGGGCCGCCAAGACCTGCGGCGTCAACTTCATCGGCGGCTACTCCGCTCTCGTGCAGAAGGGCATGACGGCGGCGGACGAGAAGCTCATCCGCTCCATCCCGGAGGCGCTGGCGGAGACGGAGCTGGTCTGCTCCTCCGTCAACGTGGGCTCCACCCGGGCGGGCATCAACATGGACGCCGTCCGCCTGATGGGGGAGATCGTGAAAGCGACCGCCGCCCGCACCGCGGACCAGGACGGTTTCGGCTGCGCCAAGCTCGTGGTCTTCTGCAACGCCGTGGAGGATAACCCCTTCATGGCCGGCGCCTTCCACGGGGTAGGGGAGGCCGAGAAGGTCATCAATGTGGGCGTCTCCGGCCCGGGCGTCGTCTACCACGCGCTCAAGAGCGTCCGGGGCCAGCCCTTTGACGTCGCGGCGGAGACCATCAAGAAGACCGCCTTCCGGGTGACCCGCATGGGTCAGCTGGTGGCCCAGGAGGCCAGCCGCCGCCTGGGGGTGCCCTTCGGCATCGTGGACCTCTCCCTGGCCCCCACCCCCGCCATCGGGGACAGTGTGGCCCGCATCCTAGAGGAGCTGGGTCTCGAGGTCTGCGGCACCCACGGCACCACCGCCGCCCTGGCCCTCCTCAACGACGCCGTGAAGAAGGGCGGCGTCATGGCGTCCTCCAGCGTGGGCGGCCTCTCCGGGGCCTTCATCCCCGTCAGCGAGGATGAGGGCATGATCGCCGCCGCCCGGCGGGGCACCCTGACCCTGGATAAGCTGGAGGCCATGACCTGCGTCTGCTCCGTGGGCCTGGACATGATCGCCGTCCCCGGGGACACCCCGGCGTCCACCATTTCCGCCATCATCGCGGACGAGGCCGCCATCGGCATGGTCAACGGCAAGACCACCGCCGTCCGCCTTCTGCCCGCCCCCGGCAAGACCGTGGGGGACACCATCGAGATGGGCGGCCTCTTGGGCTCCGCCCCGGTGATGCCCGTCCACCGGGAGTCCGCCGAGGCCTTCATCCAGAGAGGCGGCCGCATCCCCGCCCCCCTGCACAGCCTGAAGAACTGAAGAAAAAAGGAAGAGGCGGAGCCTCTTCCTTTTTTGTAAAAAGAATGCCGTAGCGTGAAAGTTTTTGCCGCCCGGCACCGTATTCCCAGTGAAAGCGCAAGGAAGGAGGGATCATCATGGAGGAGAGGGCGGAGTATCTGGTGGAGACCTACGCCGATATGATCCTGCGCCTTTGCCGGAGCTACCTCCGGGAGCCCAGCGATGCCCAGGATGTCTGCCAGACGGTCTTCCTGAAGCTTCTGACGGAGCCCCGGAGCTTTGAAACTCCCCAGCACGAGAAGGCGTATATCCTGAAGATGGCCGCCAACGCCTGCCGGGACCTGCTGCGAAGCCCCTGGCGTCGGCGCGGCTGTCCGCTGGAAGCTTGCACGGAGCTTCCAGCCCCGGAGCGGGAGGAGAGCGGCGTCTGGGAAGCGGTGGGCCGTCTGCCGCCCCATTACCGGGCGGTGATCCACCTCTATTACTATGAGGGCTACCAGGCGGCGGAGATCGGGGAGATCCTGGGCCTGCCGCTGGGCACAGTGCATACCCGCCTGGCCCGAGGCCGGGCCAAACTGCGGGAATTTCTGGAGGAGGGATAGGAATGGAGCAGCTGCGAGGATACCGGCAGGCGGTGGAACGCCTTCACTTTTCCCCGGAGGAAAAGCAGGCGATGGTCCTTCGTCTGGCAGAGATGGCCGGGCAGCGGCGGAAGCACCTCCCCCGGCGTGCGGTCCTTCTGGCCGCCGCCGTGGTCCTGGCGCTGACTCTCTGTGCCGGAGCGGCCTGGGGCGGCGGCATTTGGGGGCTCCTTTCCGCCGCGGCCCCCTGGAAGGAGCCCGCCGTTCTCCGGGAGGAGCTGGCGGCAGGGGAGTGGGTGAGCCTCGACGGGGACAATATCGCCGTGCTCCTGCCGGAGACGCCGGTCCGCGTCCTTCTGAGCCAGGATGGCGGAAAGACCTGGCGGAGCGCCACCCTGGAGGGCAGCGACCGCTGGGATTTCCTAGGGGAGGAGCGGGAAGAGATGCGCTATGACGGCGGCTATCTGGGCTTCTTCGGCAAACAGGATGGCTACCTGGTGCTGACCTCCGGAGTCAGCATGAACCATCAAGCCCTGCGGATATACCTCAGCTCGGACGGCGGTGAGACCTGGCGGGAGATCGGAAACCCCTATGAGGAGCACTGCGCCGTCCTCACCGGGGCGGGTTTTGCCTCGGAGGAGCGGGGTTTCCTCAGCTACCGTCCCTTTGAGGACACCGGGCCGGACATCTGGCAGACCCAGGACGGCGGCGAGAGCTGGGAACCCCTGACGGTGGAGCTGCCGGAGGTATGGCGGGGGGCCTGGGCCACGGCGCTGTCCCCGACCTTCCGGGGGCAGGAGGGCAGCTGGCCTATCCTGGTCCGTGCCTCGGATGCGACCGGGGAGGTCCGGGAGAGTACCCTGACCCTCCGCAGTCACGACGGCGGCGAGACCTGGAGTTGGGAGGATTGACGTGATATCCGGCGGGAGAGCACATCTCTATACGGGGGTGTGCTCTCCCGCCCACCCCATTCACACATTGCACGAATCTGGAAGTTAGCCACGGCGAACTCTTTGGGCAGAGCGCCGAAAGCCGGGGATGCGACGGATTTCTGGAAAAATCCTCTTGACAAATCCCTCTCTTTCGGGTAGGATATGGCTTGGTTAGCGGGAGCTAATCATTTTTCTGACGCATTGGTTAGCGCGAGCTAATCATTGGGCCCTTTCGGCCAGCCAAGGCTGGCCCATTTCAAACACCAGGGGTTAGCAAGCGCTAATCCCGGAAAGCGAGGGATGGATATGCTGCCGCTGAGCCTTGCGGACGTCGGTGTGGAGAACACCATCAAGAAGATCGGCGGGACCCCCGAGGTGAAGAAGCACCTGGAGAATCTGGGCTTCGTCGTGGGCGGGAACGTCAGCGTCATCACCGCCATGGGCGGGAACGTGATCGTCAACGTGAAGGAAGCCCGGGTGGCCATCAGCGAGGAGATGGCCCGCAAGATCATGGTATAAAGGCGCGCAAGCGCGTTTATCACGGTATATTTAACAAGGAGGAGACTGGCGATGAAAACTCTGAAGGAAGTCCCCATCGGCGAGACCGCCAAGGTCGTGAAGCTGCACGGCGAGGGCGCCGTGAAGCGCCGCATCATGGACATGGGCATCACCAAGGGCGTGGAGGTCTACGTCCGGAAGGTCGCGCCCCTGGGCGACCCCATGGAAGTCACCGTCCGCGGCTACGAGCTGAGCCTGCGGAAGGCCGACACCGAAATGATCGAGGTCCAGTGACCTCAGTCCCCCGGCACTGACAAGGTATGAGAAATGGGGCGAAGCGCCCCATTGTCAGGAATAGCGGTTAGCATGAGCAAACTGCGGAAAGAGAGGTTTCAGTCATGGATATCAGAATTGCCCTGGCGGGCAACCCCAACTGCGGCAAGACCACCCTGTTCAACGCCCTCACCGGCTCCAACCAGTTCGTGGGCAACTGGCCCGGCGTCACCGTGGAGAAGAAGGAGGGCAAGCTCAAGAAGCACGATGGCGTCATCGTCACCGACCTGCCCGGCATCTACTCCCTGTCCCCCTACACCCTGGAAGAGGTCGTGGCCCGGAACTACCTCATCGGCGAGCGTCCCGACGTGATCCTGAACATCATCGACGGCACCAACCTGGAGCGCAACCTCTACCTCACCACCCAGCTCACCGAGCTGGGCATCCCCGTGGTCATCGCCATCAACATGATGGATATCGTCAAGAAGAACGGCGATAAGATCGACACCAAGGCTCTCGCCGCCAAGCTGGGCTGCCAGATCGTTGAGATCTCCGCCCTGAAGGGCACCGGCGTCATGGAGGCCGCCGAGGCCGCCATCAAGGCCGCCAAGGACACCAAGACCGTCCCCATGCACACCTTCTCCGGCCCCGTGGAGCACGCCATCGCCCACATCGAGGAGGCTGCCGTCCACAACATGCCCGAGGAGCAGCAGCGCTGGTACGCCATCAAGATCTTCGAGCGGGACGACAAGGTCCTCTCCAGCCTCAGCATCCCCGCCGACGTGGCCGCCCACATCGAGAACGACATCAAGGCCGCCGAGAGCGAGCTGGATGACGACGCCGAGTCCATCATCACCAACGAGCGCTACATCTACATCGGTGAGATCATCAAGTCCTGCTACAAGAAGAAGAGCCAGGGCAGCCTCACCGCCTCCGATAAGATCGATAAGGTCGTCACCAACCGCTGGCTGGGCCTGCCCATCTTCGCCGTCGTGATGTTCCTGGTCTACTACATCTCCATGGTCACCGTGGGCTCCGCCGCCACCGACTGGGCCAACGACGGCCTCTTCGGCGATGGCTGGCACCTCTTCGGCATCGGCACCGCCGAGTATACCGAGGTGGCTGACAACTACACCGCCGCCACCGAGGCCGTCAGCGGCTACTATGAGCTGGACCTCGAGGACGAGAACTTCGACGCCGACGCCGCTCTCGCGGACATGAAGGCCGTCCAGCCCGCTTCCGACTCCGCCACCATCGAGGTGGAGGACGAGGAGACCCTGGCCATCAACGACATGACCGTCTACTATGACGCCATCCCCGAGGACGCCGACGAGGAGTCCACCGTTCCCATGACCTATGTGGACGCCGTCAGCTACCTGGAGGAGAACGGCTTCGACGAGCCCGATCCCGCCGACTACGGCGTGTGGGTCCCCGGCGTGCCCGTGCTCATCGGCAACGGCCTGGAGGCCGCCGGCGCGGCGGACTGGCTCAGCGGCCTGATCCTGGACGGCATCGTGGCCGGTGTTGGCGCGGTCCTGGGCTTCGTGCCCCAGATGCTGGTCCTCTTCCTGCTGCTGGCCTTCCTGGAAGCCTGCGGCTACATGGCCCGTATCGCCTTCGTTCTGGACCGTATCTTCCGTAAGTTCGGCCTCTCCGGCAAGTCCTTCATCCCCATGCTCATCGGCACCGGCTGCGGCATCCCCGGCATCATGGCCTCCCGTACCATTGAGAACGAGCGTGACCGCCGCATGACCATCATGACCACCACCTTCATCCCCTGCGGCGCCAAGGTCCCCTTCATCGCCATGATCGCCGGCGCCCTCTTCGGCGGCAGCGCCTGGGTCTCCACCTCCGCTTACTTCATCGGCATGGCCGCCATCATCATCTCCGGCATCATGCTGAAGAAGACCAAGATGTTCGCCGGCGACCCCGCTCCCTTCGTCATGGAGCTGCCCGCCTACCACTGGCCCACCCTGGGCAACGTCCTGCGCAGCATGTGGGAGCGCGGCTGGTCCTTCATCAAGAAGGCCGGTACCATCATCCTGCTCTCCACCATCTTCGTCTGGTTCACCACCTACTTCGGCTGGGTGGACGGCACCTTCCAGATGCTCACCGAGGACCAGATCAGCAACTCCATCCTCGCTAAGATCGGCAATGCCATCGCCTGGATCTTCATCCCCCTGGGCTGGGGCAACTGGCAGGCTACCGTGGCCTCCATCACCGGCCTTGTCGCCAAGGAGAACATCGTCGGCACCCTGGGCATCCTCTACGGCGGCGGCGACGGCACCGTCTACCAGGCTCTGGCCGCGGCCTTCACCGGCATCACCGCGTACTCCTTCCTGGTCTTCAACCTGCTGTGCGCTCCCTGCTTCGCCGCCATCGGCGCCATCAAGCGCGAGATGAACAGCCCCAAGTGGACCTGGTTCGCCATCGGCTATCAGTGCGGCTTCGCGTACCTCGTGGCCCTGATGATCAACCAGTTCGGCAACGCCTTCACCGGCAACCTGAGCGTCATCGGCCTCATCGCTGCCATCGCCGCCCTGGCCCTCATCATCTACATGCTGGTCCGTCCCTACAAGGAGGCCACCAAGCTGACCACCAACGTCAAGGTGGGCAAGTAATTCCCCTCACACACTCTTTTCCTCTCCATAACGCGTACTGACCGCGAATACCCTATCCCGGCAGAAAGGAGCCTTCTCTATGTTCAGTTGGATCGTGGATAACCTGGGTACCATCCTCATCACCCTGGTGCTGATCGCCGTTGTCGCGGCCATCATCCGGAGCCTGTACAAAAACCACTGCGCCGGAAAGACCTCCTGCGGCTGCAACTGCGCCCACTGCGCCATGGCGGGCTCCTGCCACGGCACCCACAGCGCGAAACATTGATTCGGACCGAAGGGCGGTGCGAGGCGTTCGCGCCGCCCTTCCTTCCAGACAGGAGGTAAGCGGTGACTAACTTACGAAATCTCTCCCCCTCCCATATCCGGTACCTCCTGACCATGCAGGAGCTGGACCGGCAGGGTAAGGGGGTCCGCAGCAGCGACATCGCCGCGGCCCTGGGCCTCTCCAAGCCCAGTGTCCACAACATGATGAAGACCTTCATGGACTTCGGCCTGGTCCGGAAGGACGCCTACGGCGCCGCCTTCTTCACCCCCCAGGGGGCGGAGACCGCCCGCCTCTGCCGCCGCTACTACGAGGCGGTGGCCCGGCTCCTCCGCCAGGGCTTCCCGCAGATGCGGGAGGAGCAGACCGCCGTCTGCTCCCTCCTCTCCCAGATCCCGGAGGAGGAGCTGGAGGCCCTCTGCCGCCGCAGCGGCACGGAGAGCGCCTCATAACGCGAAAGGAGGCGCCAGCATGGAAGCATTGGAACGTCCGGGCTGCGCCCGATGTCTTGGGGCCTGCCGCTGTCACACCGGGGAGAGCGGCCTCTGCCAGGTCTTTCCCGGCATCCAGCTCCGCTGGACGGACAGCCGGGAGCCCCAGGGCGGGGTGGGGGGCACCCCCTCGCCCGCGGCCTTTGAGATCCGCCACTGCCGGGAGGGCGGGGCGGAGTGGGAGTGGGGCGACGCCTACTGCTGCCTCTCCCCCGGGGACCTGGCCATCGCCCGCCAGAGCGACATGGGCGCGGAGGCCCGCTTTCCCCTGGGCCGCTACCGGGGCATCACCGTCACGGTGGACCTGAGCCTGGCGCCGGAGGACTTCGCGGCCATCCTGCCGGAGGTCAACGTCCGCCCCCGGGAGCTGATGGAGAAGTTCACTGCCCAGGGGAGAGGGTATGTGGCCCGTTCCCACCCGGCGGTGGAGCACATCTTCTCCGAGCTCTACGACCTGCCGGAGAGCATCCGGGCGGGCTACTGCAAGGTGAAGGTCCTGGAGCTCCTGCTCTTCCTCAGCGCCCTGGACGTGGAGGAGAACGAGGAGCCCGGCCACGTCATCTCCCGCCCCCGGATGGAGCTTGCCCAGGAGGTGGCCCGCTACCTCGGCGAGCATATGGAGAGCCGGGTCACCCTGGAGATGCTCAGCAAGCGCTTCCACGCCTCCGGCACCAGCATCAAGAGCAGCTTCAAGGCCGTCTACGGCGTCTCGCTCTACTCCTACGTCCGCACCCAGAAGATGCGGGCCGCCGCCCTGCGCCTCCGGGAGACGGAGGACAGCGTCCTGGAGATCGCCGGCGCCCTGGGCTACGGCAACGGCTCCAAGTTCGCCAAGGCCTTCCGGGAGGTCATGGGCACCTCCCCCGCCGCCTACCGCCGCCAGAGCCAGGAAACCTGACCCCCAAGGCCCCCGCCCCCGCGGGGGCCTTTTCCATCCCCTTTCGCCTCGTCCCCCCCGGGGCCGATCGCCCCCCCTCACCCCGTCCCCCGTAGGGGCCGACGACCCGGCGGCTCCTACGCCAAGACCGCGATACCCCCGAGGCCGGTCCCTTCATCGCTCCGTCCCCCCGCAAGGGTCTCCCCTCACCCCGCCCCCCGTAGGGGCCGACGACCCGGCGGCCCGTTCGCCGAGACTGCGATACCTCCCAGGGCTGATTCCTCCATCGCTCCATCCCCCGCGAGGGTCTCCCCTCTCACCCTACCCCTCGTAGGGGCCGACGACCCGGCGGCCCGCTCGCCGAGACCGCGATACCCCCTGGGCCGCCGTCCCCGCTCCGTTTCGCCCAATGCCGGTCTCTTTGGAGCACCACTTTCCCCCTTCGGAGCGGACGCCGCTCAAAAGTTATGCTACGATAACATCATCCCAGAAACCACTTCCAGCGGAAGGCCCCAGGGTCTTCCGCTTCTGAAAACCAATAGGTTAGCAAATGCTAACCCAAAAAGAAAGGAGCAGCGATATGAGCGTTGTGATCTTAGGCGGGAACGAATGTATGGTGCGCCGGTACGAGGAGCTCTGCAAGTCCTATGACTGCAAGGCCAAGGTCTACGCCAAGATGGAGCGGGGCATGCAGAACATCGGCAGCCCGGACCTCCTGGTGCTTTTCACCGGCACCATGTCCCACAAGATGCTGGAGCTGGCCTCCACCCAGGCCAAAAAGCGCAACATCAACATCGTCCGCTCCCACACCAGCTCCATGGCCGCCCTCCGGGGCATCCTGGAGACCCACGCCGAGGCCGCCCGTGTGTGAGGAATTGCTGGTGGAGCAGTGCGCTCCCACCATGGCGGGGCTGAAGACCGGCAGTCTCTTCTCCTGCCCGAAGGAGGACCGGGCGGAGCTGCTGCGGAGCATCCGCTCCCTGAATGCCCGCCTGGTGCCGCGAGGCCTCCGGATCCTGCCGGTGAAGACCGTGGGGGACCGGGAGCTCATCTACCTCTACCGCCCCGCCCGGCTCCGCCGGGACCTGGAGGACGCCCTGGCCACGGAGCTCCTGGCGGAGCGGTGCTACCCCGCCGGGGGCGCGGACCGCTGCGTGGCGGAGCTGGTGCGCCGCCTGAACCGGGAGACGGACTTCCCCCACGAGGTGGGGCTCTTCCTGGGCTATCCGCCCCAGGATGTGGAGGGCTTCATCCGGGAGCACGCCCGCTGCGCCAAGTGTGTCGGCGCCTGGAAGGTCTACGGCGACGAGGAGGCCGCCAAGCGGACCTTCGCCCTCTATAAGCGCTGCACCCGGGCCTATCGGGAGGATTACCTCCGCCACCGCTCCCTGGAGCGGCTGATCCGCCCCGGCGCCTGAGAAAAAACACTGAGAGCCGCCCATCCGGGCGGCTCTTTTTTCCCGGCATTGCAATTTTTCCCCATCAGGGGTATACTGAAAAGCAAGATAACCATCGGTTGGTAAGGGCAAACGCGGTTTTTCGGGGCTGAAACAACAGCCGGCTTCGTCCTCCGCGTTGCCGGGCATTTGCCCGGCGGCTTTGCTGACCGGCTTGGCCGCGGAGACGCTCCCGAAAAACTCCGAAGGACTTTCCGGTGAGCAATGATGGGCTCTGACGAGGAAGAGGACGACGGCGGGCTGACGCCCGCCTAGGACGATGACGACGCTCAGCGCCTATCAGGGCCGCCGGAAAGCGTGTCTGCCCTTATCGACCGAGGGTAAAACAACGGTAGGATACCGTGGGCGGCGCGCCGCCCGGAAAGGGGATAGCGATGCGGGAATTCTTCCGGACCATGGTCCATCATCTGGAGGCCGGGGAGCCGGTGATCCTGGTGAGCCTCCTCGCCTCCAGCGGCTCCACCCCCCGGGGGGCCGGGGCCATGATGGCCTGCTTCCCCGGCGGCAGCGCCGGCACCATCGGCGGCGGCAATGTGGAGTTCACCGCCCAGAATCTGGCCAAGGAGCTGCTGGCGAGCCGGGAAAACGCCCTCCGGAGCTACCGCTTCACCCCTGGGGACGCCGCCAGCCTCGGCATGGTCTGCGGCGGGGATGTTACCGTCCACTTCCAGTACCTGGACCCGGCGGACACGGCCGCCGTCGCCGCCCTCCGCCGCCTGGTGGAGCTCTCCGGCGGCGGCCAGGGCCTCTGGCTCCTCCGCCGCCTGGCAGGGGAGCGGGTCACGGAGACAAGGGTCCTCACCGAGGGCGAGGCCCCGGAGCTGGCGGACTATCTGAAGGACGGCACCCTCTTTCAGGACGGCATCCTGACGATCCCCGTCTCCCGCCCCGGCACCGTCTGGCTCTTCGGCGGCGGACACGTGTCCCAGGCCCTGGCCGCCGTTTTGGCCCCCCTGGATTTCCAGGTGGCGGTCTATGACGACCGGCCGGAGTTCACCGGGGAGGACCGCTTCCCCCTGGCGGTGCAGCGGGTGGCCGCCCCCTTCGGGGAGCTGCGCCAGCACGTCCCCCTGGGGCCGGACGACTACCTCGTCATCATGACCCGGGGCCACCAGGCGGATTTTGAGGTCCTGCGGGAGACCCTGCGGGCCCCCGTCCGCTACCTTGGCTGCATCGGCTCCCGCCGGAAGCTGGCCCTCTGCAAGGACCGCCTCCTGGCGGAAGGATTCACCGAGGCCGAGTACGCCCGTATTCACGCCCCCATCGGCCTTGCCATCGGGGCCGAGACCCCGGAGGAGATCGCCGTCTCCATCGCGGCGGAGCTCATCGCCGTCCGGGCCGGGAAGCTGACGTAAGGAAGATCTTCGACGGTTTTCCACAAATTTTCCGCTCCAAGCGCCGGGAATCCTCCCGGCGCTTCTTGCAATATGGGAGGAAATTGGGTAAAATATAGGGATACTAACCGGCCCAGGGCCGGAAGCAGGGAGGACCGGAACATGCGCCGGATCAGCAAGGAGAACTACTACCTGGACATCGCCGAGACCGTGCTGGAGCGGGCCACCTGCCTGCGCCGGGTCTACGGCGCCATCATCGTCACCAACGACGAGATCATCGCCACCGGTTACAACGGCGCCCCCCGTGGCCGCAAAAACTGCACGGACCTGGGCTTCTGCTCCCGGGAGGCGCTGAACGTCCCACGGGGCGAGCGCTACGAGCTCTGCCGCAGCGTCCATGCCGAGGCCAACGCCATCATCTCCGCCTCCCGGCGGGACTGCGTGGGCGGCACCCTGTATCTCGTGGGCCGGGACGCCCGGACCGGCGAGCTTTTGACGGACGCCACCTCCTGCGCCATGTGCCGCCGCCAGGTCATCAACGCGGGCCTCAAGTATGTGGTCATCCGCAAGACCCCCACGGACTTCCAGGTAGTGGACGTGGAGAAGGAATGGGTGGAGGAGGACGACTCCCTCCCGGACCTCTCCGCCATCCTGGAAAAGCAGTGACCGCCGGGACGGCGCGTCCATCCCAGCCGGAGGAGCAGAAAGGCAGGTCATCCCCATGAAAACGGGCCTTGTGACATTCTACCATATCCACCACTACGGCGCCTGCCTTCAGGCGCTTGCCACGGAGCGGGCCGTGGAGGCCCTGGGCCACGAGTGCGAGATCCTCGACTACTACGTGAACCAGGACAACGCCCTCTTCCGCCGCCCCACAGGCCCCGCCGCCCTGGCGGCGGACGCCCACACCACCCTCCACTACCAGGCCTTAAAGCGCCGCCAGCAGCGCTTTGACGCCTTCCAGGCCCGGGAGCTCCGCCTGACGGCGCACCGCTACCGGAGCTTTGAGGAGCTGAAGGCGGCGAACCTCCCCTACGATGTCTACCTCTCCGGCAGCGACCAGATCTGGAACCCCACCATCTTCCCGGATCACCGCTTCGATCCCGTCTTCTTCAGCGCTTTCACGGCGGGGCGGAAGATCGCCTACGCCCCCTCCTTCGGCGTTCCCCGGATCCCGGATGGCATGGAGGACGAGCTCCGGAGCTACCTCGCCCCCTTCTCCCACATCGCCGTGCGGGAGACCCAGGGCCAGACCATCCTCCGGGAGCTCACGGGCCAGACCGTCCCCGTGGTCCTGGACCCCACCCTCCTCCTCCGGCGGGAGGACTGGAGCGCCATCGCCCAGGACCCCGGCCTCTCCGGGGGCTACATCCTCTGCTACTGCATCAGCCGCCCGGACGCCCTGGTCCCCTACATCGAGACCCTGGCGCGGGAGACCGGCCTCCCCGTGGTCCAGCTCTGCGGCATCCGCCGCCCGGTGGTGCCGGGGGCCAGGCTGGTGCTGGACGCCGGACCCGCCGAGTTTCTGGGCCTCTTCCGGGGGGCCAGCTTCGTCTGCACCAACTCCTTCCACGGCACGGTCTTCTCCGTCCAGTTCGGCAAGCCCTTCTTCACCGCCGCCGCCCCCTCAGAGCGGAAGGCCCCGGAGCTCTCCCGGACCTACTCCCTCCTGAGCCGCCTGGGCCTGGAGAGCCGCATCATCGGCAAGGGCGACAGCGCCCGGACCCAGGACCCCATCGACTGGGATGCCGTTCAGGAGAGGCTGGAGCGCGCCCGCCGGGATTCCCTGGCGTACCTTCGCTGCGCTCTCGAGAATCAGCCCTACCAGCCGGGAGAAGGGGAGAAGCCCCCCGTCCCCCAGTTGGCGGAGCGCAGCCGCTGCACCGGCTGCGGCGCCTGCGCCGCCGTCTGCCCCAGGGACGCCATCGCCATGCGCCGGGACCGGGAGGGCTTCGATGTCCCGGTGGTGGACCGCGAAAAATGCATCCAGTGCGGCCGCTGCAGCGCCGCCTGCCCCATCCTGCACCCGAGAACGCCGGACGGCGTCCTCCCGGCGGCCTACGCCGCCTGGGTGAAGGACGACGCCGTCCGCCTGGCCTCCACCTCCGGCGGCGTCTTCACCGCCCTGGCGGAGGATACCCTCCGCTCCGGCGGCGTGGTCTTCGGCGCCGCCTTTGACGATGCCCTGCACCTGCGCCACACCGCCGCCTTCCGGGCGGAGGACCTGGCGAAGTTCCGGGGCGCCAAGTATGTTCAGAGCGACCTTGGCAGCACCTTCCGGGAGATCCGGGAGGTCCTCAAGACCCGGCCCGTCCTCTTCTCCGGCACCCCCTGCCAGGTGGACGGCCTCTACCGCTTCCTGGGTTCGCGGCCCGAGAACCTCACCACCTGCGATCTCGTCTGCCACGGCGTGCCGTCCCCCGGTGTCTGGGAGAGCTTCGTGGCCGACCAGGCCCAGCGCAAGCGCAAGGCCATCGCCTCCGTCCGCTTCCGGGCCAAGACCGAGGGCTGGCAGAAGAGCTACCTGACCCTCCGCTATGAGGACGGCTCCCAGGACTCCGCCCCCCTTTACGAGACGGAGTACGGCCGGGCCTTCGGCCGCTCCCTCTTCCTGCGGGAGAGCTGCTTCCGCTGCCCCTACAGCAGCCTCAGCCGGGTGGGGGACCTGACGTTGGGCGATTTCTGGGGCCTCCGGCCCGAGGAGCTGGCGGAGCAGCAGGAGAAGGGCGTCTCCCTCCTCCTCATCAACACCCCCCATGGGAGCCACGTCTTCGACCGCCTGTCCATCGGCTGCAAGCAGTACCCGGCGGAGCGGGCCGTGGCCGGGAATCCCCGCCTGGCCTCCCCCACGGCCTACTGCCCGGAGCGGGCCGCCTTTTTCGCCGCCTACGCCCTGGAGCCCTTTGCCCAGGTCCGCAAGAAGTTCCTGACCCTGCCGCCCTACCTGGTCCGCGCCGCGTCCCAGGCCCTGACCCCCGAGCTGAAAGCCAGGGTCAAGAAGGTCCTCAAGCGCTGAAACAAGAGAAAGCCCGCCTCCGGCGGGCTTTCTTCGCATCTTTTTTCGAAAAAACAGGAATTCTCCGTGGGTTTTCCCGGTTTCTGACCATTATTCGGCGCTCCCTTCCCTCAGAGCCCTCCACTCACGCGCAAGAAAAACGATTGCCAGGATACCCACCAGCAGGCTGGACAGCGCCCCGGCATAGAGCAATCCGTCGATGCCGAACAAATCTCCCAAAATCAGCAGCGCAGGAACCTGAACAATGATCTGCCGGAACAGAACCAGCGCCGTTGCGGGGGTCGGTTTGCCGATGGATTGCAGGAAGGAGCTGCCCACCATCTGAAAGCTGTCAAGGAAAATGAGCATCAGGAAAATCCGCAGACACTTCACCGAAAATTCATTGTAGAGCGGATCAGCCGAGCCAAAAATACGGACGATGCTCATAGGCGCAAGCTGGAACCAGATCGTCGCAATTCCCATAAGTGCCGCAGAGAAGATCACCAGCAGTTTTAGGATCTGCCTGACCCGGCTGCGAAGATTTCGCCCGTAGTTGTAGCTGATAATGGGCTGTGCGCCGGAGCATAGACCTGTGATGGCGTTTTGCAGCATGGTAAACACCTTCATGGTAACGCCCAATGCGGTCAGCGGGATCTCAGCGCCGTACTTGCTCAGCGCCCCGTATTTGACAAGAAGATTGTTCTGGAAATAGAGCACGACCACGATCGCAAGCTGTGTCACAAAGCTGGAAAGGCCAAGTCTCGCCGCTTTCGGGACAAACCGAAGGCAGCCGGTGAATGATTTTTTCGTGAGCTGAACCGTTCCTTTTTTGCGGACGAGATAGACGATGCAGACGACCGCGCTGGCTGCCTGCCCCAATACCGTAGCGATGGCTGCACCTTTCACACCCCAATGGAAGCCGTAAATGGTCAGCGGATCACCGATCATATTGACCGTAAAGCCTGTGAGCATACTGAGCATCGCAGTTTTCGGTCCGCCGTTTCCACGGACGATGCTCATAGCGCCGCAGGGGAAAATGTTGAAGATCGTTCCCGCAACGATAATATACCCGTAGTCCAGCGCATACGGCATAATATCGTCTGTCGCCCCAAAAAGGCGGCAGAGCGGCTGCAAGAAAACCGTCAGGAGAATACTCAGCGTTACGCCAGATACCACCAACGCGGCAAGCCCCGAGGCCATTCCTTTCTCCGCTTCCTCCCGCTTGCCCTCACCGAGCTTCAGGTTCATGTAGCTGGCTGTGCCGTCACCGATCAGCAAGCCAATGGCGATGGCTAACTGTGTCAGCGGGAAAATTACGTTCGTTGCACCGTTCCCGAGATAGCCGACACCGTTTCCGATGAATATCTGATCCACCATGTTATAGAGCGCGTTCAGAACGAGGGAGATCACGCTGGGGACAGAGAACATTAGCAGCAGTTTTCCGACCTTTTCGTATTCATATTTTTGTTCAAGCGTTTCCATATTGTCCTCCTATTATTGCAACTAATTAGAAATCTAACTTTATGTCCAAATTGAAAACCTTTCGCGTACAGCTAAAGGTTTTCGATCATCTTTTTTGTGATCTCCAGCCATTGTGCCTGGTCCTGCTCTGAAATGCCGCGCAGCAGTCGATCTTCCAGATCCTGTACATCGCGCAAGACCTTTTCCCGGTTCTGCCGTGCCTTTTCGCTGGGAACGATTTTTTTCAGACGCCCATCGTAGGATACGGGGACACGGCTGATGAGTCCGTCCTGTTCCAGCTTTTTGACAAGGGCGCTGGCTGATGGAGGACGCAAGCCAAATTCGTCCTCCAAATCCTTTTGAAACAGCTCGCTGTCCTCATGGGCGAGGATAAAATGTAGCGCTTTGCCCTCTGTTCCGCTGTATTGTCCCCGGAAAGACAGCGCATCGATCTCTCTCCGCAAGCGGTTCGCAAGAATACCGATATATCTGGAAGCGTGTTCGTCTTTGACCATAGCGCTCTCCCGACTACTTAGTTTTCTATGTTTCGGGAATAGTATACCCTATTGCCCCAAGATGTCAAGTATTTTTCCAAAACCCCGGTGATGCGTCTTGCTGAAGAAAAAAGCGGCTCTCCCGGGAGGGAGAGCCGCTTTCCATTTTTCTCAGATCCCCAGCAGCATGGATGCGAACTGGAAGTAGATCAAAAGGGAGATGGCGTCCACGATGGTGGTGATAAAGGGGGAGGCCATGACGGCGGGGTCGAAGCCGACCTTCTTCGCCAGGAGCGGCAGGGAGCAGCCCACCAGCTTCGCCGCGAAGACCGTGAAGATCAGGGTCAGGCAGATGACGGCGGCCACCGTCAGGGTGATGGGGTTGCCGAAGAGCAGCCGGTCCACCAGCATGAGCTTCGCGAAGTTGGCGGCGGAGAGCACCACGCCGCAGACCAGGGCCACCCGGCACTCCTTCCAGATGACCCGGAAGAGGTCCGAAAACTCGATCTCCCCCAGGGAGAGGCCGCGGATCACCGTGACGCTGGCCTGGGAGCCGCAGTTGCCGCCGGTGTCCATCAGCATGGGGATATAGGCCGTGAGGATGGTGAAGGCGCTGAGGGCGTCCTCAAAGCGGCTGATGATCTGCCCCGTGAAGGTGGCGGAGATCATCAGGAGCAGCAGCCAGGGGATGCGGGACTTGAAGGTCTCAAAGGTGCTGGTCTTGAGGTACGGCTTGTCGGAGGGCAGCATGGCCGCCATCTTCTCGATGTCCTCGGTGGTCTCCTCCTGCAGAACGTCGATGGCGTCGTCCACGGTGACGATGCCCACGAGGCGGCCCTCGGTGTCCACCACCGGCAGGGCCAGGAAGTCGTACTTGCTGAGGGCCTGGGCGGTGTCCTCCTGGTCGTCCAGGGTCTGGACGCAGATGAAGTTCCGCTCCATGATGTCCCCAATGATGTCATCCTCCTCCGCCAGAAGGATGGTCCGGATGGAGAGCACGCCGATGAGGTGGCGGTAGTCGTCCACCACGTAGCAGACGTTGATGGTCTCCTTGTCCGGCCCGGTGCGGCGGATGTGTTTCAGGGCGTCCTCCACGGTGAAGTCCGCCCGCAGGTCCACGAACTCCGTGGTCATGATGGAGCCGGTGGAGTCCTCGGGGTATTTCAGGATCTCGTTGATGCTCTTGCGCATCTCGGGGTCCGAGTGCTTCAGGATGCGCTTGACCACGTTGGCCGGCATCTCCTCCACGATGTCCACGGTGTCGTCCAGGTACAGCTCGTCCAGCACTTCCTTCAGCTCCGTGTTGGAAAAGCCCCGGATCAGCAGCTCCTGCTGGTCGCTGTCCAGCTCCACGAAGACCTCCGCCGCCTGCTCCTTGGGCAGCAGGCGGAAGAGCAATGGCAGGGTCTTCTCGTCGTCCAGATCGTCCGCCAACTGGGCGATGTCCGCCGCCTCCAGCGGCAGCAGCAGGGCGCGCAGCTCCTTATACTGTTTTCGCTGGATCAATTCCTCGATCTTCTCCAGCAGCTCACGGCGTTCCTCTTCCCGGTCCTGCACTGCGCATCCTCCTCTCTGACGGCGTAAGATGAAAAAAGTCCCGGTCGCAGCCGTCCGGCAACGATCGGGGACCCATCCCACAGGCGGCCCCGGGCCGGGACCGTCTCACCGTTCAAGCTTTAGCATCACAGGGCGGTGCAGTTGCATTAGATGATACCTTGCGTTCGATATCACCTGCTCAAACCCTCTCATGATGTCTCCATCACTCTGCGGCAGCAACCCATATCCTCTGTGGTAGCCTTACCTACCGGACAGTATGGACTTTACACCCTCATGGTATGCGCATTTGCCCCGTTTGTCAAGCCTTTTCGCCGCCAGGGCGCCATTTTCCGCCGGAAACGCCGGGATTTTCGGCATTTTCTTCCGGGAAACCGATTGCTCCCGCACCTTCCGGCAGAGTTTCCGGGGGAAATGTGCTTGTGATAGCCGTCGGAGCGTGGTATAATACAATGTTACCATGGAGTATTCTGAGCAGAGAGAAGGAGGGGTCCGCATGGGCATCCACGACGGCCACCGGGAGAAGATGCGCCACCGCTTTTGCGAGACGGGACTGGAGGGCTTCGCCGACCACGAGGCGCTGGAGCTCCTGCTCTACTACGCCATCCCCCGGCGGGACACCAACGAGCTGGCCCACCGGCTCCTGGCCCGCTATGGGAGCCTGGCCGCCCTGCTGCAGGCCCCCTTGGAGGACCTGCAGCGCACGGAGGGCATCGGTGAGAGCGCGGCGGTCTTCCTCAAGCTGGTCCCCGCCTTCGTTTACCAGGCCCAGCGCAGCGCCGCCGGACAGGATACCATCCTGAACTCCACGGAGAAGGCCGGCCGCTACCTGCTGGCCCGCTTCGCCGGGGAGCGGAACGAGGTCATCTACCAGCTCTGCCTGGACCGGAAGGGCAAGCTCCTGGCCTGCAAGCGCCTCAGCGAGGGCGGCAGCGCCGCGGCGGAGCTGAACATCCGCCGCCTGGTGGAGAACGCCCTGATCTCCTCCGCCAGCGCCGTGATCCTCTCCCACAACCATCCCAGCGGCATCGCCCTCCCCTCCCGGGAGGATTACACCACCACCCGGCGGGTGCAGGAGGCCCTGGCCACCATCGGCGTGGAGCTGCTGGACCACATCATCGTGGCGGAGGATGACTACGTCTCCCTGGCGGACAGCGGCATCCTGCAGCGTTGAGGAGTGGTTGAAATTTGGAACAAATGTTTGATTTTTGCCAGGGGATGTGCTATACTGAAAAGACTGCCGCCCAGGCCCGGAAGCTCACCGTCCTGGCCCGGATCGCCGGGGCCTTCCGCCGGGCGGAGGTCACCTGGGCTTTGGGGGCCTCCGGCCTGCTTTACTTCCATGGCCTGGTCCCGGACTTCCGCGACCTGGACCTGATGGTCCTCCTCCCGGACGCGGGCCGCGCCCAGGAAGTCCTCTCCCGCCTGGGAACGCCCCTGCCCCTCAAGGCCAATGACCCCATTTACCGCACTGCCGTCTTCCGCCAGTACCGGGTGGACGGCGTGGACGCGGACCTGATGGCCGGCATGGCCATCGAGAGGGACGGCATCCTTTACGACTGCTCCCTCCGGCGGGAGGACATCGCCGGGACCGTCACCGTCCTGGGCGAGGCCGTCCCCCTGCACTCCCTCGCCTGCTGGCGGCGATACTATGCCCTCATGGGCCGGGAGGAGAGGGCGGAGCTCCTCTCCCACCTGCCCGAACACCACTGAACGGAGGCGCCTATGCCCGATTTCAAGGTACATTCCCCCTATGAACCATCCGGCGACCAGCCCCAGGCCATCGAGAAGCTGGCCTCCGGCGTGGAGGCGGGCCTGGATGAGCAGGTCCTGCTGGGCGTCACCGGCTCCGGCAAGACCTATACCATGGCCAAGGTCATTGAGAAGGTCCAGCGCCCCACCCTGGTCCTGGCCCACAACAAGACCCTGGCCGCCCAGCTCTGCGCGGAGTTCAAGGAGTTCTTCCCGGAGAATGCCGTGGAGTACTTCGTGAGCTACTACGATTACTACCAGCCCGAGGCCTATATCCCCCACACGGATACCTATATCGCCAAGGACGCCTCCACCAACGAGGAGATCGACCGCCTGCGGCTCTCCGCCACCTTCTCCCTGCTGGAGCGGCGGGATGTCATCGTGGTGGCGTCGGTGAGCTGCATCTACGGCCTGGGCGAGCCGGACGACTTCGCGAAGCTGGCCGTCTCCCTCCGCCCCGGCATGGAGCTGCCCCGGAACGAGCTCTTGCGCCGTCTCGTGGAGAGCCGCTACGAGCGCAACGACGTGGCCTTTGCCCGGAACCTCTTCCGGGTCCGGGGCGACACCGTGGAGATCTGGCCCGCCTACTACAAGGACAAGGCCGTCCGGGTGGAGTTCTTCGGGGATGAGATCGACCGCATCAGCGAGTTCCACCCCGTCACCGGCGTCACGGAGCGCCGGCTGAACCACATCGCCATCTACCCCGCCAGCCACTATGTCACCACCCGGGACAAGATGGAAAAGGCCATCGTGGAGATCAAGCGGGAACTGGAGGACCAGGTGAAGGTCTTTGAGGACCAGGGCAAGCTGGTGGAGGCCCAGCGCATCCGCCAGCGGACGGAGTACGACATGGAGATGCTGACGGAGCTGGGCTACTGCACCGGCATCGAGAACTACTCCCGGGTCATCTCCGGCCGCCCGGTGGGCTCCGCCCCCATGACCCTGCTGGACTTCTTCCCCAAGGACTTCCTGCTCTTCGTGGACGAGAGCCACGTGACCCTCCCCCAGGTCCGGGCCATGTACAACGGTGACCACGCCCGGAAGGACAGCCTGGTCCAGTACGGCTTCCGCCTGCCCTGCGCCTACGATAACCGCCCCCTGAAGTTTGAGGAGTTCGAGAAGCGCATCCACCAGGCCATCTACGTTTCCGCCACCCCCGGTCCCTACGAGACGGAGCGGGCGGGCCAGATCGTGGAGCAGGTCATCCGCCCCACGGGCCTCCTGGACCCGGAGGTGGAGGTCCGGCCCGTGGACGGCCAGATCGACGACCTGCTGGAGGAGATCCGGGTCCGCAGCGAGAAGAACGAGCGGGTCCTGGTCACCACTCTCACCAAAAAGATGGCAGAGGACCTCACCGCCTACCTCCGGGCCAACGGCGTCCGGGTGCGCTACATGCACTCGGATGTCCAGACCATCGAGCGGATGGAGATCATCCGGGACCTGCGGCTGGGGGAGTTCGATGTTCTCGTGGGCATCAACCTCCTGCGGGAGGGCCTGGACCTGCCGGAGGTGAGCCTCGTCGCCGTGCTGGACGCGGACAAGGAGGGCTTCCTCCGCAGTGAGACCAGCCTCATCCAGACCATCGGCCGGGCGGCCCGGAACGCCGAAGGCAAGGTCATCCTCTATGCCGACACCGTCACCCCCTCCATGCGGGCGGCCATGGATGAGACTGTCCGGCGGCGGAACATCCAGAGCGCCTATAACCAGGCCCACGGCATTGTGCCCAGGACCATCATCAAGGACGTCCGGGACGTGCTGGAGATCTCCAGGACGGAGGAGGATGAGCGGAAGAAGCGGGAGCGGAAGCACAAAATGACGGATGCCGAGCGCACCGCCGAGATCGCCAGGCTGGAAAAGCAGATGAAGGAAGCCGCGCGGATGCTGGAGTTCGAGTACGCCGCCATCCTCCGGGACCGCATCATGGAGCTGCGGGGCGGGAAGTAAGCGGAATGGAACATTTGCCGAAACGCCTCGGTCTCCGCCTGCCGCGGCACGACTACAGCCACCCCGGCGGCTACTTCGTCACGATCTGTACCAAAGATCGGTCGCACTGTCTTGCGTCTGCCTTCGTAGGGCACGACGACCTCGGCGTGCCGCAGATGGAACTGACGGAGATCGGGAGGATGGTGGAAAAGTGGATCAACTCTATTCCGGCGGCGTATCCCAACGTTATTTTGGAACAGTACGTCGTTATGCCGAATCATGTGCATCTTTTCCTGCGGATCGCGGGATCAGAGGCCGGCGCGCCGGGGTCGTCGCGCCCTACGCAGCTGCTGTCCAGGGTCATTGCGGCGTTAAAACGTTTTACGAATCGGGAAGCGGGTCAAAGCCTTTGGCAAACAAGCTACTACGATCACGTGATCCGCAATGAGGCGGACGCCTTCCGGGTCCGGGAATACATGGAGAACAACCCTGCTCGCTGGCAGGAAGACCGCTATTACACCGCTGACCTTCCGTAGGGGCCGACGACCTGACCGACGCCCCAAATTTCGGAACGAAATTTGGCCGGCGGAGGCCATGCCCTAGGTACGGCGGCCCGCCCCCCCGTCCATCGTAAAAAAAGACGGATTCCCACGTCGGCCCGTTGGGCCTCCTCGGAATGACAAAGGTTTAGGACTGTCATTGCGAGGAGCGAAGCGACGCGGCAATCCGCATCCCCCCGTCCTAAAGGCTCCCTTGTGTAAAGGGGGACGTTTGCGAGCGCCGCCAGTGGCGGAAGAAGCGAGCAAAAAGGAGTGGCAGTGGTCAAAATTCTGTGAGCATATGCGAGCAAAGAATTTTGGGCACCGCAACAGGAGCTGGCACGGCGCAGCCGTGACTGAGGGATTGCCCGAGGTTGCTGGGCACCACCAGTGGTGCTTCCGTAGGGCGGGGTGACCGCACCCCGCCGTTCCTCGTCTCCCGCCGGGTGTGGGGGCGGCGACCCGTCGGTGCGGCTGTCCGCTTCGATGACCGTGGGGGCGGACCTGCGCCGCATCCTGCCCTGCGGGCTGATACCGCCGGACTTGCCCGGCGGATGACCTGCCCCTTCCGGGGCGTTTATGAAAGGAGACTGCCATGAAATACGAATGGCTGGATGCCTATCTCCTCTCCCTGCCGGGGGCGGAGAAGGACTATAAGATCGAGTGGGGCTGGATGCGCTACCAGGTCCGGGGCAAGCTCTTTGCCGCCGTCTGCGCCCCCGGGGCGGAGCACAAGGTCTACGGCGGCCATGAGCTGGTGAATCTCAAGTGCGACCCGGACCGCGCCGAGGCTCTGCGCCTCACGAACCCGGAGATCCTGCCGGGCTTTTACATGGACAAGCGCAGCTGGATTGCCTGCCTTCTGGACGGTGAGCTGCCGGATGAGCTGCTGAGGGAGCTTGCCGGGGAGTCCTACCGTCTGGTGGTCTCCAAGCTCCCCAAATACGTCCAGCGGGAGCTGGCGGGCACAAACAATACCTGAAAATTTCAAGGAGAACATGTCATGAATACCGCAGATCCCACCAGCACCCTTTCCAAGGCCGCCCCCGGCGGCCTCAGCGCCCTGGGGCTGAAGCTCCTGGCCATGGCCCTGATGCTCTGCGACCACCTCTGGGCGTCCGTGGCCTCCGACCAGGCCTGGCTCACCCACATCGGCCGCATCGCCTTCCCCATCTTCGCCTTCCAGATCGCGGAGGGCTTCGCCCGGACCCATGACCGGAAGAGATATCTCCTGCGGATGCTGGCCTTTGCCGCCGTCTCGGAGATCCCCTTCAACCTCTTCTACGCCGGAACGGCCGTCTATCCCTTCCACCAGAACGTGATGTTCACCTTCGTGCTGGCCATCCTGCTCCTGCTGGGGGTGGAGAAGTTCCGGGCAAAGAGGAGGATCGCGTACCTCCTGGCCGCTGCCGCCGCCGTGGTTCTGGGCTATCTCCTGGGGACCGTCACCATGGTGGACTACTACGGCTGCGGCGTGGTGACGGTGCTGCTCTTCTACTTCTGCCGGGGGTGGAAGTGGGGCTGGCTCCCGGAGCTTGCGGGCCTCCTCTACCTCAACGGCGTGCTTCTCGCCGGGGAGGAGCTGACGGCCTTCGGCGTCACCTTTCCGGAGCAGGGCCTCGCGGTGCTGGCTCTCGTGCCCATCCTCTGCTACCGGGGACGGCAGGGTCCCCACAGCAGGGCCATTCAGTACGCCTGCTACGCTTTTTACCCCGTTCACATGCTGATCCTGTTCCTGGCGCAGCGGGCGCTGGGATGAGAGGAGAAAGGAAACCATGGCAAAGCAAAAGGAAGAAAAAACCAACGTGATGCGCGTGCTGGAGCAGCACGAGATCCCATACATCCCCCACAGCTATCCGGCGGACGGCCCGGTGGACGGCGTCTCTGTGGCGAAGGCCCTGGGCCAGGACGTGGAGCAGGTCTTCAAGACCCTGGTCTGCAAAGGCGCCTCCGGGGCGCACTATGTCTTTGACATCCCGGTGGCGGAGAGCCTGGATCTCCGCAAGGCGGCCAAGGCCGTGGGGGAGAAGTCCGTGGCCATGATCCCCCAGAAGGAGCTCCTGCCCCTCACGGGCTATGTCCACGGCGGCTGCAGTCCCGTGGGCATGAAGAAGCCCTTCCCCACGGTCTTCCACGAGACGGTGGTGCTCTTTGAGAGCATCTGCGTCTCCGCCGGAAAGATCGGCCACCAGGTGGAGGTGGACCCGGCGGTCCTGATGGACTTCCTGGGCGCCACCGCCGCCGATTTGACGGTGGAGTAAGCTGCGGCTCAATGTTCCCCTTCGGGGCGCAGCGAGTGGGCGGGCCGCCGACGAAGGTCGGCGGCTTGCGAGGGGATATTCTTTTCGAATCAAAAGAATATCCCCTCGCGCTCCCCAAGAAAGATTGTCAGGGGGGATTTCGAATTTCCCCCCTGACGACCCCCTTGAAACGACCAAAGGAAGGGCCGCGGCCCTTCCTTTGGAAACCATCCTGGAGGGGACGGGGCTGGGAGGACATCGCCCTGCGGGGGACGGAGACAGGACGAAGGGTGCGGATTGCCATAACCAGCGCCCCAATTTCGGTACGAAATTTGGCTGGCGGTGACTACACCCCAGGTGCACCGCGTCGCTCCTTGCAATGACAACCTTAACCTTTGTCATTCCGAGGAGGCCCACAGGGCCGACGTGGGAATCCGTTTCTTCCCTGTGAAGACGAAAGACCGAAGCGGGGGGCATGCGGTCATTCCGGGTTCTCTGCTTTGTGGAAGACGAGGGTATTGACAGCCTGGTAGTTCTGGCGCGGGGGATGGGGCGGCGGTCGCCCTTTGGGTGGCGTTTTCCAGAATAAAAGTTTGAAAATCAACACAAATTCTTTTTTAATTGCAGTTGACATTAAAAAATTGTTCCGGTATTATGCCGGGACGTGGGGTGCTGCCGGCCCCGGCCCTTTGGGGCAAATTCACTGCGGCAAGAGAGGAAGACCCATGCAGGATCAGATCGTGGTAAAGGGCGCGCGCGCCAACAACCTGAAGAATATCGACGTGACCATCCCCCGGGACAAGCTGGTGGTGCTCACCGGCCTTTCCGGCAGCGGCAAGTCGTCCCTGGCCTTTGACACCATTTACGCCGAGGGCCAGCGGCGCTATGTGGAGAGCCTCAGCTCCTATGCCCGGATGTTCCTGGGGCAGATGGAGAAGCCCGACGTGGACTACATCGACGGCCTGTCCCCGGCCATCTCCATCGACCAGAAGACCACCAGCAAAAACCCCCGCTCCACCGTGGGCACGGTGACGGAGATCTATGACTACCTCCGTCTGCTCTGGGCCCGGGTGGGAACCCCCCACTGCCCCAACTGCGGCAAGGAGATCCACCAGCAGACCATCGACCAGATCATCGACCAGGTGATGGCCCTGCCGGAGGGCACCCGCATCCAGGTGATGGCCCCTCTCATCCGGGGGAAGAAGGGCGAGCACGCCAAGGTCTTCGAGGACGCCCGCCGCTCCGGCTACTCCCGGGTCCGGGTGGACGGAAACCTCTATGAGCTGGAGGAAGAAATTTCCTTAGAGAAGAACAAGAAGCACTCCATCGAGATCATCGTGGACCGGCTCATCGTCCGGCCGGACATCCGCGCCCGGCTGACGGACAGCGTGGAGACGGCGTCCAACCTCACCGGGGGTCTCGTGGTGGTGAATCTTTTGCGGGAGGAGCGGGACCTGAGCTTTTCCCAGAACTACGCCTGCGAGGACTGCGGCATCTCCCTGGAGGAGCTGACGCCCCGGATGTTCTCCTTCAACAACCCCTTCGGCGCCTGCCCCACCTGCATGGGCCTGGGCAGCCAGAAGCGGGTGGACCCGGACCGCATCGTCCCGGACAAGACGAAATCCATCCTGGGCGGGGCCATCCAGGCCATGGGCTGGAACTCCATCCGTTCGGACGGCATCTCCCGGATGTACTTCGAGGCCCTGTCCCAGAAGTACCGTTTCTCCCTGGACACCCCCTGGCAGGACCTCTCCGCCGAGGCCCGGGACATCATCCTCTACGGCACCAAGGGCGAGAAGCTGGAGCTCCACTACGACCAGCCCCGGGGCAAGGGCGTCCTCTACCAGGCCTTTGAGGGCATCTGCAACAACCTGGAGCGCCGCTACACCGAGACTCAGTCCGACGCCAGCAAGAAGGACCTGGAGGACTGCATGAGCGAGTGCCCCTGCCCGGCCTGCCATGGCCGCAGGCTCCGGAAGGAGTCGTTGGCCGTCACCGTGGGCGGGGAGGATATCTACACCTTCACAGAGCGCAGCGTCACGGAGGAGCTGGCCTTCGTGGAGGGGCTGACCCTCACGGAGCAGCAGATGCTCATCGCGGACCGCATCTTAAAGGAGATCCGGGCGCGGTTGGGTTTCCTCCAGTCCGTGGGCCTCAGTTACCTGACCCTGGCCCGGTCCGCCGCCACCCTCTCCGGCGGCGAGAGCCAGCGCATCCGCCTGGCGACCCAGATCGGCTCCTCCCTCATGGGGGTGCTCTATATCCTGGACGAGCCCTCCATCGGCCTCCACCAGCGGGACAACGACAAGCTGCTGGCGACCCTCCGGAAGCTCCGGGACCTGGGCAATACCCTCATCGTCGTCGAGCACGACGAGGACACCATGCGCGCCGCCGACTACCTCATCGACATCGGCCCCGGCGCGGGGGTCCACGGGGGCGAGGTGGTCTCCGCCGGGACGCCGGAGGAGGTCATGGCGGACCCCAACTCCCTGACGGGGCAGTATCTCAGCGGGCGGAAACGCATCGAGGTGCCGGCGGAGCGGCGGAAAGGGAACGGGAAGTTCCTCACCGTCCGGGGCGCACGGGAGAATAACCTCAAGAACATCGACGTCTCCTTCCCCCTGGGGACCTTCACCGTGGTGACGGGGGTCTCCGGCAGCGGGAAATCGTCCCTGGTCAACGAGATCCTCTTCAAGAAGCTGGGGGCGGAGCTGAACCGCATGAAGACCCGCCCCGGCAAGTGCGACGGCATCGACGGCATGGAGTTTTTGGACAAGGTGGTGAACATCGACCAGAGCCCCATCGGCCGGACGCCCCGGTCCAACCCGGCGACCTACACCGGGGTCTTTGACGACATCCGGAACCTCTTTGCCCAGACCCAGGAGGCCAAGAGCCGGGGCTATGGCCCCGGGCGCTTCAGCTTCAACACCCGGGGCGGCCGCTGCGAGGCCTGCTCCGGCGATGGGCTTCTCAAGATCGAGATGCACTTCCTGCCGGACATCTTCGTGCCCTGCGAGGTCTGCCACGGCAGCCGCTACAACCGGGAGACGCTGGAAATTCGCTATAAGGGCAAGACCATCGCGGACGTGCTGGACATGACGGCGGAGCAGGCGGCGGAGTTCTTCCGCCCCATCCCCAAGATCGCGAACCGCATCCAGACCCTCTGCGACGTGGGCCTGGGCTACGTGAAGCTGGGGCAGTCCTCCACGGAGCTCTCCGGTGGCGAGGCCCAGCGGGTGAAGCTGGCGACCGAGCTCTCCAAGATCGCGACGGGGAAGACCGTCTATATCCTGGACGAGCCCACCACGGGCCTCCATTCCGACGACGTGAAGCGGCTGCTGGAGGTCCTGCAGCGGCTGGTGGACGCCGGGAACAGCGTCATCGTCATTGAGCACAATCTGGATGTCATCAAGTGCGCCGACTGGCTCATCGACCTGGGCCCCGAGGGCGGCGACGGCGGCGGCACGGTGGTCTGCACCGGCACGCCGGAGACCGTGGCGGACTGCGCCGGGAGCTACACGGGGCAGTATCTGAAACGAAGCCTGGAAGCCGTCAAAGCGCCGCGGCCGGAGGACTGAGGACCGGGGCGCGGATCACACCAAGGGAGGGAGGCAGTTATGACACAATACCGAAAGGACCGAATCTTTTGCTGGTGCGTTGCGGCGCTACTGGGTTTTATCTGCATTTACTCCTCCTGCACCTATCTTGCCACCGGGCTTCGGGAGAAAGCATCCGTCTACACAGGAGACTGCGTTGACACGTACTTCTACCGAAAGGAAGGCGGCAAATACCAGGGAACGGTCTCGAATTTTGTCATCCGAATGGATAACGGTCAAGAATACTGGGTCAGCGACGCGCTCTGCGACCCCGGGGTTTTTAACACCGCAAAGTTCAAGGAAGCTGCCAAGGATGCTCCCGTTACCATCTACTATGTGGACAACCACCCGATGAGCCTGGGGTCGCAGGCCAAGGAAGCGGTGGAGGTCCAGGTAGGAGACCAGGTATTCCTCTCGATGGAGGATGTTGAGTATACCCGCCGTTATACCAAGGGCTATTTTTGGTTTGGATTCCTTGGGTGGACCCTTCTTATCGCCGGGTTTGAACTGTGGGACCTCTGGGATAACCGACGTGTGATCCGTCAAAGATGGCAGCGAAAACGGAACAAAGCCCGCCGTCGTGCCTGGATCGAAACCCATCCGGAGGAAAAGGGCGCGCCCCCCAGCGCCAGGCGCAAAAAGGACCGCCGCTGAGCGGCGCGGAAAAGAGGAGGAAGATTATGAGGAAAAAATGCTTGGCCGCCCTGCTGGCGGCGGTGCTGGTTTTGAGCGGCTGCGGGAATACGGCGCCCGGCAGCGGGGCGGGAAGCTCCGCCGGGAGCTCTGCGTCGAGTGGGGAGCCTGCCGGAAGTTCGGCGGGTGCCCCTGCCGGGAGCGCGGCCGGCGCTTCCGCCGGAAGTGAGGACGGCGCCGGCAGCGAGGCGCCGGAGCTGACGGAGGAGGATATCCAGGCCGCCGAAGCGGCGGCACGGGACTACTATGCCGGGACCGTCTTCACCGTGGAGGGGATGGAATACCTGCCCCAGGGCAGCCATCCCTTCGCGGAGGGGGAGTGCAACTTCACCGTGACCGTCCGCAAGGACGGCGCGGCGCAGGAGGACCGCCTGATCCAGCTGGACCGGACCGAGACCGGCTGGACCGTGGTCAACGAGGGGTACTGAGGAGGAACGGATGGAGCTTTGGGACGCCTATGATGAGAATTTCCGCCGGGTGGAGGGCGTGAGCCTGGTCCGGGGAGAGCCCATCCCGGCGGGAGCTTACCACCTGGTCTGCGATGTGCTGGTGCGGCACACGGACGGGAGCTATCTTCTGATGCGGCGGGATCCCCGGAAGCACTACGGCGGGCTGTGGGAGGCCACGGCGGGGGGCTCCGCCCTGCAGGGGGAAGCGCCCCTGGACTGCGCCCGCCGGGAGCTCCGGGAGGAGACCGGCATCCGGGCGGAGGAACTGCAGGAGCTGGGCCGGGTGCGGAGCGCCGACACCCACTATGTGGAGTTCCTCTGCGTGACGAACGGACCCAAGGACGGCGTGACGCTGCAGGAGGGCGAGACCGTGGCGTACCGCTGGGTCAGCCGGGAGGAGTTCCTTTCCCTGCGGGAAGAGGAACTGGTGACCAAGCGGATGCAGGGCTTTCTGAAGGAGAAAGAGAATGGGGATGTATGAATCCGCTGCCTTTCAGGCAATGAACGACCACAGGCTGTGGGAGGCCCAGAACTTTCTGCGGCAGGCGGTGAAAGAGACGCCCTGCCAGAGGTCCTTTCAGAATCTGGGGGTCTTCTACGGGAAGGAAGGGCAGCAGCTCCGCTCGGGCCGCGGACGGCGGGCCGGGCACTTGGCCCGGCACTGGCTGGAGAAGGTTTTGGCCTGCGGCAGCACCAAAGGCGCCAACTGGATGCTGGGGTATCTGGCGCTTTCCGAACATCAGCCGGAAGCCGCACTGGTCCAGTTCCGGGCCGCGTTTTCCCTGGAACCGGAGGACTGGAGTTCCGCCTACCACTGCGCGCTCGCCTGTTCCCGAAGCGGCGCGGACAGGGAAATACTGTACTGGAGCCAAAAGCTTCCGGCTCTGGCTCAGCCCGATGAGCGGGAGGACTCTGCGGATCTGCTGGCATATGCGCTGTTTCTGAGCAGCGGAAGACAGGAGACGCCGGAACTGCGGGAATTGCTGGCGGAGGGCAGCGACCTTTCCCTCTGGGCAAGATTTACATTGTCGGTGCTTTTGAAGAGACCCGATGCGGCAACATTGGCCATCCGGGCATGGAAGGCATACGCGCTGGGGATGACGGAAAAGGTACTGCTTCTGCAGGCCCTGCTGCCAGACCAGCCAGCGCTGGCTCGGGAATATGCCAGTCTCTGGAAGGAACAGCTGCTGGAATCCCCGTATCCCTCGGCCAAGCGGGAAGCCGCCCAGGTGGAGCATTTCCTGCAGAGCGCATCCGCCCGGGCCGCCCTGCTGCAGGATTGGCGTCCGCAGCTCCCTGTTATGATGGAGGATTGCTACCTGGATTGATACGGGACTGGCCCAAGGACGGAGTTCCTTTCCCTGCGGAGCGGGGGGCTGGTGACCAAGCGGATGCAGGGCTTTCTGCCGGAGCTGCGGGGATGAAATTTCGCGGCGGAGCCGCAGAAGAACGAAAAACCTCTTCCCGGATGGCCGGGAGGGTGGTAGAATAGAAAAAGACCCCGGAAAACGGGGGAAAAACGCTCAAAGAAAGTTGAGGATCACCTATGTCTGAAATTACGAAAACCGCCATGGTCACCGTCTGCGGGCGGCCCAACGTGGGGAAATCCAGCCTGACCAACGCCCTGGTGGGCGAGAAGGTCGCCATCGTCTCCAACAAGGCCCAGACCACCCGCAACCGCATCTGCGGCGTGGTGAACCGGGGGGACACCCAGTTCGTCCTGATGGACACCCCGGGCCTCCACAAGCCGAAATCCGCCCTGGGGGACTACATGGTGAAGGTGGTCACCGCCAGCCTCTCCGACGTGGACGCGGCGCTGCTGCTGGTGGAGCCCATCGCCCACGTGGGGGCCCCGGAGCTGGCGCTGATCCGCCGCATCCGGGAGGAGAAGATCCCCTGCATCCTCTGCATCAACAAGATCGACACCGTGGAGCCGGCGGAGCTGCTGCCGGTGATCGCGGCCTACAACGAGGCCTGGAACGGCTTCGAGGCCATCCTGCCCATCTCCGCCCACAGCGGGGACGGGCTTTCCGAGCTGATGGCGGAGCTGCAGAAGTTCGCGGCCCCCGGCCCCCAGCTCTTCCCGGACGGGGAGACCAGCGACCAGCCGGAGCGGCAGGTCATCGGCGAGATCCTGCGGGAGAAGATGCTCCTCTGCCTCGATAAGGAGATCCCCCACGGCACCGCCGTGGAGATCACCAGGTTCTCTGAGCGGGACAGCGGCGTTGTGGATGTGGACGCCGTCATCTACTGCGAGAAGGCCAGCCACAAGGGCATCATCATCGGCAAGCAGGGAGCCATGCTGAAGAGGATCAGCTCCCTGGCCCGCCGCGACATGGAGAAATTCATGGGCACGAAAATTTATCTCGAGACCTGGGTGAAGGTGAAGGAGAACTGGCGGGAAAATGCCGGCCTCGTTTTCCGGCGATAAACGACGCTTTCCTCCATAAGCTATGGGCGGAGGGAGGCGGTGAGCGTGGAGACCTCGTCCTGCTGGGCGCTGTTCCGGGAGACCGGCGAGCCCCTGGCGTATCTGCTCTACCGCGCGGAGCGGCAAGCCGCGCGGTGACGGCGAGGGGAAGTACCTGCCCTGGGGGCAAGGACTTCCCCTTTCCTCTATCTGTACTTAGGTGGTGAGAAGCCATGTCCGCATCCCCCTACCTCCTCTGCCCCGGCGTGGTGCTCCGCCGGACGGATACCAAGGAGGCCGACTTTACCACCGGGGGGACTGGTACTACGCCAACGAGGCGGAGACGAGAGAGCTTTTCTCCGGGCTGGGGAAGGATTTCCTGCGGCTGTCCCTCGGCTGCTACTTCGCGGAGCTCACCGAGGCCCTGACCACGGAGGGGGAGGAGAGCGGGGAGCTGCTGCGGCACCTTTTGAACGGGCTCTACGCCATCGAGAACTTCCGGCGGCCGCCGGAGCTGCTGCGGGCGGCCTTTGAGCTGCGGGCCATGAGTCTCGCAGGCTACGAGCCGCTGCTGGAGGGCTGCGCCTTCTGCGGCAAGGCGGAGCCGGAGGAGCCGGTGCTGGACCTGGGGAGCGGGGGGCTCCGCTGCCGCCGCTGCGGCTCTGGCGGGGCCGGGATGCCCCTGGACGCGGACGCCCTGGCGGCGGCCCGGCACGTGCTCTACGGCGATCCCAAGCGGCTCTACGGCTTCACCCTGGGGGAGGAGTCATTGCGGCGGCTCAGCGCGGCGGCGGAGGCCTTCACCCTGGCGCAGCTGGAGCGGGGGTTCCGGACGCTGGACTACTACAAGTCTCTCCGGGGGATGGAAGGTTAATACATTCTGTCATATCGGGCGGAAATTCTACGAAAGGGAGCGGAAACGCATGCTGTTTGTCCTGGGGGACTGGCGTCTGCGGACGGATCCGGCGGAGAATGCCCGGGGCAAGGTGCCGTATCTCTGCGGCTGCCAGAGCTGCCGGAATTTTCTCGCGGCGGTGGAGACGCTGCCGGGGGAGACCCGGGATTTCTTCCGGCGGCTGGGACTGGACATCCGCTGCCCCACGGAGGCGCTGCACCGCAGGCCGCCGGGGCCGGACGGGCGCTGTGAGTACCGGGTCTGGTACGACTTCCCCGGAGAGCTGACGCAAGTTCCCGCGGACAGGGCCCCCTATCCGGCGGCGCCGGGGTTGCGGGTGGCCTTCTGTCCCGGGGAGGAGCGCCGGATGGCGCCCCTGGCGGGGGAGGTCCACATGGACGCCTTTCTGCGCCTGCCCTTTGTGCTGGATGAGGCGTGGGAGGATTAAGAAACAATAACCGTAAAGGAAACGGACTTTACAGGAGAAATACACTATGAGCGAGTTATTTGAGAAATCGCTGCGGACGCTGGAGCTGCCCCGGGTGCTGGAAATGCTCAGCGCCCAGGCTGTCAGCGACGAGGCCAAGCGCCGCTGCCTGGCCCTGCGGCCGGAGACGGACATCGAGGACGTGGAGCGGCTGCAGGAGGAGACCGAGGCCGCCCGGCGGATGATGGCCCTGCGGGGGAGCCCCGGCTTTTCCGGGGTGAAGCCCGTCCGGGAGATCCTGGACCGGGCGGACCGGGGCGGGTGCCTCAGCACCATCGAGCTTTTGACGGTGGCGGGGCTTCTGACCTCCGCCCGGCGGACCCGGGACTACTTCAACGACAAGGCCGGGGAGAAGAGCGCCATCGACCACCTCTTCCACTCCCTCCACGGCAACCGCTTTCTGGAGGAGAAGATCAAGAGCGCCATTTTGGACGAGGACACCATCGCGGACACGGCGTCCCCGGAGCTGGCGGACATCCGGCGGCACATGCGGCAGGCCCAGGCCAAGAGCCGGCAGATCTTGCAGAAAATTATTTCCTCCCCCAGCTATAGTAAAATTCTGCAGGAGAGCCTCATCACCCAGCGGGATGGCCGCTTCGTGGTGCCGGTGAAGGCGGAGTGCAAGGCGGACATGCCCGGCCTCATCCACGACATCTCCTCCTCCGGGGCCACGGTCTTCGTGGAGCCCATGGGGGTGGTCCAGGCCAACAACGAGCTCATCGAGCTGCAGGGCAAGGAGAAGAAGGAGATCCAGCGGATCCTGGCCCAGCTCTCCGCCGACGCCGCCGCCCACAAGGACGACATCGGCTGGGACTATGACGCTCTGGTGCTGCTGGACTGCATCTTCGCCCGGGCCGAGCTCTCCTACCGGATGGAGGGCATCCGGCCGGAGATCCGGAAGGACGGCAGCGTGAACCTGCGGCGGGCGAGGCATCCCCTGCTGGACCCGGCCCGGGCCGTGCCCATCGACATCCAGCTGGGGGAGACCTTTGACACCCTGGTCATCACCGGCCCCAATACCGGCGGTAAGACGGTGTCTTTGAAGACGCTGGGGCTCCTCTGCCTCATGGCCCAGTGCGGGCTGCAGATCCCCGCCGGGGACCGGAGCGCCGTGGCCGTTTACGGCAGCGTGCTGGCTGACATCGGGGATGAGCAGAGCATCGAGCAGAATTTGTCCACTTTCTCGGCACATATGACCAATATCGTGGCTATTCTGGCGGAAGCGGATGCGCACAGCCTGGTGCTCTTCGACGAGCTGGGGGCGGGCACCGACCCGGTGGAGGGTGCGGCCCTGGCCATTGCCGTCATCCAGCGGGTGCGGCAGGCGGGGGCCCACGTGGCCGCCACCACCCACTACGCGGAGCTGAAGACCTTCGCCATGACCACGGCTGGGGTGGAGAACGCCTCCTGCGAGTTCGACGTGGAGACCCTGCGGCCTACCTACCGGCTGCTCATCGGCATCCCGGGGAAGTCCAACGCCTTCGCCATCTCCCAGCGGCTGGGCCTCAGCGAGGACGTCATCGCGGACGCCAAGCGGCAGATGAACGGCGAGAGCGTCCGCTTTGAGGATGTCATCACCCAGCTGGAGAGCAAGCGCCAGGCGCTGGAGAAAAAGGAGCAGGAGCTGGACCGCCTGGCCGTCCGCCGGGAGGAGGACGCCCGGAAGGCGAGGGAGTTCCGGGAGCAGATGGAGAAGGCCAAGGAGAACGCCCGGAGCCGGGGTGAGGCCGAGGCCCGGCGCATCCTGAAGGACGCCCGGGCCCAGACAGACGCCATCTTCGCAGAGCTGGAGGAGATGCGCCGCCGCCAGGCGGCGGCCCTCACCGCCATCGACGACAACGGGGAGAAGGCGGACCTGCGCCGCCGCCTCAACGAGGCGGAGGCCGCCGTGGGCGTCCGGCAGGAGAGCCGGGAGCCCATCCCCAAGCCAAGCCGGCCCATCCGGGTGGGGGACCAGGTGGAGATCCCGGGGGTGCGCCAGTGGGCGGAGGTCACCGCCGTCAACAAGGACGGGAGCCTCAGCCTGAAGGCGGGTATCCTGAAGATGACCGTGAAGCCAGACGAGGTGCGCCTTGTCGAGGAGGCGGAGCGGCAGGGGCAGAAGAAAAAGGCCCCGCCCGCCCGCAGCGGCGGCAGCGCCGTCTTCCGCAGCGCCGCGTCCTCGGAGCTGGACATCCGGGGGATGGAGAGCATCGAGGCGGACAGCGCCGTGCAGACCTTCCTCTCCGCCGCCGCCATGGGGCACCTGGAGACCGTGACCATCATCCACGGCAAGGGCACCGGGGCGCTGCGTAAGGCTGTCCACGAGACCCTGAAGCGGAGCAAGCTGGTGAAGAGCTTCCGCCTGGGGGTCTACGGCGAGGGCGAGAGCGGCGTCACGGTGGTGACGCTGAAGTAATGGATAATTGAGAATTGAGAATGGGGGCGTTGGCGTGGACATCTCGGGGCTTTTGATCCGGCGGGAGCGGCTGCGGCGGGACTGGAGCCAGGAGGGCGTCTGCCGGGGCATCTGCGCGGTGTCCTACCTCTCCAAGGTGGAGCAGGGGAAGGCCCAGGCGTCCGAGGAGGTGCTGCGGGCCCTCTTTGCCCGGCTGGACATCCCCTGGGAGGTGGACGAGGCCGACGCCGCCGCCCTGGCGGAGTGCCGGGAGCGGCTGCGGATGGGGGACGACGGGGGCTTTCACGCCCGCTTCGACGCTTTGGCGCCCCGGACGGAGGCGCTGCGCCGGGGACGGCTGGGGGTGGACTACGCCCTGCTGGCGGCCTTCCGGCAGGATCGGATGGAGCCCCTACCGGAGGATTGGGAGCCCTTCCTGGACCGGGAGGGGCTGGCCATGCAGCGCTGCCTGCAGGGGGACTGGGCCGGGGCCCTGGCCCTGGACCCGCAGCCTCTCTTCCTGCTGTTCTCCGGCCGGGAGAGCTACCGCCGGGGCCGCTACGCCCAGGCGGTGGAGGCCCTGACGGAGGCCCACGCCGCCGCGGCGGAGCGGGGATACGTGTGCCTGATGCTCTCCTGCCGAATCTATCTCGGGAACTGCTACTCGGATCTTGGCGAGCTGGGGCGGATGCGCTCCCACTACCAGGCGGCGGAGCACCTGGCGGAAGCCATCGGGGACCCGGAGAGCCTGCGGGGCATCCGCTACAACAGCGGGGCCAGCCTCTTAGAGCAGGGGGATGCGGCGGCGGCCCTGCCGCTGCTCGCCGCCCTGGGGGAGGGGGACGCCATGACCCTCCACAAGCGGGCCATCTGCCTGGAACAATTGGGGCGGAAGGATGAGGCCCTGGCGATGCTGGACCGGGCGGAGCCCCTCTGCGCCGCCGAAAACTGCCCGGTGGAGGAGAGCCTGGCCCGGGAGATGCTGGCCCTGGTGCGCTGCCGCCTGGAACGGGAGGATTACCTCCACGATCCCGGGTATGGGGAGCGGCTGCTCCGCTGCTTCCGGCGCATCCGGCGGGAGCTGCCGGTGGGCTACGCCCGCTTCCACCGGCCCTGGGTGCTGGCGTGGTACAAGGCCAACCGCCAGTACCGGGAGGCAGTGCGGCTTTTCGAGGATTTTCCTGACAACTGAAAGAAATCATGCGGTAAGCCCCTTGCGGTGGGATGGATTTTCCCAAAGCAAGGGGCTTTCTTCGCCTCCCTGGGTGTGCTATGCTGGAAGGCGAGGTGAGAAACATGAGAAAAGACGCGCTTTGGACGAAGGATTTCTGCCGCATCACGGCGGCCACGGCCCTGGGGGCGGCGGGGGGCATCCTCAGCGGCTTCGCCCTCTCGTTCCTGGTCTTTGACGAGACGGGGAGCACCCTGGCGGCGGCGGTCATCGTGGCCATCCAGCTCTTTCCCTATGTGATATTGCCCCTCTTCCTGGCCCCGCTGATGGACCGGCTGCCGCGAAAGCCCTTCCTCGTGGGCGGGGACATCGTGAACGGGGTGCTCTATGGGCTCGCGGGGCTGTACCTGCTGCGCTGCGAGTTCTCCTACGGGGCGTATCTGGGCTTTTCCCTGCTGCTGGCGTGTCTCGGGAGCTTCGACGAGCTGGCCTACGAGAGCTTCTATCCCCTGGTGCTGCCGAAAGGGCAGGAGGAGAAGGGCTACACCGTCTCCTCCATGCTGTACCCGGTCCTGAAGGTGCTGATGATGCCCCTGGCGGCCCTGCTTTTCGAGCATCTGGGAGTGGCGGTGCTGCTTTTGATCCAGGCGGTGCTGTCCCTTCTCGCGGCGGGGATCGAGAACCGCATCCAGGTGACAGAGACCCGGCGGGAGAGCGGGGAGCCGCTCTTTTCCCTGAAGACCTGGTGGGGGGACATCCGGGAGGCGGCGGAGTTTTTGAAGGGGGAGCGGGGGCTCCGGGCTCTCTATGACTACATGGCCGTCACCAACGGCGTGGCGGCGGGCTATGCGCCGCTTCTCGTGGCTTTCTTCCGGACGGCCCCGGGCTTCACGGCAGGGATGTACTCCCTCTTCTCCGTGGCGGAGTTTCTGGGCCGGACCGTGGGCGGGGCGGTGCGCTACCGCTGGCGGCTGGAGCCTGACAAGCGTTTTCCCTTTACGTTCTTCGTCTACCAGCTCTATGAGAGCATGGACGCCTGCCTCCTGTGGCTTCCCTACCCCCTGATGCTGGTGAACCGGGCGGTCTGCGGCTTTCTCGGCATCAACAGCGCCGCCATCCGCCAGGCGGCGGTGCAGAGCTACCTGCCGGAGCGCTTCCGGGCCCGGGTGAACGCCTATGGCTCCGTGCTGCTGACGGCGGCCAGCAGTCTCCTGTCCCTGGGGATGGGGCTGCTGGGCGAGGTGCTGGACTACCGGCTCTGCGTCACCGTGGGGGCGCTCGGCACCCTGCTCTTCTGCTGGGGGACGGTGTTCCGGCGGAGGAAGGACGTGGCGGAGGTGCTGCGCTGCCCGGCGGAGACGGGGGAGTAAAAGAGGAAAACGGAAACGGCGTGCCCCCAAAGGGTCACGCCGTTTTCCTTTTCAAGAGATGGCGGGGGAGAAGTCAATTTCCCTCGTCGATGGTTTCCTTCCAGTGCCGGTATTCCGGGGTCTCATCCCATTCCAGCGCCCGGTCGATGTAGAACTCGGCCAGCTCGAAGGACGCCGGAGGTGTCAGCGCGATAAAGAGGTAGTACGCCATGAGAAATGCGCAGCGGGCGGAGGTCTTCCGATCCTTTTCGCCTTGCAGCCGGTGCAGCGACGCCTCCAGCACAAAGAAGAGATTCAGCTGGTCGACTTCGCCTGCCTCCGCGTAGAAGTCATTCAGGTCATCCGGCGTGAGGCACCGTATGGTTTCGGCGTCAAAGTAGGGGTGTCCGAAATCGATGGTGATCTTCATGGAAGTGTCCTCCGTCTGTTTTCCAGCCATTTGTCCTGCGGCGGCTGCCGGTGATGGGAGCGTCCACAGGGGGCAGGTCAGTTATTGTCCTCCACCAGGACCCATTCGCCGTCGATGAGGGCATGGGTAACGGTTTTGATACCGGTATCGGTGTCGGAGTAGTAGGTCTCTACGGTCTCCTGGACCTTCTGAAGCTGGCCGTCAAGGACGGGGGCGTAGGTGGTGGTAATGTACTCCGCACCGTTGTTGGCGGAGGCGACGACGGCCTGGGCGCTCTCGTCCAGGCGGATGTCCGTGCCAACGAGAGGCAGGGCGAAGGTATACTCCCCGGCGCTGTCATCCCAGAGCCAGAGGAGCCTGCGCTCGTTGGCGGTACCCCAGAACTCGGTGATGGCAAGATCAGGGAAGCCGTCGAAGTTGTAGTCCTGGGTGTCCAGGCCGGAGGCGAGGTCGAAGGTCCGGGTGGCGTCCGCCGCCAGGGGGTCCTCAAAGTCGTCGTAGGCGTTGCCCGCCACGATGCCGTCGTGAAGGGAGAGGGTCTGGACCAGGGTATCGCCGTCCTTCACGTCAATGGAGGAGATGCCGAAGCAGGTCTCGTCCTGCCGCTCCCCGTGGGCGATGAGGGTCAGGATGCGGCCGTTGGAGACCGTGACCTGGCGGTAGAGCGCGTAGCTGTCGCCCACAGCCAGGGAATCCTCGGCGGGGTCCGCAGGCAGGGGGTCCTGGGCGGAGGCGGCGCTTCCGGCGGAGGATACGGAGCCGGAGGGGGCGGAGGAGGCGGAGCCATTGGCGGGAGCGCCGCAGGCGCTGAGGGTCAGCACCGCCAGCAGGGCGGCGAGGGTACGGAAAGCACGCATGGGGGTTCTCCTTTCGCATGACCGGGCCGGGGCCCGGAAGATTTCATGCCGCCATGATAGCATGTTTCCCGGCGGGAAGAAAGAACAGGGAGGAAACAAACGGTAACAATGTGGAAACAAGGGGAGCGGCGTTTCTTCGTTTTCCATTGCCGCTTTTTCACGAAAAAAATGGCAGGCAGGCGGGGCATCTTTTTCGCCGGACGCCTTGACAGCGGAGGAAAGGATTCCTATAATATAAACGGTTACCCCAGGCTAACGCCCCGGGGTCCCGCACTCCGGGATCGGCTCTGGCCGCCGGAGAGGGGAAAGCGCCGAAACGGTGCGGGCCGCCGGAAGGCGGCTTTTCCAGGGCCTGGGGTTAGTCTTTGCTAACCTTGGGGAGCGCCGAAGACCGGCGGACGGAAGCTCCGCTGTCTGCTCCGGCCTTCCCGGGATCGAAGAGGTTGGGAGGGAGAAAACGATGGACCGGAAGGAAAGCATCCGAAACGCCTACCGCCTGACGGGAAGCGGCAGCTTCTACGACGGGATGATCACCTGCTCCACCGGGCCGGGGAGGGCGGTCTGCCGCCTGGTCTGGGACATGGACAAGGCGGAGTGCGACGCCTACCTGGAGGAGGCGCTCTCCGGCATTCCGGAGGGCTTTGCCGGCAGGCTCCTGGAGGTCCCGGTGGGGACGGGCATCCTCACCATGCCCCTCTACCAGACCCTCCCCCAGGCGGAGATCACCTGTCTCGACTACTCCCCGGACATGATGGCCCAGGCCCGGGAGAAGGCCCAGCGCCTGGGCCTTTCCAACGTCCGTTTTCAGCAGGGGGATGTGGGGGCTCTCCCCTTCCCGGACGGGAGCTTCGACGCCGTCCTTTCCCTGAACGGATTCCACGCCTTCCCGGATAAGGAGGCCGCCTACCAGGAGACCTGCCGGGTGCTGAAGCCCAGCGGCGTCTTCTGCGGCTGCTTCTATGTGGAGGGAGAGCATCCGCGGACGGACAGGTTCATCCGCCGCCTCTACCAGCCCAGGCACTTCTTCACCCCGCCCTATGAGACCGTGGAGAGCCTGCGGCAGCGGCTCTCCGGGATGTACGCCGGCGCCCGGGTGGGCCATCTCAAAAGCATCGCCTGGTTCGTCTGCCGGAAGGGGGAAGCCGGATGAAAAACACCTATCGGAGGGACTGTCTCCTGGGCGCCCTCAGCGGCGCTCTGATGCTGGTGGGGGACCTCTGCCTCAGCGTCATCCCCGCCAGCGCCGGGGACAGCGGCCTCTTCCTGCGGGAGGCTTATCTTAACGGCAGCTACCCCGCCTGGCGGCTGCCGCTGCTGCTGGGGACGGGGGTCCTGGGCATGGCCCTCAGTTACTTCACCGTCCGGGCGGCCCGCGCCCAGATCCGGCCGGAGTGCCGGAGGCTCCGCTGGCTCATCACCGTCTCCGGCGCGGTCTATGTCAGCTCCGCCGGGGTGATCCATCTCCTCATCGGGAGCCTTGCGGACTGGACCAGCACCTTAGGGCCTATCCTGGGCCGGGAGGAGACAGCGGCCCTGGTCCTGGGCCAGTACCAGCGCCTGACGGCGGCGCTGATCCTGCCCTATTTCGGCATGATCGCGCTGATTTTGACCAGCTTCTGGGCAGTGGCCTCCGGGCGGTCCATCCTGCCCCGGAAAATGGCCCTCGTCCACATGCTGGTCTGGCAGATCGTTTTCGCCGGGATCCCGGACCTCCGGCAGGCACTGGGGGCGGAGATCTCCACCTGGGACTTCGTGCTGAGCCAGGGCTCCGGCAACGCGGCGCTGCTTCTCTGGATGCTGGCCAGCGCCCTCTGCGCCAAACAGACCGTCAAGGGAGGAATGGAACATGCCTGAAAAGATCACCCTCTCCGGTGTGCCGGAGACCATGCTGCAGACCCTCTACGCCCGTGCCCGGGAGTCCCAGGGCCGGGGCGTCATCCAGGATAAGAAGGCGGAGGAGCTCATCGCCCGGCTGGACTACGACTTCACGCTCGCCGAGAAGGATACCGCCATGCGGAGCGGTGTCATCGCCCGGACCCTGGTGCTGGATGAGCTGGTGGGAGACTGGCTCCGTCAGCACCCCGGCGCGGTGGTGGTGAACATCGCCTGCGGGCTGGACACCCGCTGCTGCCGGATGTCCGGCTACGCCCACTGGTATAACCTGGACCTGCCGGAGACCATGGCCGTCCGGCAGCGCCTGCTGCCGGAGAGCGGCGCCGTCACCCAGATCGCCATGTCCGCCATGGACGACTGGGGCGCCGAGATCGTGGAGAAGGACGCCCCCGTCCTCGTCATCCTCGAGGGCCTCACCATGTACCTAAATGAGGCGGACATCCAGCAAATCTTCGCCGTCATCGCCCAGCGCTTCCCCAAAGTCACCGTCCTGGCGGAGACCATGAATCCCACCATGGCGAGGCGCTTCAAGGAGAAGTCCATCGAGGACAGCCGCGCCAAATTCACCTTCGGCGTGAAGGACGGCAGGACCTTTGCCGCCCTGCTGCCGGGCTTCCGCTACGCCGGGGAGCACTGCCTCACTGAGGGGATGGCCGTCTTCGTGCCCATCTACCGGTTGCTCCACAGGATCCCCGCCATCCGGGACCTCTCCAACCGGATCGTGGTACTGGAAAGAGGGTGAGGGCATGTCTTTTTTCGAGAACACGAGAAAGCCCCAGGGCCTCGGCGGAAAGCTGATGGTGAACGCCATGAACCTGGGCCACCGGGCTCTCGCCGACTGGGGCTTCCAGTTCCTCCCTCTGGCGGCGGACGCCAGGGTGCTGGACTGCGGCTGCGGCGGGGGCGCCAACCTGGCAAAGCTCCTGAAAGCCTGCCCGGCGGGGATTGTGAAGGGCATCGACTACTCCCCCGTCAGTGTGGAGAAGGCCCAGGAATTGAACCGCAAGGCCATTCAGGAGGGCCGCTGCGTGGTGACCCAGGGTAGCGTCCAGGATATGCTCTTCGCCGGGAACTGGTTTGACGCCGCCACCGCCTTTGAGACCGTCTACTTCTGGCCGGAGCTGCCCCGGAGCTTCCGGGAGGTCCGGCGGGTGCTGAAGCCTGGCGGCACCTTCCTCCTCTGCAACGAGTGCGGCGGGGAGGACCCCAAGGACGAAAAATGGACGGAGAAGATCCCCGGCATGACCATCTACACGCCGGAGGAGCTGCGGGGCTTCCTCCAGCAGGCGGGCTTTCAGGACATCCGGGTCCACCAGAACGGAAAGGGCTGGCTCTGCGTCACCGCCCGGAAGGGGGAGGCATGAAGTACTTTGAGTTCGGCCAGGAGCACCCGGAGCTCATGGTGATGCTCCACGGTGGCGGCACCAGCTACCGGGGGATGCTGCCGACGGCCCAGGAGATGGCCAGGGTCTACCACGTGGTCCTGGTGGCCTACGACGGCTTCAACCCCGACGAGCCGGAGACGGAGTTCCGCTCCCCTATGGACGAGGCCAAGCGCCTGGGGGATCATCTTGTGGAGCACTATGGCGGAAAGATCGACATCCTCTACGGCATCTCCTACGGCTGCCGGATCCTTATGGAGGTCCTGGCGGACCCCCGCCTCACCGTCACCACCACCATTGCGGACGGCATGGGCCTGAAGGACTATCCCAATATCCGAAGCAAGTGGGGCAAGGACGTCTACTGCTTTTTCTATACCGGCCTCTTCTACGCCGTCATGGGCCACCCCGGCCCCCGGCGCAAGAGATTCCTGGCCAGGGTCTCCGGCCGGACCCTGGAGGAAGCGGATCGCATCCTCTACGGCAAGGCCACCTGGCGGAGCTGGAAAAACCAGGGCTACTTCTTCCTGGGGAGGAAGACGGACTTTACCCTCTTTGAAAAGACGGACGCCCACCTCTGGTACGGCATCCGGGGGAGCGTGGATCAGAAGCTCTCCCAAAACCTGAGCGCGCTCCGCGAAAAGGGATATCCCTTTACAGAGAAGATCTTTCCGGACCTCGGCCACGGCGGCCTCGCCGGGGAGCAGCCGGAGCGCTTCTCCCGGGAGGTCCAGGCTGCCCACCGGGCGTCCCTGGGGAAGGAAGGCGTGAAATGAGCATGGCGGTCATCCGGGCGCTGCTGGGGCTTGCCTGCGGGGCGCATCTCGTGCTCTGGGTCTGCGACCGGCGGCTCACGTGTCTGGAGGGCGGGCGCTTCGCCTTCCCTGACCTGCAGGACAACGCCCGCCTCTCCGCCGTGCTGGGGAAGACGCCCCCGGCGCGGCCTATGGGGGCCTCCCTCTGGGGCGTCTTCGCCATGGCGGCGGCCTTCCCGGGGTATCTGGCTCTCGCGGAGTGGATGCGCTCCTTCTCGGCCATCGCGGCCGGGCTGATGCTGGCGGGCAGCATCCCCTTTCTCCTGCCGGGGGTGGCCCACCACGTCTTCTGCGGGACGGTGGAGTGGTTCTATCTCCGGCTGGGGAAGACGGAGGAGGCCCGGGCCGCCATCGTGGAGTTCTTTCAGAAGAGCGCCGTCACCATGGCGGTCTGCTATGCGGGGCTGCTGCTCTTTGCGGTCTCGTTCTTCCTGGCGGTGGCGGCGGGGATCACGTCCCTGCCCCGCTGGGCCTGCCTCTGCAACACGCTGCCGCTCTTTCTGGCATCGGCCGCCTTTCGGATCGTCGGCACCGGGAACCTGGTGAACGCCGGGATGTTCCTGGGACTCATTTTCCTGCTGTAAGGAGGAAGAAAGCATGAGCATGTTCGCATCCGCCCTGCGGGGAGCCTACCGGCTCTCCGGGGCCAAGAAGGCCTTCCGGCTCCCGGAGGAGGAGATCGCGAAGGTCATCAAAAAGCAAAACCGGAACCGGGGCGTCTTCACCCCCACGGACCACAAGGCCTACTATGAGACCGTCACGGTGAACGGCTTCCCCTGCCTCATCGTCCGGCAGCACCCGGAGCCCTCGGAGCGGGCCGTTCTCTACTTCTTCGGCGGGGGCATGGTCATCGGCCCGGATAAGGGGGACCTTCCCGTGATGCGCAAGCTGGGGCGGGACTCCGGCTGCGACATCTGGTTCCCGTTCTACCCCCTCTGCACGGAGCACTGCATCACAGAGACCTATGACATGGCCTTTGCGTGCTACCGGAAAATGACCGCCCTCTACGGCGGCGGGAACATCAGCACCTGCGGCTTCTCCTCCGGCGGGGCGTTGGCCCTGGGCATCGCCACCCACAACAGCGCCCTGGGGCATCCCCTGCCCCAGCCCAGGCACATCGTGGCGGTGTCCCCCGGCGAGGTCCCCTGGAACGACGCGGAAAAGGCGCGGATGCAGGCCCTGAATCCCAGGGACGTGGCCATCGACTACGCCTTCATGGTGACGGTGGAGAAGTTCATGCGCCACGGGCAGGAGAACGTGCCGGACTACATGCTCTCCGGCTCCCGGGGGGACTTTACCGGCGTGGGGGACATCCATTTCCTCTACTCCGCGGACGAGGTCCTCTACGGCGCCCTGCCGGACTTTGAGGCGGCCTGCGACCGGGCGGGCGTCCCCCACACGGCCTTCGCCCGGCCGGGGATGGTCCACTGCTACTGCATGCTGCCCTATTTCAAGGAGGCGAGGGAGGACTTCGCCAGGATCACGGACATTTTAAGCAAGTAAGGAGCGAGAGAAATGCTGCTGCGAGTTCTTTTGGAGGGCGTTGGCCTGGGGGTCATTCTGATGCTGGTCTGCGCCGTCGGCATCCGGAACGGGGCCGTGGGGATGGTGCATCTCTACCACGCGGATGTGCAGGAGCGCTGCGTCGCCCTGGGCCTCACCACAAGGGAGAAGATCCGGAAAAACGCCCTGCGCTTCAAGGCCGTGTGCCTGCCCATCTACATCGCCTACGTGCTGATCTTCGTCTACGCCGTCAACGGCGCCCGGGGGTTTCTCACGGGCTTCTGGCAGCTCTTCGGCATCCTCTTCGTTCTGAACCTCATGGACCGCTTTTTGATCGACGAGTGGTGGGTGGGCCACACCAAGGCCTGGACCATCCCGGGGACGGAGCAGATGAAGCCCTATATCAATGCCCAGGATAAAAGCGGAAGTGGCTCTTCGGCACCCTCGGCATGCTGGGGATCGCGGCGATCCTCGCCGGGATCATGGCGCTGATCCTGCGCTGAGGCCGGAGCTTCCGGACATTGAATCATGATTTTCGAGGTGATGCGGGATGTTCTGGGACAGGGTGGCCGGGGTCTATGACCTCTTTGCCAATCATATCAACCGGCGGGCCAATGAGGCTCTCTGCGCCGCGGTGGCGGAGGAGATCCGCCCGGAGGACGAGGTGCTGGAGTGCGCCTGCGGCACGGGGCTCCTCAGCGGGGTCATCGCGGAGCGCTGCCGCTCCCTCGTGGCCACGGACCTCTCGGAGAGGATGCTGCAGGTGGCCCGGCGGAAGCTCGGCAGCCATCCCAACCTGACCTTCCGGCAGGGGGACATCCTGCACATCGACTTCCCGGACGAGTCCTTTGACGCGGTGGTGGCGGCCAACGTCATCCACCTTCTGAAGGAGCCGGAGCGGGCGCTGGCGGAGCTGGACCGGGTCTGCCGGAAGGGCGGTCGCATCCTCCTGCCCACCTATATGAACAAGACGGAGAGTGGCGGCAGCAACCCGGTCTCCGGTGCCATCGGCAGGGCGGGGGCGGACTTCCAGCGGGCCTTCACCCCGGAGAGCTACCAGGATTTTCTGGTGGCCGCAGGCTATACGGACGTGCGCTACACCCTCTGCCAGGGGCGCATCCCCTGCGCGGTGGCGGTGATCCGGAAGGGAGGCAGATCGGATGCACTTTGAGACCTTGGGCGAAAAGGGAAAGCCGGTGGTGCTCTTCTTCCACGCCATGGGCGTGGTGGGGGAGAGCAGCGAGCCGGTGGCGCAGTTCCTGCGGGAGCGGTACTTCTGCGTGATGCCCACCTCCTCCGTCTACTGCGCGGGAGAGCGCTACGTCAGCAAGGAAGACGAGATCCGCCAGGTGGAGGACTTCCTCCGCGCCCAGGGGGTCCGGGAGCTGGCGCTCGTGGTCTCCTCCTCCCTGGGGGCGGACCTGGCGGCGGCCTTCCTCTCTCAGACGAAGCTCCCGGTGGGGCACGCCTACTTTGACGGCGGGCAGTTTGTGAGGATCAAGCGGAGTACCCGGCGTCTCATGACGCCCTTCCTGTATCTCGCCATCAAGAGCCTCTGGTGGACCCGGGGCGGGACGCTGAAAAAGATCCTCTGGTGCGACGATGCGGCCATCAGGCCCTATTTCATTGCGGCGGGACAGGCCCTGCGCTATGGAGATCTCCGCCGCCAGCTGGGGGACAGTCTCGTGGATGCCCCCTTCCCCTCCCTGCCGGAGGCGCTGCAGGCGCGCTGCTTCTTTGCCTTCGGCAGCGCGGAGGACCACTTCAAGTACCGCCCCGCCGTGATGGCGGCCTACCCGAAGGGGCAGTTCCCGGTCTTTGAGGGCTATGACCACATGCAGTATCAGATCCGGGACCCGGAGGGCTTTGCAGCGATGCTGATCTCGGTGATGGAGACGGGAAAGCTCCCGGAATTGCCGGTCCTTCGGAGGGAGGAGCCATGAAAAAGAACTACCTCGTCACCGCCTTTCAGAAAACGGCGGCCCAGCGCTTCCCGGAGCAGGCGGAGGCGCTGAACTGGGCCCTCGAAAAGCGCCTGGCGGAGCTCCGGGAGGAGAACGCCGGGGCGACGCCGGAGGAGAAGTTCCACCTGGAGAGCCAGATCCTCCCCAGCATCGCGGCCTATCAGGTCCTGCAGACCGTCCTCCCCCGGGAGGAGGCCCTGGCGACCCTCCACGGCTATGTGGAGGAGCGGGCCTGGAAGCTCCGGAAGGGCATCCTGGGCCTTCTGCGCATCCCGGGGCTCTGGCGGCGGGTGCCGGGACTCTTTGCCAGGGGGACCAGGAAATTCTTCGGCTCCGCCGCGGGCTTTGCCGCCAGGGAGCTGGAGGTCACAGGGTCCGTCTGGCGCATCGACATGACGAAATGCCCCTATCACGACGCCTGCGTCCGCTATGGCTGCCCGGAGCTCTGCCCCTGCTTCTGCGACAGCGATGACATCACCTACGGCGACCTGCATCCCCGGCTCCTCTGGCGCAGGACCGAGACCCTGGGCCGGGGCGGCGGACGCTGCGATTTCTGCCTGAAGATCAAGGAGGATGGAAGATGAAATACCACATTGAGAGAAACACCGTCCAGGAGACCCTGGTCATCCCCCTCTACGGGCGGAAGATGTGCTCGGAGCAGTACCCCGGCCTCTACCGGGATGAGACCGCCCTCCGCCTGATGGAGGAGATTGACTACGACTTCTCGGACCTGGAGAAGAAATCCAAGGGGACCATGTACCGCTTCGGCTTTCTGGAGGCAGCCATGCGGCAGAGTGACCTTGCTTGGGAGGTCCGGGACTACCTCCGGGACCACCCCACGGCGGCGGTGGTGAACCTGGGCTGCGGGCTGGACGACACCGGCCGGAGCTGCGACAACGGGCAGTGCAGGATCTACAACCTGGACTTCCCGGATGTCATCGCCGTGCGGGACCATCTGCTGCCCGCCGGGGAGCGGGAGGAGAACATCCCCTGCGACCTCAACGACACGGCCTGGTTTGAGAGGATCGACGCCTCCGGCGGCGCGGTCTTTTTTGCCGCCGGGGTCTTCTACTACTTCCTGAAAGAGCAGGTCCGAACCCTGGTCTCCGCCATGGCGGCGGCCTTCCCCGGCGGCAAGCTGGTCTTTGACGCCGCCGGAAGGTCCGCCGTGAAGCTGATGCGGAAGACCTGGATCAAGAGCGCCAAGATCCGGGACGTGGGGGCCTACTTCTCCGTGGAGGACCCGGAGAACGAGCTTCGGGACTGGGCGCCGGGGCTGCGGGTCTCCCAGCGGGGCTATATGCTGGGCTATCACGACCTGAGGGACCCCAGCGTCAGCGGTTTCTTCCGCTTCCTCTCCAAGGTCGGAGACGGGAAGATGAAGATGCGCATCGTCCGCCTGGACTTCGGAAAGGGAGGGGAAAATGGCTGACTTCAACGACATCGGCATCCCCCGGCAGCTGGACTGGCCCCGGGTGCGGAAGCTCCTGACCATCGGCGTTTTCGGCGCCCTCCTGCATCTCGCCGGGGACCTGATCTTGGGCTGGGGCGTGGAGGACGAGAGCCTCACCGGCCTTTTCCGGATGCTCTCCGCCTACACGGCGACCAGTGACGGCGGCATCCTGGCCTCGGCCCTCCTGGGGCTTTTCGGCATGACGCTGGAGGGGCTGAGCTTTTTCGGCGTCTACCGCCTAATGGTGGAGAGATCCCCCCGGGACGCCCACCGTTACCGGAGCGGCATCCTGGGCTACCTGATCTTCGGTGCCTGCGGTTTCCACGTGCCCACCTGCGCCCTGGTCTTCCTGGCAAGGCAGGGTCTCCCCGAGGAGACCCTGGTGAAATTCGCCCTGTACTTCCTCCTGCCCGCCACGGCCCTCTTCTGGGTCTTCTTCCTGCTGCTGGCGGTAACGCAGATCGCCGCCTTTGCCAAGGGCCATACGCCCTACCCCAGGTGGTGCTGGGTCTTCTCGCCCCTGGTGGGGGGCCTCGCAGCCCAGGCCCTGGGCTTTCTCGGCAACCTCCCGGCCCTCAACGCCATCGCCTGCGGCTGGCTGGCGGTGGGCTGCCTCTGGATGTTCGGCGGCCTCCTGTGCCTTTGCGGAAAGGCGCGGTAAGGCCCTTGCCCGAAAAGCGGGCGAGCTATGCCACTCCGGGCGGAGCCGCCGGATGCGCCGTCCGGCTCTTCTGAGAAACAAAAAAGCGCCGTCACCGTCTGCGGTGATGGCGCTTTTGGCACCCCGAACTGGATTCGAACCAGCGGCCTTCCGCTTAGGAGCCACGTCGTTCGGATTGTGCCTTGTGGTACGCCGTGCTTCAAAATGCCCGCAAACCCGCATAAATACAGGCTTTTTTGTTGAACTGCCTGTTGCGGAGTATCTGAAAATATCGTCCGATATTGGCTCGTTTTGCTCTCAAATCGAACCTGCTATTAGACAAATATTAGACAGATTTTGAGCTGTCATCCCCCAACACAAGGACACTTTGGAACTATCTTACCCGATAATTTGACATCGTTCAAGAGGAAGGAAGCGGAAGCTGACTTCCTCTTGTTTTACATACAGATATAGGCAGGGAGTAGGAATGGATTTATGTAACTATGGATATTGAGAGACTATGTAGCACACTGAAGTAATCGCAAACAAGGTGCGAAAGGAATTCAACTTGTTTTTAATATGTCATTATTGCAATATTGACAAGCATAGAATTGGCTAATGGTAGAGTTGCAATCTTGACAATTGTCGAAGTACTTACTATAATTGCAACTACAAATTAGTTGCAACTGAGGGGGCCAGTATGCCAAAGAAAGAGGAACTCATTGACGAGCTATGTAGAAAACCTACCCCTAAGAATTATACGACTCA
>SFLD01000058.1 GCA_004553545.1 Clostridiales bacterium | reverse complement strand
CAAGTGATTCCGGTGATTTTTGGTGGAGACTACTGGACTCGAACCAGTGGCCTCATGCGTGTGAAGCATGCGCTCTAACCAGCTGAGCTAAGCCTCCATGAAGCGGTATGCGGTTTTTAGAAATGGTGACCCGTACGGGATTCGAACCCATGTTACAGCCGTGAAAGGGCCGTGTCTTAACCACTTGACCAACGGGCCATATCCAATTCCTTCCCCGAAGGGTGCCCACGGAACTCGCGTTCCGTGGGACGGTGGTAGCGGCACCTGGATTCGAACCGGGGACACTGCGGGTATGAACCGCATGCTCTAGCCAACTGAGCTATGCCGCCATACTGCGCCTTTCAGCGGGCACGGATTACTATAACAGGAAACGCGGGCGTTTGTCAAGTCTTTTCCTGCATTTTTCCGATTTTTTGCCCGCCCGGTCTCAGAAGCTCAGGATCCCCAGGTGTTCCAGCAGGATCTTGCAGCCCATGAGGATCAGGATGATGCCGCCGGTGAGCTCCGCCCGGGACTTATACCTGAGGCCGAAGACGTTGCCGACCTTCAGTCCCGCGGCGGAGAGGATGAAGGTGGTGCAGCCGATGAAGCTGACGGCGGCCACGATGTTGACCCCCGGCAGCAGGGCGAAGGTGACGCCCACGGCCAGGGCGTCGATGCTGGTGGCCACGGCCAGCAGCAGCATGGTCTTGAAGGCGAAGGAGCTGTTGTCCGCCCCGGCCTCCTCGTCGTCGGACCGGGCCTCCTTCACCATGCTGCCGCCGATGAGGCAGAGCAGGACGAAGGCCACCCAGTGGTCGATGGCGGTGATGTAGCTCTCAAAGGTGGAGCCCAGGAGGTAGCCCAGGCTCGGCATCAGGGCCTGGAAGCCGCCGAACCAGGTGCCGATGATGAGGTAATGCCGACATCGCAGCTGCCGGGTGGCAAGACCCTTGCAGACGGAGACGGCGAAGGCGTCCATGGAGAGGCCCACGGCGATGAGAAAGAGTTCCAGAATGCTCATAGTTAAAGTATCCTCCCGGCAAGTATATGCGCCGCGGCCCCGGGGCAGGCATAGAAAAAGAGACCCAGGGCGCGGCAAAGCCAACCCTTGAGTCTCGCTGTTTCAGACAAGCCAGGCGGCGCGCGCCGCCAGTATGTTGACTTGCCGCGCCGAAGGCGCCACCTACTCCCTCAAAGTCTTTTCACTATACGCTATTTCCGGGAGCTTGTCAATCCCGGCGGCGGGAAAAAGTTTTCCGCTCCGGGCGGGACCGCGGCCCCTACACCGGCCCCGGCGGACCGCCTCCGATCCTGGGCGGCGGGGAGAAAAACGGAACATTTTTCCAACCACCGGAGGGAGCCTGTCAACAGGGAAACTGTCCCTCCACCGCGGAAACGTTTGCGTCTGGGACGGAAAAATTCCGTTTCTTTGCAAAGAGACCAAAATTTTTGGAGCACGACTTTCATTTTTGTTGGAAACGTAAAAAACAGAAAACGTTGCGCACAAAAAGGCAAGATTTCCTTGAAAACCTCTGCCGCTGTGCTAAAATATTGACATTCAACGACCGCCCGAAGGCTGCGGCTTCCGGGCAAACCTATGATTTAAGGAGTGGAAAGAAATGGATAACCTGATCTGGGCCGCACCGGTACTGGCCATCCTGGCACTGGTGTTCGCCGCCGCCAAGACCTCCATGGTCTCCAAGGCCGAGGCCGGCACCGACCGCATGAAGGAGATCGCCAACAGCATCAGCGAGGGCGCGCATGCCTTCCTCTTTGCCGAGTATAAGATCCTGGTGATCTTCGTGGCGGCCCTCTTTGTTCTCATCGGCTTCTTCATCAGCTGGAAGACCGCCCTCTGCTTCCTGGTGGGCGCGGCCTTCTCCGTGGCCGCGGGCTACGTGGGCATGAACGTGGCCACCAAGGCCAACGTCCGCACCGCCAACGCCGCCCGGACCTCCGGCATGAACCGGGCTCTCAGCCTGGCCTTCGCCGGCGGCTCCGTCATGGGCATGTGCGTGGTGGGCCTGGGCCTGCTGGGCTGCTCTGTCATTTACGCCATCACCAAGGATACCGAGATCCTCACCGGCTTCTCTCTCGGTGCCTCCTCCATCGCCCTCTTCGCCCGTGTGGGCGGCGGCATCTACACCAAGGCTGCCGACGTGGGCGCGGACCTCGTGGGCAAGGTCGAGGCCGGCATCCCCGAGGATGACCCCCGGAACCCCGCCGTCATTGCCGACAACGTGGGCGACAACGTGGGCGACGTGGCCGGCATGGGCGCGGACCTCTTCGAGTCCTACGTGGGCGCGCTGGTCTCCGCTCTGACCCTGGGCGTCGTGGCCTTCAACGCCGAGGGCGCCATCTTCCCCCTGGTGCTGGCTGCCGCCGGCATCCTGGCTTCCATCATCGGCTGCTTCTTCGTGAAGGGCGATGAGAAGGCCAATCCCCACAAGGCCCTGAAGATGGGCTCCTATGTCTCCTCCGCCGTTGTGGTGGTCGCCTCCCTGGTGCTGGGCAAGATGTTCTTCGACGGCTTCGCCCAGGCCATCGCCATCATCGCCGGCCTCATCGTGGGCCTCGTCATCGGCATCGTCACCGAGGTCTACACCTCCGGCGACTACAACTCCGTCAAGAAGATCGCTCAGCAGTCCGAGACCGGCGCTGCCACCACCATCATCAGCGGCCTGGCCGTGGGCATGATGTCCACCGCCGTGCCCATCCTGCTGATCTGCGTGGGCATCTTCATCTCCTACCAGGTGGCGGGCCTCTACGGCATCGCCCTGGCCGCCGTGGGCATGCTCTCCACCACCGGCATCACCGTGGCCGTGGACGCCTACGGCCCCATCGCCGACAACGCCGGCGGCATCGCCGAGATGAGCGGCCTGGAGCACTCCGTCCGCGAGATCACCGACAAGCTGGACGCCGTGGGCAACACCACCGCCGCCATGGGCAAGGGCTTCGCCATCGGCTCCGCCGCCCTCACCGCCCTGGCCCTCTTCATGAGCTATGCCCAGGCCGTGGGCATCGACCTCACCGGCATCAACATCCTGGACTCCCGTGTGACCATCGGCCTGCTGCTGGGCGGCATGCTGCCCTTCATCTTCACCGCCCTCACCATGGAGTCCGTCTCCAAGGCTGCTTACAGCATGATCGAGGAGGTCCGCCGCCAGTTCCGGACCATCCCCGGCATCCTGGAGGGCACCGGCAAGCCCGACTATAAGTCCTGCGTTGCCATCTCCACCACCGCCGCTCTGAAGGAGATGCTGGTCCCCGGCGTCATGGCGGTCCTGGCTCCCCTGGCCGTGGGCATCCTGCTGGGCGTGGAGGCCCTGGGCGGCCTGCTGGCCGGCTCCCTCGTCACCGGCGTGCTGCTGGCCATCTTCATGTCCAACGCCGGCGGCGCCTGGGACAACGCCAAGAAGTACATCGAGGAAGGCAACCATGGCGGCAAGGGCAGCGAGGCCCACAAGGCGGCCGTCGTGGGCGACACCGTGGGCGATCCCTTCAAGGACACCTCCGGCCCCTCCATCAACATCCTCATCAAGCTGATGACCGTGGTCTCCTTGGTCTTCGCCCCCATCTTCATCAAGATCGGCTCCCTGCTGTAAGAGGAATGAAATCAGAAAAGAGGAAGCGGTATTCCGCTTCCTTTTTTTTTGCCGGGCTTGACTTTTGCCCGGGGTTCTAGGAAAATAGAAGCGATCGTAAACTGACCCAAAGGGGGACTTGCATGAAGCGGAAGGAAACCTATCTTCTGGTGGCCTTCGGCGTGGCGCTGTACGCCGGGCTGATGAATCTCGACAAGGTCTGGGGGGCGCTGGGCTGGCTGGGGAGCCTGCTGACGCCCATTCTGGCGGGGCTGCTGGCGGCGTTCGTGCTGAGTGTGCCCATGAACGGCTTTGAAAAGCTCCTGCGGCGCTGGCTGCCCAAGGCGAAGCAGGCCCTGCTGGACGGCCTCAGCCTGGGGCTGACGCTGCTGGTCATCGCGGCGGTGCTGGCCCTGGCCCTGCGTCTCGCGGTGCCGGAGCTGGCCCGGAGCCTTGGCAGCATCGCGAGCGAGGTGCGGACGCGCTGGCCCCAGTGGGCCCGGAAGCTCTCGGATCTGGGCCTGGACACCGGGGCCGTCACCGATTGGTTCGCCGCCAACGACTGGCGCACGCTCCTGGAAAAGGCCCTCACCGGGGCCGGGAGCCTCATCGGCGGCATCGTGACGGTAGCCAGCTCCACGGTGAGCGTGGCGGTAAACGCGGCCTTCGCGCTCGTCATCATGTTCTACGTGCTTCTCGGCAAGCGGGACCTGGGGCGTCAGTGCCGCAAGCTCCTCTACGCCGCCCTCCGGGAGACGGCGGCGGACCGGATCTGCGCCGTGGCGGCCCTGACCCACGACACCTACGCCCGCTTCCTCTCCGGCCAGTGCGTGGAGGTGGTGATCCTGGGGAGCCTCATCTTCGCGGCCTTCTCCGTTTTCCGCATCCCCTACGCCGCGCTGACGGCGGTCTTGACAGCGGTGCTGGCCTTCATCCCCTATGTGGGAGCCTTCAGCTCCTGCGCCATTGGGGCGCTGCTGACCCTACTGGCGGAGCCGGAGAAGACCATCCTCTGCATCATCGTCTATCAGGCGGTGCAGTTCGTGGAGAACCAGTTCATCTATCCCCACGTGGTGGGGGGCTCCGTGGGGCTTGCCCCCGTCTGGACCCTGGTGGCCGCCCTGCTGGGCGGGCAGCTCTTCGGCCTCGTGGGCATCATCTTCTTCATCCCGCTGACGGCGGTGATCTACCAGCTCATCGGACAGGGGACGAACCGGCGGTTGGCCGCCAAGGACCGGAGCACGGCGGACGGCGGGAAGCCGGCACCGGAAGATCCGCCCCAGGAAACGGAATAAGGAAAGAGGAAGCGGTATTCCGCTTCCTCTTTTCGCATATGGGACATTATCCGCCGATGAGGGTCAGGTACTGGATGGCTTCCGTGTTCTGGGCCGTGACCTGGGAGCAGAGGGCGGTGGCCCGAGGCCCGCTGCGGGAGATTTCCGGTGTTCAGGCAGGGGCAGGGCTCCGTCTCCGCCCGGTTTTCCAGGAGTTGATAGAGGTTTTGTAGGGGCCGACCGATGTGTCGGCCCGGATGCGGTTCTTTGCGGGACCCATTCGCGGGCGGACACATAGGTCCGCCCCTACGCGGTGGGAGAGGTATTCAGGAAGCAACGGGAATTGGTGCAAAAACGGACCTTGCCAGCGGGGCGGGACGGAGCCCGCCCCCTACAGGATGGACTGGAGGCGTTCGCGGCGGGGTGAGGTCACCCCGCCCTACGGAAGCACCACAGGTGGTGCCTAGCAACGGGCCGATGTGGGCATCGGCCCCTACGAAAGACGGAAAGGTTCCGTCAACCACCCGGGCCAGCGGCGCACAGCGAAGCGTCTGCGCCGCGGTCGCGAGGAAGGGGTGGAAATCGGAGCAGAGAGCATCCCCAAAATGTCCAGCAACCTCGGACAATCCCTCAGTCACGGCGAAGCCGTGCCAGCTCCCTTTGCACAAGGGAGCCTTGGGGACGGGGGATGCGGATCGCCGCGTCGCTTCGCTCTTCGCAATGACAGTCCTGATTCTTTGTCATTCCGAGGAGGCCCAACGGGCCGACGTGGGAATCCGTCCTTTTTACGATGGACGGGCAACGGGCCGCCGTACCTAGGGAATGGCCTCCGCCGACCAAATTCCGTGCCGAAATTTGGGGCGTCGGTCAGGTCGTCGTGTCCTACGGCACCGCGGGGGATGCCCCGCAATGCCGGGGCCATTCTTCGGCCGTCCGTTGGGGATGACAGAAAAAAGGGGGGGCGGACAACTGTCCGGCTCCCCTTTTCCTTCACTCCACCGGAAGACCGGTGAGGTATCTTCTCAAAAGATCAAAGGCGTGGTTGGCGGCGAGATCCCGGATCCGGGCGCGCTGGCGGCGGCCCAGCTCCAGATGGCGGCAGTAGGTGCCGGTGGGGGTCGCGAGGCCCACGAAGACCCGGCCCACGGGGTTATTCCGCTCGTCGGGGTCCGGCCCCGCCACGCCGGTGACGCTGAGGGCGAAGTCCGCCCCGGTGAGGCGTCGCGCCCCCTCCGCCATGGCCCGGGCGGTGGGCTCGGAGACGGCGCCATGCTGGTCCAGGAGGTCCTGGGGCACCCCCAGGACGCTGGCCTTGATCTCCGTCCAATAGCTGACCACGCCGCCCCGGTAGACGGCGCTGGAGCCGGGGAGGGCCGTGATCTCCTGAGAGAGGAGGCCGCCGGTGCAGCTCTCCGCCGTGGCGAAGGTCTGGCCGCGTTCCTTGAGGAGGGCAAGGCAGGCGGCGGGGAGGCTCTCCACATCCACGCCGTAGACGTAGTCCCCCAGGACGGCCCTGACCTCCGCCACCACGGGGGCAAGCATTTCCTCGGCCTCGGCCTCCGTGGCGGCCCGGGCGGTGGCCCGGAGGCGGACCTCCGAGGGCTTGGCGTAGGTCGCGAGGCTGGGGTTCACCATGCGCTCCATCTGGGCGCGGAGGAAGTCCTCCACGGCGGACTCCCCCAGGCCGAAGGAGCGGATGTCGTGGAAGCGGATGACCTCCTGGCTCAGGGCCTGGAGGTATTTTTTGGCCTCCCGCTCAAAGACGCATTCCAGCTCGTGGGACGGGCCGGGGAGCATCAGGACGTGGAGGCCGCCCTCCTCAAAGGCGCAGCCGGGGGCCGTGCCGGCGGCGTTGGGGAGGACGGTGCAGTTCTCCGGGAGCCACGCCTGCTGGAGGTTATTCTCCGTCATGGGGACATGCATGGAGGTCTCGAAGAAGCGGCGGATGACGGCCTCGATCTCCGGGTGGTAGACGAGCTTCCGGCCGAAGCTCTCCGCCACCACGGTTTTCGTCAGGTCATCGTAGGTGGGGCCGAGGCCGCCGGTGGTGATGACGATGTCTGCCCGCTCTCGGGCGATGGCCAGGACCTTCCGGAGGCGCTCCGGATTGTCCCCCACCACGGTGTGGTAGCAGACGCCGATGCCCAGGGCGTTGAGCTCCTGGGAGAGGTACTGGGCGTTGGTGTTGGCGATGCTGCCCAGCAGCAGCTCCGTGCCAACGGCGACGATCTCGGCGGTGTGATGGAGCATAGGGATCCTTCCTTTGCCTTAGATTCTGGGGGGACGCTCGTCCGTCAGGCGGACGAGGGTGCCGTCGTTCTTGATGCGGACCCGCTGGATGCCGGAGAGGGCCTTTTCCATGAGGGCGTCCACATCCAGGGCGCTCTCGGCGGCGGCGACATCCTCGATCCGGGGGCGGGTGTTAGGATGGCGGGGGGTGAAGACGGTGCAGCAGTCCTCAAAGGGCAGAATGGAGGTCTCGTAGGTGCCGATGCGGCGGGAGGTGTGGATGATCTCCACCTTGTCGATGCCGATGAGGGGGCGGAGGATGGGCATGTCCACGGCGTTCTCCGTGACGGCGAGGGACGCCATGGTCTGGCTCGCCACCTGGCCCAGGGACTCGCCGGTGACCAGGGCCTGGCAGCCCTGCTGCCGGGCCACGGCCTGGGCCAGGCGCATCATGAAGCGGCGCATGATGAGGGTGAAGTACTCCTCCGGGCAGGCGCGGCGGATCTCCTCCTGGATCTCCGTGAAGGGGACGATGTGGACGAGGAGCTGCCCGCACCAGGGGGCCAGCTCCTGGGCCAGGCGCAGCACCTTCTCCTGGGCCTGGGGGGAGGTGTAGGGCGGGGACTCAAAGTGGACCATCTCCAGCCAGACGCCCCGGCGGGCCATCATCCAGGAGGCCACGGGGCTGTCGATGCCGCCGGAGAGCAGGGAGACGGCCTTGCCGCCCATGCCCACAGGCAGGCCCCCCGCGCCGGGGAGGGCGGGGCCGTGGACGTAGGCCGCCCGCTCCCGGATCTCCACGTAGACCGTGAGCTCCGGGTCGTGGACGTTGACGGCGGTCTTGGGGAAGGCCCGGTGGAGGAGGCTCCCCACCTGCTGGGAGAGCTGGATGGAGTTTAAGGGGAAGCGCTTGTCCGCCCGCTTGCTCTCCACCTTGAAGTCCTTGGCCTTCGCGAACTCCGGGGCCAGGTAGACCCTGGCGGTCTCCACGATGGCGGGGACGCTCTTCTCGCAGGGGACGGCCCGGACCACGCTGACGATGCCGAAGATCTGGCTGCAGGCCCGGTAGACGGCGTCCATATCCGTGACGCAGCTCTGGGGCTCCACATAGATGGTGCTCTGGCGGGTGTAGATGCGGAAGGTGCCCAGGGGCCGGAGGCGGCGGGCCACGTTGGCCATGAGCTTATCCTCAAAATGGCTGCGGTTGAGCCCCTTGAGCACCACCTCGCCCAGCTTCAGCAGGAAGAGCTCCGGCGGCAGGACGGGGGTCTCGGGGGCGGCGGTTTCGATCTCACACATAGGGAACCTCCTGGAAAGAGGCCGTGGGCCTCGGAATGATGGCGAATAAAATATTATAGCACGGTTTCGGGCAATTGCAAAGGGGGTCAGCCCTTCAGGATGTCGGTGTTGCGGAACTGGATGGCCTCCGCCAGGTGGGGGGCCTCAATATTGTCGGAGCCTTCCAGGTCCGCGATGGTGCGGGCCACCCGGAGGATGCGGTCGTGGCTGCGGGCGGTGAGGCCCATCCGGCGGAAGGCGCCCTCCATGAGCTTTTCCCCGGCGGCGTCCAGGGAACAGAACGCCGCCATCTGGTCCGGGCGCATGGCGGCGTTGCAGAGGACGCCGGTGCCGGCGAAGCGCTCCGCCTGACGGGCCCGGGCGGCGTCCACCCGCCGCTTGATGTCGGCGGAGGACTCGGGGGTCTCCTTCCGGCGCATGGCCTCATACTCCACGGAGGGGACGCTGACGTGGAGATCGATGCGGTCCAGGAGCGGGCCGGAGATCTTCTCCACGTACTTCTCCACCTCCCGGTCGGAGCAATGGCACTTGCCGCTGGGATGGCCCCGCCAGCCGCAGCGGCAGGGATTCATGGCGCAGATGAGCTGAAAGCGGGCGGGGAGCTGCAGCGTCCCGGCGGCCCGGGCCACGGTGACGGTGCCCTCCTCCAGGGGCTGGCGCATGGCCTCCAGCACGTCCCGGCGGAACTCCGGCAGCTCATCCAGGAAGAGGACGCCGTTGTGGGCGAGGCTGATCTCCCCGGGGCGCATGAGAGGCCCGCCGCCCGCGAGAGCGGAGACGGAGGAGCTGTGGTGCGGGGCGCGGAAGGGGCGGCGGGTCAGGAGGGGGTCCGGCGATGGACCAGACGGCGCTGCTCTCCAGGGCCTCCGGGCGGGTGAGCTCCGGCAGGATGGAGGGGAGCCGCCGGGCCAGCATGGACTTGCCCGCGCCGGGAAAGCCGATGAGAAGCACGTTGTGGCCTCCGGCGGCGGCGATCTCCAGGGCCCGCTTGGCGTTCTCCTGGCCCATGACATCCCGGAAGTCCGGCAGGGCGGAGAGGTCCTCCGCCTCCGGCTCCCAGGCCGGGGCGGGGGCAAGGGGCGTCTCGCCCCGGAGATGGGAGAGAAGCTCTGTGACATCCTTCGGCCCGTAGACCGTGAGGCCCTGGGCCAGGGTGGCCTCGGCGGCGTTCTCCGCCGGGACGTAGAGGGTGCGGATGCCGGCTGCCCGGGCGGCCAGCGCCATGGGCAGGACGCCGGTGACGCCCCGGAGGGAGCCGGTAAGGGAGAGCTCGCCCAGAAAGGCCGCGTCCTCCGGCAGGGGCGGCAGGTCGCCGTTCGCCGCCAGGATGCCGAGAAGGATGGGCAGGTCATAGACCGTGCCGGCCTTCTTGGTGCCCGCCGGGGCCAGGTTCACGGTGATGCGGCTCACGGGGAACTTCGCCCCGCAGTTTTTCACGGCGGCCCGGACCCGCTCCCGGGCCTCCCGGACGGCGGCGTCCGGCAGGCCCACGATGTCAAAGGCCGGGAGCCCGCCGGAGAGGAAGCACTCCGCAAAGACCGGGTAGCCCTCCAGTCCGGAGAGTCCCAGGGAACGCACCGTAACGACCATACATGATCCCTCCTGACAAGATGATCCATTCCTCGATGGAATGGTAAGGGAAAGACGGAAGAATGGAAACCTTTCCAGACGGTGGCCAGGGGAGAAAACAATTGCGAAGCCGGAAGTTGTCTGAAAAATGCAAGGTTGCCAGACCGGTAGAAAATTTGCCCGGATTTCAGTGCTATTTTACTACACTTTTCCCGGAATAGCGAGGGAAAAGCCGAAAAACTGCCGAAAATTCCGGAAAATTTTTGACGCTTCGGCACAAACCGGAATGGATTGAGAAAAAAGTCACAATTTCACCATTTACAGGCGGGAAAAGGGGTGGTAAAATACCATCGGTTCAATGGGGCAGGGCGTCTTCCCGGAAGGAAGGCTTCCCCTCTTCCGCGCTGGCTTCCGGCAGGGCGAAAGGGCGGAGCAGGGAGGCGATCGCCCCCATGGGACCGGCATTTCCCCCGTGGAAAGAGAGGCAGTTCCAGCCGCCGCCTGGCGCGGTAGAAAAGAATCAGGAGGCATACTATATGGCAAGAGAGTTCCATTCCATGGACGGCAACAACGCGGCAGCGTATGTCAGCTACGCGTTCACCGAGGTGGCGGGCATCTATCCCATCACGCCGTCCTCCCCCATGGCTGACCTGGTGGACCAGTGGTCCGCGGCCGGCCGCAAGAACATCTTCGGCTCCCGGGTCAAGGTCATGGAGATGCAGTCTGAGGCCGGCGCTTCCGGCACGGTCCACGGCTCCCTGGCTGCCGGCGCCCTGACCACCACCTATACGGCGTCCCAGGGCCTGCTGCTGATGATCCCCAACATGTTTAAGATTGCGGCGGAGCAGCTGCCCTGCGTGTTCCACGTGTCCGCCCGCACCGTTGCCACCCACGCGCTGAACATCTTCGGCGATCACTCCGACGTCATGGCCTGCCGCCAGACCGGCTTCGCCATGCTCTGCGAGAACGATCCCCAGGAGATCATGGACCTGGCGCCCGTGGCGCACCTCGCCGCCATCGAGGGCAAGGTGCCCTTCATCAACTTCTTCGACGGCTTCCGGACCTCCCACGAGATCCAGAAGGTGGCGGCCTGGGACTACAAGGACCTGGCCGAGATGTGCGACTTTGATGCCGTCAACGCCTTCCGCGCCCACGCTCTGAACCCCGAGCGCCCCTCCATGCGCGGCAGCCACGAGAACGGCGACATCTTCTTCCAGCACCGCGAGGCATGTAACAGCTGCTACGACGCCCTGCCCGAGGTCGTGGAGAAGTACATGGCCAAGATCAACGAGAAGCTGGGCACCGACTATCAGCTCTTCAACTACTATGGCGCGCCCGACGCCGACCGCGTCATCATCGCCATGGGCTCCATCTGCAACGTGGCCGAGGAGGTCATCGACTACCTGAACAGCCACGGCGAGAAGGTCGGCATGGTGAAGGTCCACCTGTACCGTCCCTTCCGGGCGGACAAGTTGCTCTCCGCTATCCCCGCCACCTGCAGGAAGATCGCCGTCCTGGACCGTACCAAGGAGCCCGGCTCCCAGGGCGAGCCCCTCTATCAGGACGTGGTCACCGCCCTCGCCAACGCCGGCAAGACCGACATCTCCGTCATCGGCGGCCGCTACGGCCTCGGCAGCAAGGATACGCCTCCCGCGTCCGTCTTCGCGGTCTACACCGAGCTGCAGAAGGCTGAGATGAAGCGCCAGTTCACCATCGGCATCGTGGACGACGTCACGAACCTCTCCCTCCCCGAGGTGGAGTGCCCCAACGTGGCCGCTCCCGGCACCATCGAGTGCAAGTTCTGGGGTCTCGGCGGCGACGGCACCGTGGGCGCCAACAAGAACTCCATCAAGATCATCGGCGACCACACCGACAAG
>SFLD01000004.1 GCA_004553545.1 Clostridiales bacterium | reverse complement strand
GGAGACGGCATCCTCGCTGATGATGCCCACGGACTTCTTATCCTTCAGGTAGGCCCAGAAGGTGGCGGGAGTGTCGGTGTTCTTCGCGATCTTGTCCTCATAGCAGCCGAGGCGGGTCTCGTCCACCGCTTCGCGGGCCAGGGGCTCGGCGTTCTTGTAGATGATCTTGGCGACCTCGTAGACCAGCTTATCGATCTGCTCCTGGGTGTAATCCTTGATGGCAGCCTGCGCGACCCGCGCGGCAACGATCTGTTCCTGAATGGTCATGGTTTTGCTCCTTTCAAAGCATCGTATTTCTCGTTTCCTTCTGTCCGCCGCATCGGAGGCTCCCATGCGGCGGACAGAGGATGCAAGCCCCGGAAGGAGGGCGTAATCGGGATATGGCTCAGGCGTTATAGGCCTTGGTCAGCAGGTCGAAGAAGTCCTGGACCAAGAGCTCTCTGGGGTTGTTGGGAGTGGACATATTCCGGAAGGAGGCCTCCGCCAGGGCCTGGAAGTCGGCGGGGTTGATGACCTCAAAGTCCCGCATCTTGGGGATCTTCACGTCGGTGCAGATGGACTTCATGGCGTCCACGCAGCGGTAAGCGGCTTCCTTCTCGGTCATGCCGGTGGTGTCAACGCCCAGGTGACGGGCAATCTCAGCATACTTCTCGGTGTTGGCGGGGATGTTGAACTCCGTCACAGTGGAGAGGACCATGGCGTTGGAGACGCCGTGGGGGGTATCATAGCGGCCGCCCAGGGCCTCGGCGATGCAGTGGACGGCGGCCACGTCGGAGTAGCCGAAGGCCACGCCCGCCATGGTGCTGCCCAGCATCATGGCCTTGCAGGACTCAGGCGTCCGCTGATAGACGGCCTCCCGGATGTTGGCGCCGATGAGATCGATGGCGTAGAGGGCGAAGGCGTCCGTAACGGGGGAGGCGGCCTTGCAGGTGTACGCCTCCACGGCGTGGATCAGGGCGTCCACACCGGTGGAAGCCATGACCTTCTCGGGCAGGCCCTTCAGGACGGTGGGATCCACCAGAGCCACCTTGGGGGCGATCTTGATGTCCAGGATGTTCAGCTTCTCGTGGGCCTCGGTGTCGGTGATGACGGCGTCAAAGGTCACCTCGCTGCCGGTGCCGGCGGTGGTGGGGACGGCGATCAGGGGGACGATGGGGTGCTCCAGCACGGCGGGGGTGGCCCAGGTGCGGATGTTGCCGCCGTTGGCCAGCAGGGTGCCCACCGCCTTGGCGGTATCCATGGAGCTGCCGCCGCCGATGGCGATCATGCCGTCGATGCCGTGCTCCCGGGCGAACTCCGCGCCGGCGATGCAGTGGATGTCACGGGGGTTGGGGACGATCTGGTCATAGATGACGTAGTCCACGCCCTCCGCCTTCAGGGACGCCTCGATGGGAGCCACGATGCCGCAGGCGATGATGCCCTTATCGGCGATGACCATGGCCTTGGTGATGCCAAGCTTCTTGGCCTCCGCGCCGGCGTGGCTCAGGTAGCCCTCGCCGAACTCGATCCGGGTCGCAAGCTGAAATGTAAAATCGGGAAGCTTCATGATGGGGTTCCTCCTTCAGTCTTTCAATTGCAGGGAGGCCTCCGCCGCTGCCCTGCTCGACAATCAGCGGTGCCCTCTGCCCTCCTTTCAGCAAACGGCGTGCCAACGGCGGGGAAAACGGAGAAAAAATTTTTCTCTTCGTCAAAAAAGCGATCTGACGGAGTGGATTTCCGTCAGATCGCTCAAAGAGAAGGGGGGATATCCCGGGACTGTTTGTTAATTATCAAATTTGTGGAACTGTGCGGAGCTTTGGCGGGATCACGCAGTTGCTAAGTGTAAAAAATATAGACATTAAGGACTTGCTATGTATAAATTTTGAGAACGAATCGGATTCAACTCTTAGATGTGTTCAATTTTTTTACATTTTTCCACAAAAAAGCAGCCGTCCTGCCTTGACGTCGCTGCGCACGATCCCCTCCTCCAGTGCCACCGTTCCGTTCACCACCACGCAGTGGATGCCCAGCGGCGGCTCGTCCGGACGGCCCCGGTCCATGAAATCGGCCCGGTCCAGGATGGTCTTCTCGTCGAAGATCACGATATCGGCCCGTTTTCCGGGCTCGATGCTGCCGCGGTCCTCCAGCTGGAAGCGGCGGGCGGGGAGGATCGTGATCTTCCGGACCGCCTCCATCAGGCTGATGCAGCCCAGGTCCCGGGCATAGCGCCCCAGGAGCCGGGGGAAGGTCCCCGCCACCTCCGGCGCGCCGTTGGAAGGGTAGAAGGGCCCGTCCGCGGCGTTGGTGGAGATGAAGACGAAATCCTTCTCCAGTGCCTGCCGGACCGCAGCCTCCTCGCCGACGAAGGCCGTCACCAGGGTGGAGGGGCGTTCCTTGCGCAGATGGAAGAAGAGCTCCTGGGTGCAGCGCTCCCCGGCGTGGATGCCGGAGCTCACCAGAAGGTCGCTGTAATCCGCCCCGCCGTAGCCCTTCTCCCAGCCGCCGTCGAAGACGCCGGTGCCGATGCAGACGGTGAAATGCGGGTACATCTGGCTGCTGCCGGTGATATCGATGCCGCTGTGCCTGGCCTGCTCCATGGCGTCCAGCACTGCGGGCATCGCGCCGCACATCCCGGCCATATAGGTCAGCTCCAGCAGGTGGAGCTTTGCCCCGGTCTTGGCGGCGACCTCAAAGACCTCATCCAGGGCGGCGACGGACTCCCGTCCGTCCTTCCGGAGATGGACCGAGACCACCCGGTCATAGTCCTTTGCCACCTGGGAGATGGCCAGCAGCTCCTTCCGGGTGACGCCGGGGGCCAGCTCCAGCGGGAAGCAGATGCCGAAGGCGCCGCACTCCATGAAGCGGGCCGCCAGGTCCACCATGGCGCCGATCTCCCGGGGGCTGGCCGGGGCGTAGGGGTTTTTGATGCCCACCGCATCCCGCAGCACGAAGGCCTGGGAGACGAAGAAGCCCTGGTTGATGAGGAAGCCCTCCTCCGCGATCTTGCGGATGAGCTTTCCGTTGAGGCGGCGGATGCCGCCCAGCGTCGTGGTGCCGCCCTGCCGCAGGATGCACTGGGCCGCGTAGGCATCGCCGTCCACATGGGACTCAAAGTCGATGAAGCCCGGCGAGACCAGATAGCCTGCGGCGTCGATCTGCCGGGCGCCGCGGATGTCCTGCTCCGTGACGCAGACGATCTTTCCCTCCCGGATGCCGACGTTGGCCCGGAGGTAGCGGCCGCCCACCACATCGATCACTGTGCCGCCGGTGACCGCAAGGTCAAAGCGCTCGTCGCTCCAGTGTTCCTCCATGCCGCTGTCCTCCTTTCCCGTCAGGGTGTCCCTTCGCTCTTCAGATACTTATAGACCGTGGCCCGGCTGATGCCCAGGAGCCCAGCGGCCTTCTTGATGTTCCCGTCGCAGTGGCCCACCATGCGGTGTACATACTCCCGGCAGACGGCGTCCAGGCTGCGCTCTCCCTCCAGGGACAGAAGGCCGCTGCCGTCGAGCTCCATCATGCTGCCGGCGATCTCGCCGGGGATGCAGTTCTTCCCGATGATGGGACCGTCCGAGAGGATCACCATCCGCTCGATGACGTTTTCCAGCTGGCGGACGTTGCCCGGCCAGTCGTAGCGGCAGAGGATCTCGGTGACCTCGCGGGAGAGCCGCTTGCCGCCCTCCGGGTCATACATCCGCAGGAAGTAATCCAGGAAGTAGCGGATGTCATCGCCCCGCTCCCGCAGGGGCGGGACCTTGATGTGGATGAGGTTCAGGCGGTAGAAGAGGTCCTTCCGGAAGTTGCCCGCCTCGATCTCCTGGATGATATCCTTGTTGGTGGCGGCGATCACCTGGACATCGAAGGCCACCAGTTTGGTGCCGCCAATGGGGACCAGCTTCCCCTCCTGCAGGATGCGCAGGAGCTTTGCCTGCATATCCAGCGGCATGTTGGTGATCTCGTCCAGGAAGAGAACGCCCTTGTCCGCCAGCTCGAATTTTCCCTTTTTGCCGCCCCGCCGTGCGCCGGTATAGGCGCCCTCCTCATAGCCGAAGAGCTCACTCTCCAGCAGACCCCGGGGCAGGGCGCCGCAGTCCACCGCGATAAAGGGGCCGTTGCGCCGGGGGCCCTCGTTGTGGATGGCCTGGGCGAACATCTCCTTGCCGGTGCCGCTGTCGCCCTCGATGATGACCCGGGTCTCAAAGGCGGCGGCCTTCTTGGCCAGCTCCTTGGCGATCTCCATGCCCTGGGAGTGCCCCTTGATGTCATCCAGGAAGAAGGTGCTTTTGGCGTCCGCCCGGGAGAGCTTGACGGCCCGGCGCTTGATGTCGGAGGACACGGTAAAGGTCCAGACCTCGTCCGCGCCGGCCTCGCTGCTGTCGCTGATCTTGTACTTGTTGAAGAGGGCCTCCCGGGAGCTGTGGGGATTCCGGCTGCTGAAGATGCTGACCCGGGTGTCCCGGCTGAACCTGCGGCCGCTGTAGTCCACCCGGACCAGGCTCTCGATGGAGGGGGAGGTCTTCAGGGCGGTGACGCTCTGACCCACGGCATCCTCCGCCGCCAGGCCGAAGATATCCATGAATTTCCGGTTGCCGTAGGTGATCCGGTGGTCCGCGCTCACATACATCACGCCGTCGGAGACAGCGTCCAGGATATAGCGCTTCTCCTCGTTCTGCCGCTCCAGCAGGCTCTGGCTGCTGAACCAGCGGAGGTTATTCTCAATGGCCTTCTCGATGGCCGCCACGAACTGCAGGACGTAGTCGCCCATCCGCTCCGTGGCGGTGTAGATCCCCACGATCCCGATGAGCTCACCGGAGAGGCCGAGGATGGGGGCGGCATAGTCCGCGTAGCTGTGGAGCCGCTCCAGGTAATGCTGTGCGCCGGCCACGCAGACCGGACGCCGCAGCTCCGAGACCAGGGAGAAGCTGTTGGTCCCGATGGCCTTTTCCGAGAAATTCTCGATCTCGCGGACCTTTTTCAGGCTGGCCGGAAGGCCGGAGAGCTCGCTCTCCACCCCCGTCAGCTTCCGTCCGACCACATCCGTGATGATCCCGTAGAAGGAGCTGCTGCCGATGGTCCCCATGATCTCCTTCAGGATGCCGCTGCCGTGGGTCCGGAGAAAGCCGATGCTCTCGCTCTCCGGGCAGAAGGCGGCCGGCATGTCCGGCTGGAAGCTGACATTCATCTGCCGGCAGCGCCGCCAGGATTCCAGAATGGGCTTCGTGATGATATCCGGGCTGGAGGTCCCCTGCTTCATGTAGCGGACCCAGGCATACTCATAGCCCATGAGCTCCGGGTTGTCGATGTTGTAGAAAGGATTGTAGCTCATTCTCTCACGCCCCATTCGCTGCAGAAAAGCGGTATCAGACACGATGGTCTCCGCGAAAGGAGCCCTTTCCGGAGAGATCGCGCTTGGAAAGCTTTTTCCATCGTGCGGACTTCATTATATCCTATTTTTCTCTGCGGGGCAAGCCAAACGCGCCCGGCAGGCGGGGAGGGGGGCTGCTATTGACAAGCATCCCCGGGCTTGCTATAATAAATGATACGCAACGAACGATGCACAATGCTCGGCCTGCCGCCGGGAGACCGTCCCCGAGGAAAGGACCGGCGGCTGTGCGATGGGGCAGGGGAGGGAGCGGGCGCTTCGGCCCGGCTCCGCAGAGGGGAAGAATGGAGATCAGAGAGCTGGCGCAGGAGACCTATGCGGGCAGGAAGTTCACGGCCCGGTATCAGACCCACGGGTACTACGATATCCGCGCGGCGGAGGATGGCTTCCGGGTGGAATACCGGCCCTTTACGGCGCCGGAGGAGCGTTCCTTCGAGGATGTCTTTTTCGGGGAGTGGCTGGAGGACCCCATGGCCTTCGGCGCCTTTGAGGACGGCGAGCTGCTGGGCTATGTCGAGGGCTCGCCGGAGACCTGGAACCGCCGCTTCCGCATCAGCAACCTCTGTATTTTTGAGGACGCCGGGCGCCGCCGGGGGATCGGGACCGCCCTGATGGATACCATCGCGAAAGCGGCGGACGCCTCCGGGGCGCGGATGCTGGTGCTGGAGACCCAGTCCTGCAATGAGCGGGCCATCGCCTTTTACCGGAAGAACGGCTTCTCCGTCATCGGCTTCGATCTCTACGCCTACTCCAATCGCGACCCGGAGCGGCACGAGGTGCGGGTCGAGATGGGGAAGCGGCTGGACCAGGCAGGGATCTCCGGCTGACGCGGGGAACGCGGCGCCGGACCACAAGGATCGGGAGGGAAGGGAGAATGAACTACATCCGCATCACCAGGGACAACATCGACCGGGAGCACATCTGCTGCGCCATGTCCGGCAAGCAGAGCCTCCGCAAGAAGGAATGGCTCAAGCAGCGCCTGGAGGAGGGGCTGGTCTTCTGCCGGAGCGAGGAGCGGGGCAAGTGCTTCATTGAGTACCTTCCGACAGAGAACGCATGGGTGCCCATCCGGGCGGAGGGGTATCTCTACATCAACTGCCTGTGGATCGCGGGCGCGATGAAAGGACACGGCTACGCCAACGACCTGCTGGCGGAATGTAGCCGGGACGCCGAAGCCCAGGGACGCAAGGGGATCTGCATCCTCTCGGCCCAGGGACGGAAGCGGGAGTTTCTGTCGGACCCGAAGTTCCTGGCGCACAAGGGCTTTCAGACGGCGGACGTGTCGGATTGCGGCATCAGCCTTCTCTATCTGCCGCTTGCCCCGGACGCCCGGCCGCCGGAGTTCCGGGACTGCGCCAAACACCCGGAAGCCGCGCCGGACGGGTTCGTTCTCTACTACACCGACCAGTGCCCCTATACCAGCTACTGGGTGCCCCGGGTGCAGGAGACCGCGCGGGAGCACGGCATCCCCCTGCGGGTCATCCACATCACGAGCCGGGAGGAGGCCCAGCGCGTGCCCGCGCCGGTCACCACCTACGCCCTGTTCCGGGATGGCAGATTCCTGACCCAGGGCATTCAGTCCGACAAGAAGTTCCTGGCGCTGGCAGGGGGGAAAGCGGACAACGTTTGACAGCGGCGAGGAGGGCAGCGTGCCAATGGACAGAGGGGAGACATCCGCATGAACTGTGAAACGCATTTCTATGAGGGCAATGGCGTCGGCCTGCAATACTGCGAGATCCGAAACGACCGGAAGCCCCTGGTGCTGCTCCACGCCCAGGGGGTGGACAGCCGTAGCTTTTCCCGCGTGATGCCGAAGCTGGCGCGGGATTTCCATGTGTACGCCGTGGACTGCTACGGCCACGGCGGGAGCCTGCACGACGCGGAGCGATACAACGTGGCGGATATCGGGAACGCGGTCATCGCTTTTCTGCGGCACGTCGTCCGGGAGCCGGCCTGTCTGCTGGGGCACTCCTCCGGCGGGCTCATCGCGGCCTATGCTGCCTCCCGCAGCGACCTTTGCTGTGCCCTGGTGTTGGAGGACCCGCCGTTCTTCTCCTGCCAGGGGGAGCGGCGGAAGCAGTCTTTCAACTATGTGGATCTCTCCACCGTCTGCCACGAATTCCTGCGCCAGACGGAGGAGACCGACTTCGTCCTCTACTACTTCACCCACCAGCGGCTCTGGGACTTCTTCCCAGAAAAGGCCAGAGAGAAGGTGCGCCCCAGGCTCATTGCCTCGGCGGACAGCTACCGCAGGAAGCACCCGGAGAGAGACCTGTGGGTGCCCTTCTGGCCCAAGGCGGGCCTGGCCGCCTATCAGGGCATGGACCGCTACGACCCCCGCTTCGGCGAGGCGTTCTATGAGGACAGCTTCCACGCCGGCATCCCCCATGAGGACCTGCTGCGGGGCATCCGCTGCCGGACGCTGTTCCTCAAGGCAAAGACCCAGGTGGGGGAGGACGGGCTCCTGCTGACGGCGCTGGGGGAGGAGGACCTGCGGTGCGTTCTGGCGCTGATCCCGGACTGCACCCTGGTCCGCTTTGACTGCGGACACGCCATCCATGGGGAGCGGCCGCGGGAGTTCCTGGCGGCGCTCCGGGAGCTGGCATGAAAGGCGCGAAAAACGGAAGAAAGGATCCGACAAAGACCACCCCCGCAAGCCTTCGGCTTCCGGGGGTGGTCTCAAAAGGTCGGAGCGCGCCTGCCGGGGAGACGGGCGCGCTCCCCTGGGGAAAGAAGGGTCAGAGCTTCCAGCCGACGGCCTTCTCCCGGCCGGTGAGGAAGCGGCGGTAGAGGCCGTCCTCCCGGGCGAGCGCATCGTGGGTGCCCTGCTGGACGATCCGCCCCCGGTCCAGGACCAGGATCTGGTCTGCCTGGCGGACGGTCTTCAGCCGGTGGGCGATCATAAGGACGGTCTTCTCCGCCGTCAGGGCGTCGATGGCCTCCATCAGCTCCTGCTCGTTCTCCGGGTCCACGTTGGCGATGGCCTCGTCCAGGACGATGATGGGGGCGTCCTTCAGCATGGCCCGGGCGATGGAGAGCCGCTGGCGCTCCCCGCCGGAGAGGATGCCCCCCGCCTCGCCGATGACGGTGTCATAGCCCTGGGGCAGCCGCTGGATGAAGTCGTGGCAGCGGGCCTTTTTTGCCGCCGCAATGACCCGCTCCATGGAAGCCTCCGGCTGGCCGAAGCGGATGTTGTTGGCAACGGTATCATGGAAGAGATAGACGTTCTGGAAGACGAAGCTGAAATTCCGCATCAGGCTGTCCATGTCGTAGTCCCGGACATCGTGCCCGCCCAGCGTGACGCGCCCGGCGTCCACATCCCAGAAGCGGGAGAGCAGGTGGCAGAGCGTGGTCTTGCCGCTGCCGGAAGGGCCGACGATGGCGGTGGTGCTCCGCTCCGGGATGTCCAGTGTCACCCCGTGGATGATGGACTTTTCGCCGTAGGAGAAGCGGATGTCCTCTGTCCGGAGGCCGCAGTGCTCCGGCGCAAGCTCAGCCCCGGAGATGTCCATGGCGGGCAGGCTCAAAATGTCCGCCGCCTGATCCACGCAGGTATCCACCACCCGCAGCAAGCTCGATTGTGTCCCGGCCTGCTCCAGCCCCTCCGTCAGCAGGAAGGAGCAGATGCAGAGCATAACACAGTTTAATAGCTCCATTCTGCCGCCGGTATAGAGCACAAGAGACAGCAGCACCACCCCCACGTCGATGCCCTTGGCAACGGCGTTCTGCGCCAGCATCAGTGGCAGGAGCTTCAATTCCATGTCGATGTTGGAATCCACGTTTTCGTCAATGGCAGCTTCCAGCCTGCGGTTATACTTGCCGGTCAGGGAGTAGGATTTCACCTCGGCAATCCCCTTGATGAACTCCAGCACCTGCTCCACGACGGCTGTGTCACCGGAGAGCTTCCGGCGGGTGGTTTGCTCCGATCTCGCCTGCAGCGCACGATTCACGAAATAGCAGACGGTAAGACCCAATACAATGAGAAGCCCCACCCGCCAGTCGAAGAGGAAGACCGCCAGTGTCATCACCGCCGTGGAGAAAAGTCCCTCGGTGACCAGCATCACCACCCGGGTGGAAACGCCGGAGAGGTTGTCCATGGTGTTGGTGGTGACGGAGGTGATGGCCCCCAGGCTGTTGGCGTTGAAGTAGCCCATAGGGAGATACCGGAGATGCTCCGCGATCTGCACGCGCTTATTGGCGGCGGTGCGGTAGCCGGCGTCCGTCTGCAGGGCGGTGGCGCGGGATTTCAGAAGGGAGGAACCGATGACGGAGACCAGCATGATCGCCAGCGACCGCAGGATCGTTTCCGTGCGCACGCCGTCCGTCAGCATCGCCCCCAGCAGAATGCCGATGGCCGGGATCTTCAGCGCGGAAAACAGGGCCGCCGCCACGCCGAGGGCGATGGAACGGTAAAACTCCCTGCGCTCCCGCTCATCGCAGAAGTGAAAGAATTTTCTCAGGATCTCAAGCATGCGCATGACCTCCCTCCGCGCTGTCCCGGGACGCGGTATGCGCGCGCCACATGGACCGGTACAGCGGGCTTTTCTGCAGCAGCTCCGCCTGGGTGCCTGCCGCCTCGACGCGCCCGTCGTTCACGAGGACGATCTGGTCGGCATCCACGATGGTGGAGAGCCGGTGGGCGATGACGATGAGGGTCTTGCCCCGGACCAGCCTCGCGACGCTCTCCTGGATGACGGCCTCGTTCTCCGGGTCCGTGTAGGCGGTGGCCTCGTCCAGGAGGACGATGGGGGCGTCCTTCAGCATGGCTCGGGCGATGGAGAGGCGCTGCCGCTCCCCGCCGGAAAGATGTCCTCCGCCGCCGCCCACCCGGGTCTCAAAGCCGTTCTCCAGCCCCAGGATGAAGTCGTAGCAGCCGCTCTCCCGGGCGGCCCGCTCCACCTCCGCGTCCGTGGCGGAGGGCCGGCCCATTCGGATGTTCTCCCGGACGGTGGTGTCAAAGAGGAAGCTCTCCTGGGAGACGTAGGCGATGAGGGACTGGCAGCGCTCCGCCGAGAGGTCCCGGAGGTCGGCGCCGCCGATGGTGATGCTGCCGCCGCCCACGTCCCAGAAGGAGGCGATGAGCTTCGCGATGGTGGACTTCCCGCTGCCGGAGGGGCCCACCAGGGCGTTCACCGTGCCCTCCCGGAAGGTGAGGTCGATGCCGTGGAGCACCTCCGTCTCCCCATAGCCGAAGCGGACATTTCGCAGTTCCACGCTGTGGTCCCGGGGCATCGCCCGGTCCGTCTCCGGCCGGGGCAGCTCCGGCGCGGTGAGGATGTCCGTCACCTGGCCGATGATGGTGCCCACCTTCGCGAGGTCATCCGTGAACTTCATGCAGCCGATGATGGGCGGCACCAGCCCCAGGGAGAGGATCAGAAGCAGGACGAAGCGGTCCGGGGCCAGGGTGCCGGAGCGCAGCAGCAGGCCGCCGATGGGCAGCACCGTGAGGAGCGTCGCCGGCATGACATTCATGGCGAAGGTGAAGTAGAAGTTGCTCTTTCTCATCCAGTCGATGTAGCTCTCGGCGCAGTCCCGGGCGGCGGTGACGAACTTTTCGTAGCTGCTCTTCGCCTTGCCGAAGACCTTGATGACCTCGATGCCGCCGATGTACTCCACGGCGGTGTCGTTGAGGACCTTGGTGGCGGCCGAGGCCCGCTGGTAGTTCTCCTGGTAGCCCCGCATCATCAGCGCGAAGAAGACCAGCCCCAGGGGCAGGGGCAGCAGGGCCGCGAGGGCCATCCGCCAGTCCAGAAGAAAGAGGCAGAGGAGGGTGGCGAGGGCCGCCGCGGCGTTGCCGCTGATCTCCGGGATGGCGTGGGCCAGGGTGGGCTCCATGCTGTCCACCCGCTCCACCAGGATGTTCTTCAGCTCCCCGGTGCCCCGGGCCTGGATGTCCCCCAGGGGCATCCGGGCCAGCTTCTCCAGGCCCCGCTTCCGGATCCCCGCGAGGACGGCGAAGGTCGCCGCGTGGGACCGGGCGGTGGAGAGGGAGTGGAGCCCCAGCCGCGCGAGCCAAAGGAGGGCCAGGAGGCCGCAGTCCCGGAGGTAGGCGATGAGATCCCGGTCCCCGGCCAGGAGCCGGGTCAGCACCCGGGCCATCACCAGGTATGGGAGCAGCTGGCACACCGACCCCAGGACCGCCAGCGCCGCGCTGGCCAGGTAGTCCCGTTTTTTCTCCCCGGCGAAGGTCAGGACCCAGCCGAGGACGCTTTTTTTCTCTCGCAACGCGTCTCACCTCACATGAAAGATCTCCCGCAGGGCGGGGAGGGTCTCCGCCGTCACCGGCAGATCCCGCCGGAGGCCGCCGCCGGAGAGCCACAGCGCCCGGCCACAGGTCCGGCAGACGAACTCAAAGTCGTGGGTCACCAGGAAGATGACCTTCCCCCGCACCGAGAGCCGGCGCAGGAGCTCCGCCAGCCGGGTCATGCTGTCGTAGTCCAGGCCGCTGGTGGGCTCGTCGAAAACCAAAAGCTCCCGGCCCTGGACCATGGCGGCGGCCGCCGCGAGACGCTGCTTCTGCCCGCCGGAGAGGGTGTTGGGGTGCCGGTCCCGGAGCGCCCAGAGCCCCAGCTCCCGGAGGGCCTCCTCCGCCAGGGCGGTGTCCGGCCGCCGGAGGCCGAAGACGCACTCCGCCGCCACGCTCTCCGCAAAGAGCTGGTAGTTCACATCCTGCATCACAAGGCCCGCCCGGCCCCTCCGCTCCCGGGGGGACTGGACCCGCCCCTCCCAGAGGAGCTGGCCGCCGCTCTCCCGGTGAAGGCCGCAGAGGAAGCGGGAGAGGGTGGTCTTTCCGGCCCCGTTGGGCCCCGCCAGGGCGATGATCTCGCCGGGTGCGGCCTGGAGGGAGAGCCCCTGGAGCACCGTCCGCTTCCCGTAGCTTAAGCTCACGTCCCGGAGTTCCAGCCTCGGGGCGGCGGCGGGGGAAGGCGGGGCGGAGGGCCGCTCCGCCATGAGGTCGGCGGCCCGAAGGCCCATGGCCCGCCGCCGCTCCGGGGAGAGGACCAGAAAGGCCTCCCGGGAGTAGTCCCCGGCCACCCGGCCGTCCTCCAGATAGAGGACCCGGTCCACCGTGTCCATCAGGTAGGAGAGCCGGTGCTCCGCGACCAGGATGGTCTTCCCCTGGGAGCGGAGCAGCGCCAGGTGGCGGCGCAGGCCCTCGATGGCCTGGGCGTCCAGGTTGCTGGAAGGCTCGTCCAGAAGGCAGACCTCCGGCTCCATGGCGTAGACGGAGGCAAAGGCGATCCGCTGCTTCTCCCCGCCGGAGAGGGCGAAGAGGCTCCGGCCCAGAAGGCCCCGGATGCCCAGCTCCTCCGCCGTCCGGTCCACCCGGGCCCGGAGTTCCGCCGCCGGCCGGGCCTGGCTCTCCAGGCCGAAGGCGATCTCGCTGTCGCTGTCCACGTTGAAAAACTGCGTCCGGGGGTTCTGGAAGACGCTGCCCACCTTCTCCGAGATCCGGTACATGGGCAGCGCCGCCAGGTCCTCCCCGTCCAGCAGCACCCGGCCCGTCAGCTCCCCGGGGAAGAACTGGGGGATGAGGCCGTTGACGAGCCGGGTGAGGGTGGTCTTGCCGCAGCCGCTGCGGCCGCAGAGCAGGACGCACTGCCCGTCGGGGATGGTGAGGCTCACGTCATGGAGCCCGCCCTCCCCGCCCTCCGGATAGCGGAAGGACACATGCTGAAACTCGATCACAGAATTCCTCCCGTCCAGAGAAGCTCGATGGCGAAGAACGCCGCGAAGAGGGCCATCACCACCCAGTCCGCCGCCGTCATCCGGATGGTGACAAGGCAGGTCCGGGGCTTCGGGTTCTCAATGCCCCGGGTCACGGCGGCGATGGAGAGCTCGTCCGCCGCCCGGCTGGCCGCCGTCAGCAGGGGGACATAGAGGCAGTTCACCGTCATGGCTGGGGCCCTGAGAAAGCCCCAGAGGCTGGGCGACACGTCCCGCAGGCGCATGGCGTCCCGGATGAAGCGCCAGTCCTCCCGGATGGTGGGGAGGTAGCGGAGCATCACCGCCAGAGGGATGGTGAGCTTCCGGGGGCAGCGGAGCCGGGCCATGGCGGAGAGGAACTCGTTGACCCGGGTGGTGGCGATGACCGTCCCCGCCAGCATCCCGCAGGCGTAGACCTTGTGGACAAGGCCCAGAAAGGCCACGAACATGGTCCGCCAGGTGCCGCTGAGGCTCCCCGCACACCAGAAGGTGAAGGCGCAGAGGAGGCCGTAGGCCAGGATGCCCCGAAGGGCGTAGCGCCAGCGCCCGCAGAGGGCCGAGAAGCCCCCGATGAGCCCCACCAGCGCGAACTGGAAGCGGAGGTCCGGCGCGAGCGCGGCGCAGAGCACCGTCAAAAGCAGGAGGAAGAGCTTCGCCCGGGGATCAAAGCGGCTCATTTCGTGATCCCGGCCTTCTCAAATTGCTTCTTCAGCATCCGCCCGCCCACAAGGGCGCTGACGGCGGCGGCCAGCACCGTCCCCAGCAGCATGGCCAGCAGGATCCCCGTGGTCCCGGTCATCCGCATGGTGTCGATGTAGCTCTGCTCCGTGCCGTTGCCCAGCATGGTGCTGGCCCAGCCCTCCGGGTCCGCGAAGAACACCAGGTAAGACCCCGTGCCCCCCAGGGACAGCAGGAGGTAGGAGAGGGCGTTGCGCGTCCGGCTCCGGTAGCCTCCCGTCCCGGCGGTCAGGTCCGCCAGGATGCCCGCGATGAGGTATCCCAGCGCCATGGCCCAGTGCATCCCGGTGACGAACCAGACGGCGCAGAGGATGGCCCCCAGAATGGTGACGGCCCAGCGCTTGGGGACCTTCGCCAGCAGCAGAAGGTAGACCGGCCCGCAGAGCAGGGCGCTGCCCACCGGCATGTAGAAGGTCAGCACCGGGTTCGGCGCGAAGAAGATGCCGCCCACCAGGGCGAACACCAGGAAGAGGGCGGTGAAGATGCCCGCCGTCACCAGGTCCTTGACGCTCAGTCCTTGTTTCATCATTGTCTGCATGATCGATCTCTCCTTTGCGATGGCGCGGCGGTTTGACAAGTCCGCCGCTTTGTGGTATCCTTTGGTTAGTTGCAGCTAACCATCTGGAAAGATAGCATATCTCCGGCCATCCCGGCAAGCGTCGGCGGCCAGGTCTGCCGAATCGTTGCAAGGGATCGTCCGATCGTTGCAAGGAGGACTATGGAAAAAAGCATCCTGAAAAACTACTACCGCCCCATGCTGGAGCAAAACAGCTTCCGCCCCATCCCCTGCCCGGAGAAGTTCGGCCCCGCCGGCCAGTGCTGGGAGCTGGACCCGGCGGTGGGCAGCGGTTACTACTGGGTCTACGCCAAGCGGGACCTCTTCGACATCAAGATCCATGACTTCTGCTTTCACCAGGATTTCTGCATGGAGATGGACATCCCGGAGTGCATCAGCATCCAGCGCTACGACTCCATCTCCGGGGAGGAGCTGAACCCCTACCGCCGTCTCTCCGCCGGGGATATCCAGACCATCGTGGGCGGCAGGCAGCGCTACCGGGCCATCATCCACCAGAGCATCCCCATCCACGCGGTGGGGGTGGAGATCCTGCCGGCCTACTATGAGGACTTCCTGAAAAAGCAGTACCCGGACCTCTATTTTGACCTTCCGGCAGCTTTCCAGAGCGTGGATCAGGCGGCGGATTTCCCCGCCATGTCCAAGCTCCTCTTCGAGGTGGAGAACTACCGGGGAGAGGGCTCGGCGGCGGACCTTTTCTACGAGGCCAAGGTGACGGAGGCCATCGCCCTGGTGGTGGACGCCTGGAAGCGCCAGGGCAGCAAGCGGGAGCGGCCCCTCTCGGCGGAGGACCTGGCGGGCCTCCAGAACGTGGTGAGCTACATTTCGGACCACTACGCCTTCGACATCCCCCTGGCCCGCCTGGCAGGCATCGCCTGCATGAGCGAGAGTAAGCTGAAGACCTGCTTCAAGCGGCAGCTGGGCTGCACCGTCACGCAGTACATCCAGGGCCGCCGTATGAGCCAGGCGGAGCACCTGCTGATCCACACGGACTTCACCATGGGCCAGATCGCCCAGATGATCGGCTACACCACCTCCAGCCGCTTTGCCGAGCTCTTCAAAAAAAGCACCGGCCTCCTGCCCATGGAGTACCGGCGTCTGGCAACCGAGGGTAGGCAACGGTGAGAAAAAGAGCCCCGCCCCGGCATCCGGAGGATGCCGGGGCGGGGCTTTCTGCGGGGGGAGGGGAGGAAAGGGGAAAAATTCAGAGCTTCCAGCCGGCGGTCTCCTTCCGGCCGCCGACGAAGTCCGCGTAGATGCCGCTCTGGGCGATGAGCTCTTCATGGCGGCCCTGCTGGACGATCCTTCCGCCGTCCAGCACCAAGATCTGGTCCGCGCCCCGGACGGTCTTCAGCTGGTGGGCGATCATAAGGACGGTCTTCTCGTGGGTCAGGGCCTCGATGGCCGTCTGGAGGCGGTCCTCATTCTCCGGGTCCACGTTGGCCGTGGCCTCGTCCAGGATGATGATGGGAGCGTCCTTCAGCATGGCCCGGGCGATGGAGATGCGCTGCTTCTCGCCGCCGGAGAGGGACGCGCCGCCCTCGCCGATGACGGTGTCGTAGCCCTCGGGCAGGGCGGAGATGAAGTCGTCGCAGCAGGCCTTTTTGGCGGCCTCCACCACCTGGGCATGGGTGGCCTCCGGGCAGCCGAACTTGATGTTGTTCTCAATGGTGTCGGCAAAGAGGTAGACATTCTGGAAGACCATGCTGATCTGGTCCATCAGGGATGCCAGGGTGTAGTCCCGGACATCCGTGCCGCCGATCCGCACGCTGCCGCTGTCCACATCCCAAAACCGGGCCACGAGGTTGCAGAAGGTGGTCTTGCCGGAGCCGGAGGGGCCCACGATGGCAGTGGTGGTCTTATCCGGGAGCGTCACGGAGACATCCCGCAGGATGGGCTTTGCCTCGTAGGAGAAGTTCACGTGGTCGAGGACGATGTCGTGGCGCTGGGGGGAGACGGCCTTGCCCTTCTCATCCAGCCGGGGCATCTGCTCGGTCTCCACGGTGCGGTCGATGGCGGCCCCCGCCAGGCGCAGCATGGAAACGCCCATGCCGAAGAGCTTCACCTGGCTGAAGACCAGGAAGGAGACCACCACTGCCATCAGAGCGTCGGGCAGGGTCAGGCTGCCGCCGATCCAGAGGGCCACGGCCGCCGCCATCATGGCGACGCTGGCGATCTGCAGCACCGCCTCCTGGACGGCGGTATAGGGGGTCATGACGTGCTCCACCTGGAGATTGCTTCTCCGGTGGTACTCCAGGGCATCCTGGAGCTTTTTGTCGCCCTTCCCCGTGAGGTTGAAGGACTTCACCACGCTCATGCCCTGGACGGTCTCCAGCACCGCCTCGGTGAGGGCGGTCTGGGACTTCTGGCTGTCCTGGGCGATGGCGGCGGACTTTTTCTCCATGGCGGAGATCACCAGGAGATAGACCGCGATGCCTGCCAGGGCGATGAGGCCGATCCGCCAGTTCCAGAGGAGGAGCAGCAGGGTGAAGACGGCCGTTGTGATGAGGCCGCTGAGGATATTCACCAGCACCATGGGGACCATGCTCTCGATGCTGCCCACCACGGTGGTGCAGACACCGGAGACCTGCCCCAGGCTGTTGGCGCTGAAAAAGCCCATGGGTACGCTCTTCATCCGGTCAGCGATGGCGATGCGCCGGTCCGCCGCCATGAAGTAGCCTGCGTGGGTCTGATGCATCTTGGAAAAGCTGGCGGTGACGGCCCCGCCGAAAATGCTGATGAGCTCGAAGAGCAGGGCGAGCCATGCGGTCCTGCCGCCCTGGGCGCCCTCCGTCAAGGCACGGATCACAAGGTAGATGGCCCCCACCTGGAACATCTACAGGATCGCGCTGAGAAAGCTGATCCAGACGGACTGATTGATGTTTTTCTTTTCGTCTCCGGCAAACTGCCAGATCTTTTTGAAGGTCTCGATCATGCCGTTTCCCCCTCCTTTGCGCCCATGTGGGCCTGCCACATTTCCCGGTAGAGGGGGCTGCGCTCCAGCAGATCCCCGTGTTTTCCCTGGGCTTCGATGGTTCCGTCCTTCACCAGGACGATGTTGTCCGCCCCGGTGATGGTGGAGAGCCGGTGGGCGATGACGATCACCGTCTTGTCCTTCACCAGCGCAGCCACCGCCCGCTGGATGACGGCCTCGTTCTCCGGGTCGATGTAGGCCGTGGCCTCGTCCAGGATGATGATGGGGGCGTCCTTCAGCATGGCCCGTGCGATGGCGATGCGCTGGCGCTCGCCGCCGGAGAGGTGGGCTCCGCCGCCGCCCACCCGGGTGTCAAAGCCCTTTTCCAGGCCGGAGAGGAAGCTGTCGCAGCCGGCGGCGTGGGCAGCGGCCTCCACCTGGGCGTCCGTTGCGTCCCGGCGGCCCATGCGGATGTTCTCCCGGACGGTGTCGTCAAAGAGGTAGTTGTCCTGGGAGACGAAGGCCACCTGGTCATAGAGCTCCGTGAGGGGGATGTCCTTCAGGTCATGCCCGCCCAGGGTGATGGAACCGCTCCTGACATCCCAGAAGCCCGCGATGAGCTTGGCGATGGTGGATTTTCCGCTGCCGGAGGGGCCCACCAGAGCCGTCATGCTGTTCTGTGGGAGGGAGAGGGTGACGCCGTGGAGGATCTCCTGGTCCTCGTGATAGCCGAAGGAGACGTCCTTCACCTCGATGTTGTAGTTCTCGAACGTCACCGGCGTTTTGCCGTGGTCCTGCTCCTCCGCCTTCAGGATCTCGTCCACCTGGCCCACGGTGGTGCCAACCTGGGCCAGGGTATCCACAAAGTTAAAGGCCGCCACGATGGGGGCCGACATGCCCAGGGCCAGGATGATGACCGTGAGGAAGGTCTCGATGCTCAGGCTCCCGTGGAGGTAGAAGACCCAGCCCAGGGGCAGGACGGTGAGCATCTGGGCGGGGAAGAAGGCGTAGGCCATGGACATCCCCAGCTGGCTCCGGCGCATCCAGTCGCAGTAGTACTGGGCGTTGGCCCGGACCTTGTCCGAGAAGCGGGCATAGGAGCGCTTGCCCTGGTTGAAGGCCTTGATGACCTCGATGCCGTGGATGTACTCGATCATGGCGCTGCTCATCTCATTGGTTGCCTGGACGGCCCCGGCGAAGTCCTTGGCGTAGCCGCCCATCACCATCATCATGAAGGCAAAGGCGATGGGGAACACCGCCAGGGACAGCAGCGCCAGCCGCCAGTCCAGCACAAAGAGGTAGATAAGGGTCAGCAGCGGGGCTGTGAGGTTGGCAGTCATCTCCGGGAAGAGGTGGGCCAGGGTGGTCTCCATGCTGTCCACCTGGTCCACGATGGTCTCCTTCAGCTTGCCGCTGGAGGTATCCATCACCGTGCCCAGGGGCAGCTTCGGGAGCTTTTGAAGCAGCTGCTGGCGGATGGATTTCAGGAGCTGAAAGGTGGCCTTGTGGGAGAGGGACAGGGCGCTGTTGTAGAGCGCCGTCCGCACAAGATAGCCGATGAGGGCCGCCGCCAGCCAGGGCGCGTAGGCCGACAGGGCCGTCTCGCCTGTCACCAGCCCCACGATGATCTTCGCCGCCGCGAAGTAGGGCACCATGCCGCCCACCACGCCGACGACCGCCAGGACCACCGCCGTGATGAGCCTGCCGTGCTGGTCTTTGCCCAGCTCCCAGATGCGCTGGACAGGACTTTGCTTTGCCATACTGGTTCACTCCTTTGAGTTAGATTATGCTAACTGATGGTCATTGGGAAAGCTGCCGTTTCCGGCAGCCTGCCAGACTCATTGTGCCGGGCCGAAGACCGCAAAAAAGCCCGTGCGGTGGTACCGGCTCAGAAGCCGGATGTATTCCCGGGCTTCCTCCCGGCTTATCCCGTGGCGGATGACCTCAAAAATGCTCTCAAAGCGGGAGGTGGTGACGATGTGGAGGAGCTGCTCCGTCAGGGCGTCCCCCAGGCGGGCGGGACAGCCCGCGGCCTCCATATAGCGGTAGGTGTACTCCACCTCGATGCGCACCAGCTCATCCACGAAGCGGTGGAAGCGGGTGCCGGAGGAGGCGTCCAGCAGCAGGCGGAACTCGTCCAGGTGGTCGTACATGTAGTCCACCAGCTCCAGGGTGCCGCCGTCCTCCCACTCCGCCACGCGGCTGCTCTGGGCGGCCCGGTCCAGGCGGCGGAAGTCCTCCTGAATGGTCAGGAAGCGCTCCGTCACCGCGTGGAGCACCGGTTCCACGATGGCGGAGAAGAGCCCTTCCTTGTCCCCGAAGCGGACGTAGATGGAGTTGGTGCTGGTATCCGCTGCCGCGGCGATGGCCCGGAGGGAGGCGTCCGGATAGCCCTTGTCCAGAAACTCCGCCTTGGCGGCTGTGAGAATGCGCTCTGAGACGCCTGCGATCTGCTTGGCCATGGATATCCTCCATTCATAACGATGTTTCATAACTGCGTTATGGATTATATCCACAGAGCTGCTGTTTGTCAAGCCCCCATTTTCCGGCGGCGGGCTGTCCCTGCCGCTGTGGCGCTGGGAGAGCGGCAGCCTGCACCAAAAAGGGAAGCGGGAGCGCGTAGCGCTCCCGCTTCCCTTACTGTAAAGGAAATTTACTTTCCTCCATGCTTCTTTCCGCGGAAACAATGGATGCCGAGGCCGATGGCAAGGCCCAGAAGGGCGGGGCAGACCCAGCCGAGGCCCAGCTCCGCCAGAGGCAGGATCTCCTTCACCGCCGCAAGGAAACCGTCCAGATGGCAGGCAGCCCGGACGCCGTCCGGCAGGGTCCGCAGCAGGTCATAGACCGCGCCCACCAGGGTGAAGGCCGTGACGGAGAGATAGACCGCCCGGTCGTGTCCGAAGAACCGCCCCGTGAGGCTCAGCAGAATCAGCGTGATGGAGAGGGGATAGAGGAACATCAGCACCGGCACGGAGTAGCCGATGATGGCGCTGAGCCCCAGGTTGGAGAAGAGCAGAGAGACCAGGGTGAAGATCACCGCCCAGGTCTTGTATCCCGGCCCCTTGGGAAAGAGGCCGGAGAAGGTCTCCGAGCAGCTGGTGATGAGGCCCACGGCGGTCTTCAGGCAGGCCAGGGTCACGGTGGCCGCCAGGATCAGGAGGCCCGCTCCGCCGAGATAGTGCTGGGCGATCTGGGCCAGGGCGATGCCGCCGTTGGCGGAGGTCTCAAAGAGCCCCCGGCTCTGGACGCCCACGAGGGTCACGGCGAGATAGATGACGCCCATGAGAAGGCAGCTGAAAATGCCGGACTTCACGGTGGTGGCCGCCACGGCGTCGGCGTCCTCCACGCCCAGGCCCCGGATCACCTGCACCACCACGATGCCGAAGGCCAGGCTCGCCAGGGCGTCCATGGTGTTGTAGCCCTCCAGAAAGCCGGTGAAGAAGGGCTGGCTCTCGTAGCCGCCGCTGGGGGCGATGTCCGCCACCGCCGCGGCGGGATGCAGCAGGGCGACGATCACCAGGATGCCCAGGAAGACCAGGAAGCAGGGCGTCAGCACCCGGCCCACCCAGGTAAGGATCTTTCCCGGCCAGAGGGAGAAGAGCAGCGCCGCCGTGAAGAAGACCAGGGTGAAGAGCAGCAGGAAAAGCCGGGTATTCCCCGCCGGCAGGACCTGCTCCAGCCCCACGGTGAAGGAGGTGGTGGCGCAGCGGGGGATGGCAAAGAAGGGCCCGATGGTGAGGTAGAGGAGGCAGGTGAAAAAGAGGGAGTAGGGCTTGCTGATCTGGCTGCCCAGCTCATAAAGGCCGCTGCTGCGGGAGATGCCCAGGGCCGCCACGCCCAGTAAAGGCAGGCCCACGGCGGTGATCAGCAGGCCCAGGAAGGCGGGCCACATGGCGCTGCCCGCCAGCTGCCCCAGGTGGACGGGGAAGATCAGGTTCCCCGCGCCGAAAAACATGCCGAAGAGCATGATGGCGACGGAGGCGTACTCCTGGATGGATAGCGTTTTCTTCATGGCGAACTCCTTTTGCGCAAAGCCGGTCCCGCTTGCGTGTGTGATTAACTTAGAACTATAACACTTCCCGCGCGGGGGCGCAAGGGAAAAGACGGGGGACGGGCCGCCGAGGTCGTCGGCCCCTAACACTTCCCGCGCGGGGGCGCAAGGGAAAAGGGCGAAAAAGCGCAAAAAAGGGTCCCGTTCCTCGGCTGGGGAACGGGACCCTTTCCATTGTGCTCCGGGGGAAGGTCACGCCGGCTGGAACTGGCTCTCGTAGAGCTTGGCATAGAAGCCGCCGGCGGAGAGCAGGTCCTCGTGCCGCCCCTGCTCCACGATCTGCCCGTCCCGCATCACGAGGATGAGGTCGGCGTTGCGGATGGTGGAGAGCCGGTGGGCCACCACGAAGCTGGTGCGCCCCTCCATCAGGGTGTCGAAGGCTTGCTGGATCTGGACCTCCGTCCGGGTGTCGATGCTGGAGGTGGCCTCGTCCAGGATCAGCATGGGGGGCAGGCACAGCATCACCCGGGCGATGCAGAGGAGCTGGCGCTGGCCCTGGCTGAGGCTCTCCTCCGTGAGGACGGTATCCAGTCCCTGGGGCAGGCGCTGGATGAAGTCCCAGTTGTGGGCCGCCTTGGCGGCCCGGATGATCTCCTCGTCCGTGGCCTCCGGCCGGCCGAAGGCGATGTTCTCCCGGACGGTGCCCCGCTTGATCCAGGTCTCCTGCAGCACCATGCCGAAGCTACCCCGGAGGGCGTGGCGGGAGAGGGCGGTGGTGGGCACGCCGTCCACGGCGATGCTGCCGCCCTTGAGCTCATAGAAACGCAGGATGAGGTTAATGAGGGTGGTCTTGCCGCAGCCGGTGGGACCCACGATGGCCACCCGCTTGCCTGGCTCCACCGGCAGGGTGAAGTGCTGGATCAGGGGGCGGCTCTCATCGTAGCAGAAAGAGACGTCGCGGAAATCCACCTGGCCCTGGACACCCTCCAGCGTCCCTTCCGCGTCCGGGCTCTCCTCCGGCTCGTCCAGCAGGGCGAAGATCCGGGAGGCGCAGGCCAGGGCGTTCTGGAACTCCGTCACCACGGAGCTGATGTCGTTGAAGGGCTTCATATACTGGTTGGCGTAGGCGAGAAGCACCGAGAGCCCGCCCACGGTGAGGCTGCCGCCGGGGATCAGCAGCACGCCCACCAGGGCCACCCCCGCGTAGATGACGCTGTTGACGAAGCGGGTGGAGGGGTTTGTGAGGCTGCTGTAGAAGACCGCCTGCTGGCTGCACTTCACCAGCTCCCCGTTGATCTCCGCGAAGCGCTCCGAGGCCCGCTTTTCATAGCCGAAGGCCTTCACCACCTTCTGCCCGCCGATCATCTCGTCGATGAGGGCGGTCTGGCGGCCCCGGATCTCGCTCTGCTGCCGGAAGAGCCGGAAGGAGCGGGAGGAGAGGAAGCGGGCCACGAGGAAGCTCAGGGGCGTCAGCAGCACCACGAGAAGGGAGACGGGGACATTCTTGGAGAACATGAAGACCAGGGTCACAACCACCGTCAGAATGCCGGAGAAGAGCTGGGTGAAGCCCAGCAGCAGCCCGTCCGAGAGAACGTCCGTGTCCGCGATGACCCGGCTCACGATGTCGCCGGAGCTGTGACCGTCCAGATAGCTGAGGGGCAGGTGCTGGATGTGCCGGATGGCACGGGAGCGGATGTCCTGGACGATGCGGTAGGTCATGCGGTTATTGAGAAGGCCCATGCCCCAGGTGCAGAGCCCCGCCGCTCCGGCGCAGATCAGGACCTGCCGGAGATAGCCCCACATGGCGGCGTAGTCCACCCGCCCGGCGGCAGCGATGGTGTCGATGGCGTCGCCGAAGAGGATGGGGACATAGAGCTGCAGGATCACCGACCCGGCGGCCAGGATCAGGCTCGCCAGCAGGGCGATCCAGCGCCTGCCGATGAAGGGCAGCAGCCGCTTCATGGTGCCGATGTCGCTCTGACTCAGTTTCTTCGCTTTCATGCCTGTACCTCCTTCCCCTGGGGCCGCTCCTCCGGGAACTGGGACCAGTAGATCTCCTGATAGACCGGGCAGGTCTTCATTAAGGTGTCGTGATCCCCCCAGCCCGCGAGGCGCCCGTTGTCCAGCACCAGGATGCTGTCCGCCTGCCGGACGCAGGCGATGCGCTGGGAGACCAGGAACGTGGTGCTCTTGAGGCTCCGGATAGCCCGCCGCAGGGCGGCGTCCGTGGCGAAGTCCAGGGCGCTGGAGCTGTCGTCCAGGATCAGGACCTCCGGCTCCTTCACAAGAGCCCGGGCGATGGTGAGCCGCTGGCGCTGGCCGCCGGAGAGGTTGCGGCCGTTCTGCTCCAGAAGGAAGTCCAGCCCGCCGGGCTTGCCCTCCACCACCTCCCTGGCCTGGGCCAGGGTCAGGGCCTGCCAGAGCTGCGCGTCCGTGGCGTGCTCGCTGCCCCAGCGGAGGTTGTCCCGGATGCTGCCCTGGAAGAGCTGAGCACGCTGGGGGACCACGCCCACCTTCTCCCGGAGGGTGTCCTGGGGCAGGGTGCGGACATCCTGGCCGTCCAGCAGGACGGAGCCGGACGTGGCGTCATAAAACCGGGGGATGAGGTCCACCAGGGTACTCTTGCCGCTGCCGGTGCCGCCGATGACGCCGATGGTGTCCCCCGGCTTCGCCGCGAAGGAGACACCGCTGAGGCTGGGGGCGCCCGCTCCCTGATAGGTGAAGCTCACGTCCCGGAACTCTACGGCATTGGCCCCCTGGGAGGCGGTCTCCGGCGCGTCGGGATAGGTCATGCCGGGCGTCACCACCAGCACGGCGGCGGTGCGCTTGGCGCAGGCCAGGGACTTATTCAGGGTGATGATGAGGGACGCCAGCTTGATGAGCTCCACGATGATCTGGAGCATGTAGTTATAGAGGGCGACCACCTCTCCCTGCTGGAAGACGCCCAGGTCCACCTGTCCGGCAGCCTCCCGGATCAGCACCACGGCGCCGAGATTGATGAGCACATAGGTGAGGGGGTTCATGAGAGCCGAGATCCGGCCCACGAAGAGGTTGAGCTTGGTGAGCGCCCGGTTGCTCTCCTCAAATTCCTCCACGGACTGCTCCTCCCGGCAGAAGGCCCGGATCACCCGGACGCCGGTGAGGTTTTCCCGGGTCTCCGCCGTGACGCGGTCCAGCCCCGCCTGGGCCTTGCCGAAGAGGGGGATGCTGATGAGCATGATGCCGAAGACCACCACGAAGAGCACCGGGATGGTGACGGCGAAGACCAGGGCGCTGCGGAAGTCGATGGTGAAGGCCATCACCATGGCCCCCAGCACGATGAAGGGGCTCCGCAGCAGGAGCCGGAGGCCCAGGTTCAGGCCGTTCTGCACCTGGTTGACATCGTCCGAGAGCCGGGTGATGAGGGTGTCGCTGCCCAGGCGGTCCAGCTCCGCGTAGGAGAGGGACTGGATGTGGTCAAAGAGGGCCTGGCGCAGGGACCCGGCAAAGCCCACGCTGGCCTTGGCCGCGAAGTACTGGGCCAGCACGCTGCACCCCAGGCCCACCGCCGCCATGGCGATGAGACCGGCAAAGCAGAGGAAGACCGTCCTCTCTCCGCTTCCGGCGTCGATCATCCGGGCCACCACCAGGGGCACCAGCAGGTCAAAAAGCGCCTCCAGGAGCTTGAAAAGCGGGGCCAGGATACTCTCCTTCCGATAGGGCTTCAAATAGGCCGCGAGGGCACGCATGGGCATCTCTCCCTTTCCTTTTTTCTTGACAGGCTCAGTATAACACGCTAGGATGCAATAGGGATAGTATGGTTTTTGTTGCCGCTCGATATAATTTTTCTATCACAAGGAGGCCGTCCCATGGAACTTCGCCAGCTGGAATACTTCTGCCGCATCGCTGATACCGGCAGCATCCACGAGGCTGCCCGCCGCCTCAACCTCTCCCAGCCGCCCCTCAGCTACCAGCTCCGCCAGCTGGAGGAAGAGCTGGGCGTCCGGCTTTTTGAGCGGGGCAGCCGGGGCGTTGCCCTGACGGAGGCGGGCAAGCTCCTCTACGCCCGGGCGGAGAGCCTTCTGGACTATGCCCGCTCCACCCGGCAGGAGGTCTCCGAGGCCGGGCGCCGCCGGGTGCTGCGGCTGGGGGTCACCTCCAGCACCGCAGGGCTCCTGGTGCCGGAGATCGCCCGCTTCCTGGCCCGCTGCCCGGAGGTGAGCTTCCAGCTCCGGGACGGGGCCAGCTACACCTTGCTGCAGTATGTCCTGGATGGCATCATCGACCTCTCCGTGGCCCGGACGCCCCTGAACCTGGAGAATGTGGACTCCCTGCCCCTGGGGCGGGAGCCCATGCTGGCGGTCAGCGCGCCCTCGGCGCCCCTGCCGGGGGAGGGACCGATCCGGCTGGAGGCCCTCCTGGGGCGGCCCCTCATCCTCTACCGCCGCTATGAGGAGCTGGTGATGGCCGCCTTCCGGCGGCGGGACCTGGCGCCGGACATCCTCTGCGTCTGCGACGATGCCCGCACCGCCATCCCCTGGGTGGAGGCGGGCCTGGCCGCGGCCGTTTTTCCCCGGTCCATGCAGGGCCAGTGTGCGGGGCTCTCCGTCCGCCTCCTCTCGGAGCCGGAGCTGGAGACGGAGACCGTCCTCATCTGGAAGAAGGGCGGCCGCCTGAGCCCCGCCGCCCAGGATTTCCTGGCCCTCTGCCGGGAGGGGGCATAAGCCCGCCCCCCTCCGCATAGGGTGGAGGGGAAAAGGGGGGACGGCCCATGGCAGGATATCAGGGACGGCGGACGGCTGCCGCACCCGCGCGGAGGAGCCCGCAGCGGGGGAAGAAAGCGCCCGCCATGACAGCGGGAGAAAAGCGGCGGCTTGCGCAGCTTCTCTTGAGCGGCGGCTTTTTCGTGCTCCTTGTGGCGGTAAAGCTCCTCTTCCCGGCGAAGATGGCCCAGTGGAGCGACGGCATTTCCGCCGCCATGGAGCGGAACATGGACGTGGCGGCGGTCTTCTCCAGCGTGGGACGGGCGTTCCGGGGAGAGAGCGACGTGGGCGACAGCCTGCAGGAGGTCATCCAGGAGGTCTTCCATCCCGGCGAGAGCCCCGCCGTGGCGGTGCTGGGCAGCCAGGGCCGGGAGGGGCAGGATGGCGGCGAGAGCTTCCGGGAGAGCCTTCTCACCGGAGATCTCTATCACTGGATGGGACAGGAAGATGTCAGCGCGGCGGAGACGGCGGGGGAGGCCGTCCCCGCCGCCTTCTACGCCCGGGAGGACCTGCCGGAGGGCGTCCGGATGGAGCAGGCGGTGCTGGGTTTTGCCTACGCCTCGCCCCTGCCGGAGGCCGCGGTGAGCTCGGAGTTCGGCTACCGGGAGCATCCGGTCCAGGGGGAGGAGCGCTTCCACTACGGCGTGGACCTGGCGGCGGAGAGCGGGACCCCCGTGGCCTGCTTTGCTGACGGCTCCGTCACCGCCGTGGGGGAGAGCAGCAGCTACGGAAAGTACCTCATCGTGGCCCACGAGGGCGGCTATGCCACCCTCTACGCCCACTGCAGCGCCGTTACCGTCTCCTCCGGCAGCGCCGTGAAGCGCGGCCAGGAGATCGCAAAGGTGGGGGAGACCGGCATGGCGACAGGCCCCCATCTCCACTTTGAGCTCCACGAGGGCAGCAGCTACCTCAACCCCATTTATTATGTGGCGTCCGCCGGATAAGGGCCGCTGGGGAGCCCTGGGGCTGGGGCTTCTCGCGGCGTGGTTCGTCCTTCTCTGCGGCTGGGAGCCCTTTCTCGCCATCCTCTTTGCGGCGGCAGCCCACGAGCTGGGGCACTACCTTGCCCTGCGCCTTCAGGGCGCGGCGGTGACGGGCCTGCGCCTGAGCCCCTGGGGGGCGGTGATGGACTGCCGCCGGGATGTCCTCTCCTACGGCGGGGAGCTGCTGGCTCTGCTGGCGGGACCTCTGGCGAACCTGGCCCTCTCCGCCGCCCTCTGCCTCGTGCCGCACCCACCGGAGACCCTCATCGGCGCGGGACTGGTGCTGGGGGGCTTCAACCTTCTGCCCCTGCGGAGACTGGACGGCGGCGAGGCCCTGCGCTGCGGGCTGTCTTATTTTCTGGGGCCAGAGCGGGGGGAGGCCATTGCCGCCGCCGTCAGCCGCCTGACGGCGGCCCACGGGGCGGGGTTCTGCGCCCTCGTGATGCTCCGGTGCGGGGGAAACCTTTTCCTTCTGCCCGCCCTGGCGCTTTTCCTGGGAGAGTGCCTGGGAAGACGGCGAAGCGGCGGAAGAAATGGCTGAACTTCCCGAAAAAGTGCTTGCATTTCCTCCCCTGATATGGTATCCTATCAGGGCGTAAAAGGGCGGTCCTCTGCCTCGGCCGGGCCAAAGGAGCGTCGGCAATGCAGTGATTGCCGGGCAAGAACGCCTAATATTTAGGAGGAAATATCCATGGATCTCATCAAGGAACTCAACAAAGAGCAGCTGGCCAAGGAGCTCACCCCCGTGCAGATCGGTGACACCGTCCGCGTCCACGTGAAGGTCAAGGAAGGCTCCCGCGAGCGTATCCAGGTCTTCGAGGGCACCGTCATCGCCAAGAAGCACGGCGGCATCGAGGAGACCATCACCGTCCGCCGCCTGTCCTACGGCGTCGGCGTGGAGAAGGTCTTCCCCGTCCATTCTCCCTCCATCGACCACATCGAGGTCGTCCGCAGCGGTAAGGTCCGCCGCGCGAAGCTCTACTACCTGCGCAGCCGCGTGGGCCGCAGCGCCAAGCTGAAGGAGAAGCTGTAATTTCCCGCGAAGTAAGAGAGAGGCATCTGCCTCTCTCTTATTTTTTGCCGTCTGCCGGAACGATGGCACGGGACCTGCCGGCATCCTGCGGCGGAAAAGGGCCCTGCTTCCGCTCCGGTCACGTGAAAATGAGGGGACTCAGGCGGTCGTTTCCTTGAAAAAACGGGAGAAACCGAGAGAAACGCGGAGGCCGGTGTTAAGATTCCGTGAAAGGTTACAGATTTTATGGAATTTTCTACATTTTTCGACAAGTTGCGGCAGGGCAAGTGTGGTATTTTATTCCTGTCGCTGAAAGGAGAGCGGCAAACGTAACAGGAAGGAAGCGGAAGAGAGGATGCAAAGCATGATGATGGGTGAGCGTTGGATCGGCGAGACCCCGGTACGGTACTACCTTTTGGCAGAGCATCTGCCGGGAGGAAAGACCGATTACGGGCTCCGACTGGCAGTGCCGGACGGCGACAGCGCAGAGCTCAGGGGCCTCACGTTTTCCTCACGCGCGATCCGGGAACTCCTTGACCGGCTGATGCGCTGCGACGTGACGCCCATAAGTCTTCACGACATCGTGGAAGACTGGCTCATCAGCGAGTGCCACTCCTGATATGAAGCGGTACCTGTTGTGGAACGGGAGAGGGGCTGACCCTCTCCCGTTCCTTCTGCAATTCTTTCCCCGGAGCCCATCTTTGCTCTTGCCCCCTGGGGGAAACTTTGCTATACTATGAAATCATGCATTTTTGAGCGTCAGGCGGCCGCCGCCTGCGGGAAGGATCGCGCCATGGAAGAGAATCGGGAAGAGATGCAGCAGCCCCCCAAGGAGACGAAGGAGGAAAAGCGCCTCCCGGGGCAGGATGTCTATGAGTGGGTGCAGGCCCTGGTCTGCTCCGTTCTGACGGTGGTGATGCTCTTCACCTTCGCCGTCCGGCTCATCGGGGTGGACGGGCACTCCATGGTGCCCACCCTCCAGCACACGGACCGGCTGGTGGTGCTGAGCCCCATTCTTTACCACGATTATAAGGCCGGGGACATCGTGGTGCTGCGGAAGGGGAGCTTCAGCATGGAGCCCATCGTCAAACGGGTCATCGCCGTGGAGGGCCAGACCGTGGACATCGACTTCTCCGCCGGCAGCGTCACCGTGGACGGCGTGGAGCTGGACGAGCCCTATATCAACGAGCTGACCTTCACCGACGAGGGTACCGAGTTCCCCCTGACCCTGGGGGAGGGCGAGATCTTCGTCATGGGCGACAACCGCAACCACTCCACCGATAGCCGGGATACCCGCATCGGGGCGGTGGACACCCGCTACGTGGTGGGCCGGGCGGTGGCCCTGGCCCTGCCAGGGCCGGACAGCCTCACCGGGGAGCGGGACTTCTCCCGCATCGGACTTCTGCACTGAGCGCACTGAGCGGCCGGGAAGACCCGGCCGCTTTTTTTCGCGGAAGAGCGCGGCGGGAACGGGAAAGGCGGGAGCTCCGGCCTGTCCGGCCCTTGACAAAGGGAGGCTCTGCCCATACAATATATAGTGACGAGATAGCGCCCGCCAGGAGTTGCCCGGCGGGGGAAGGAGGACCATGAACATTCAGTGGTACCCCGGTCATATGACCAAGACCCGGCGGATGATCGCCCAGCAAATTAAAAATGTGGACGCCGTCTGCGAGATCCTGGACGCCCGGATTCCCATCTCCAGCCGGAACCCGGATGTGGATGAGCTGACGGCGGGGAAGCCCAGGCTCGTGGTCCTCAACCGGGTGGATCAGGCGGACCCGGAGGCCACCCGCCGCTGGGCGGCCCACTTCCGGGGGAAGGGCTATGCGGTCCTGGAGTGCAGCGCCAAGGCCGGGAGCGGCACGAAGCAGTTTGCCGGGGCCGTGCGGGAGCTTCTTTCAGAGAAAATCAAGGCATGGGAGGCCAAGGGCGCCCAGCGGACGCTGCGGGTGATGATCCTGGGTATCCCCAATGTGGGGAAGTCCACCTTCATCAACCGGGTGGCGGGCCGCAGGACCGCCAAGGCGGAGGACCGCCCCGGCGTCACCCGCTCCCAGCAGTGGGTGCCCATCGACCGGGGGCTGGAGCTGCTGGATACCCCGGGCATCCTCTGGCCCAAGTTCGACAACCAGAGCGTGGGGCTGAACCTGGCCTACACCGGGGCGGTGAAGGACGACATCCTGGACACTGAGACGCTTGGCTGCCACCTGATGACCTTCCTGGGGACCCAGTACCCCGAGGCCCTTCTCGCGGGCTATAAGCTCGCCGCCCTGCCGGAGCGGGAGGAGGGCGAGGACGACATCGCCTGGGGCTACCGCCTGCTGGAGGCCGGGGGACGGAAGCGGGGCTTCCTGATCTCCGGCGGCGAGGTGGACACCGAGCGGATGGCCAAGATCCTGCTGGATGAGTTCCGGGGCGGGAAGCTGGGATGCTTCACCCTGGAGCTGCCGGATTGAGACCCAGGGGCGGAAGCCCCTGACAGGACGCGACGACTGGGAAACGACGGACGCCGGAGGGAACCCTCCGGAGAAAGGAGCGGACCATGCTGGCCGTACACGTGACTTTGATCGCACTGTTTCTGGCGCTGGCTGCCATCTTCCATCAGGGAAAGGGCGGCTTCCTGCTGACGGGAGGCCGGGGTCCCGGCTGGAAGAAACGGCGGGCGGCGGAACGGGACCTCTGCCAGCGGGCCGGGCGGCTGTGCCTTGCCCTGGCGGCGACCTGGGCCGTTCTGGCGCTGGGGATGCTGGCCGGAAGGGACCTCCTCTTCTGGCTGGGGCTGACGCTTTTCTGCGCGGCTGCCGTCGCCGGGGTCTGGGAGGCGGAATACCGCCCGGTGAAGGCGTAAACGGGAAAGGAAGAAGAGATGGAAGAGCTCTGGCGCTATGAAGATCCCCTCCGGGCGGAGGGGAAGGTGCTTTGCGGTGTGGACGAGGCGGGAGCCGGCCCCCTGATGGGGCCGGTGTACGCCGCCGCCGTGATCCTGCCCCGGGAGGCGGAGCTGCCGGGGCTCAACGACTCCAAAAAACTGACGGAGAAGCGCCGGGAGACGCTCTATGACCTGATCCTGGATCAGGCCATCGCCTGGAGCGTTGCCCGGGCGGAGGCGGCGGAGATCGACGCGCTGGACATCCTCAACGCCCGGATGCTGGCCATGAACCGGGCCATCGAGGGCCTTGCGCGGAAGGCGGACCTCTACCTCATCGACGGGAACCGGGACCACGGGACGAAGGTGGCCATCCAGGTGCCGCATACGCTCCTGGTGGGCGGGGACGGGCGCAGCGCGTCCATCGCGGCGGCGTCCATCCTGGCCAAGGTCAGCCGGGACCGGTATGTGGCGGAGGTGCTGGACAAGGAGTACCCCCAGTATCAGTTCGCCAAGCACAAGGGCTATGGGACCAAGCTCCACTATCAGATGCTGGATGAATTCGGCCCCTGTCCGGAGCACCGGAGGACCTTCCTGAAAAAGTGGGAGGCGAGACGGTGAGCCTTGCCAAGGCCCGGGGCGACCGGGGAGAGGCGGAGGTGGCCCGGTATCTCCGGCGGAAGGGCTGCACCCTGCTTGCCAGCCAGTGGCGCTGCCGCTTCGGGGAGATCGACCTCGTGGCGAGGGACCGCCGGGGGACCCTCCTCTTTGTGGAGGTGAAGCTCCGGGGGGAGGACAGCATCGGCCTTCCCCGGGAATTCGTGGACGGACGCAAGCAGCAGCGCCTGCGGACGGCGGCGGAGCTCTATCTGGCCCAGAACGGCATCGAGGCTCCGGCCCGCTTCGACGTGGCGGAGGTCTATACCGACGAGACCGGGAAGCCCCGGCGGGTGGAATACCTGGAGGACGCCTTTCAGTGACGGGCCTTCGGAAGGGAGCGGACATGAACGATCTCCACGTGTTTGACGCCCACGCGGACACCATCAGCTATCTTCGCTATGCGAGACAAGACCTCCGGCACTCGCCGGGGCACTGGGACCTGGACCGGGCGGGGGAATTCGCCGGCTTCGGGCAGATCTTTGCCCTCTGGGCGGACTGGGTACCGCAGGACGCCCTCTGGGCGGAGTGCCAGGGGCAGCATGAGACCTATTTGACCATGCTGGCGCGGTATCCGGAGCGCATCCGGCACTGCCGGACGGCGCGGGACGCCGAGGACGCCTGGAGGGCGGGCAAAGCCGCCGCCTTCCTCTCCGTCGAGGGGGCGGAGATGCTGGACTGCGATATCGCCAAGCTGGACATCGCGGCGGACTGGAGCGTCCGGGCGCTGAACCTCACCTGGAACTTCGCCAACGAGCTCTCCGGCAGCAACGCGGAGCGGCCGGAGCAGGGCCTGAGCGCCCGGGGCCGGGAATTCCTCCGGGCCATGGAGGAGCGGGGCATCCTGCCGGATGTCTCCCATCTCTCCGACGCCGGGACCTGGGATGTGCTGCGCTGGGCCCGGGGGCCGGTCATCGCCAGCCATTCCAACGCCAGGGCCCTCTGCCCCCACCGGCGCAACCTGACGGACGATATGTTCCGGGCCATCCGGGACAGCGGCGGCTTCGTGGGGCTTAACGCTTACCTCCCCTTCGTGGGGGGCGGCGGGACTATGGAGGACCTGGCGGGGCATCTGGAGCACTTCCTGTCCCTGGACGGGGAGAAGACCCTGGGCCTCGGCGGGGACTGGGACGGCTGCGACGCCTTTCCACAGGGCATCACCGGCATCGAGAGTCTGCTGGGCTTCCGGGACTTCCTGCGGGCGCGGGGCTGGCCGGAGGAACTACTGAAGGATATCTTTTCCCGCAATCTGCTGCGGGTGATGGGAGGAACCCAATGAAATACCTGAGCACGAGAGACAAGACGCTGCGCATGGACGCGGCGGAGGCGATTTTGACCGGCCTTTCCCGGGACGGCGGACTGCTGACTCCGGAGAGTATCCCGGAGATCGGAGAGGACTTTTTGCGGGAACTGGCGGGCCTCTCCTACGAGGAGCGGGCAGCCAGGGTCATGGCCCTGTACCTGACGGACTATACCGAAGAGGAGCTGCTGGGCTTTGCGAAGAACGCCTACGGCCCTGCGAAGTTCGACACGCCGGCGGTGGCCCCGGTGCGGAAGCTGGATGACGCCACCCACTGCCTGGAGCTCTGGCACGGCCCCACCTCCGCCTTCAAGGACATGGCCCTGCAGATGCTGCCCCAGCTCCTCTCCGCCGCCCTGCGCAAGCGGGGGGAGGGGAAGACCGCCTGCATTTTGGTTGCTACCTCCGGCGACACCGGCAAGGCCGCCATGGAGGGCTTTGCCGATGTGCCCCAGACGAAGATTCTGGTCTTCTACCCCAAGGACGGGGTCTCCCGGGTCCAGGAGGCCCAGATGGTGACCCAGGAGGGGCAGAACGTGGGCGTCTGCGCCGTGGTGGGGAACTTCGACGACGCCCAGGCGGGGGTGAAGCGCATCTTCTCCGACGCCGCCATGCGGGAGACGCTGAATGGCCGGGGCTACTTCCTCTCCTCCGCCAACTCCATCAACTGGGGGCGTATCCTACCCCAGGTGGTGTACTACATCTCCGCCTACTGCGACCTTCTCAACACCGGGGAGATCCGGATGGGGCAGAGGGTGAACTTCTGCGTGCCCACCGGGAACTTCGGCGATATCCTGGCGGCCTACTATGCCAAGCGCATGGGCCTGCCGGTGGGGAAGCTCATCTGCGCCTCCAACCGCAACGACGTGCTGACGGACTTCCTGCGGACCGGCGTCTATGACCGGAACCGGCCCTTCCACTGCACCATGAGCCCGTCCATGGATATCCTGGTCTCCAGCAATCTGGAGCGGCTGCTCTTCGACCTCTCCGGGGAGAACGACGCCGAGGTCCGGGACTACATGGCGCAGCTTGCGAAGGACGGGCGCTACGAGGTGTCGGACACCATCAAGGCAGCCCTCCGGGAGCAGTACTGGGGCGGCTGCTGCGGCGAGGAGGAGACGGCCCGCACCATCGGGAAGTACTACCGGGAGAAGGGCTACCTCATTGACACCCACACGGCGGTGGCCGCCGCCGTCATGGAGCAGTACCGGGCGGAGACCGGGGACGGGACCGTCACCGTGTTCGTCTCCACCGCCTCGCCCTATAAGTTCTGCGCCTCCGTGCTCCCCGCCATCGGGGAGGAGCCCAAGGGCGACGGCGTGGAGCTTCTGGAGCAGCTCCACGAGGTCTCCGGCGTGAAGGTCCCGGAGCGGCTGGCGGCCCTCCGGGGGAAGGCGCGGCGCTTCGATCTTGCCGTGGAGCGGGAAGCCATGGACGACGTGGTCCGGGACTTCCTGCGCTGAATCTCAACCAATGACGAAAGGGGAGTGACGGATGGCACTCTACGCCATCGGCGACCTGCACCTCTCTCTGGGGGCGGACAAGTCCATGGAGGTCTTCGGCGAGGCCTGGCAGGGCTACGTGGGAAAGATCGAGACCGCCCTCTCGGCCCTGAACGAGGACGATGTGCTGGTGCTGGCGGGGGATACCTCCTGGGGCATCGACCTTGCCCAGGCGGAGCCGGACTTCCGCTTTCTGGACCGGTTTCCCTGCAAGAAGTATCTCGTAAAGGGAAACCATGACTACTGGTGGGGCACCGCCAGCAAGATGAAGGCCTTCTTCCGGGAGAAAGGCATCACCACGCTGGATTTCCTGCACAACAACTGCCAGTTTTACGGGGACTACGCCCTCTGCGGCACCCGGGGCTGGTTTTTGGACGAAGAGGGCAAGGCCCACGACGCGAAAATGCTCAACCGGGAGGTTTTGCGGCTGGAGACCTCCCTCCGGGCGGCAGGGGAGCGGGAGAAGCTCTGCTTCCTCCATTACCCGCCCCTTTATCAGGGCTATGAGTGCCCGCAGATCCTGGCGCTTTTGGAGCAGTACCGGGTGAAGCTCTGCTGCTACGGCCATCTCCACGGGCCCACCATCCGCCGGAGGGTGGAGGGAAGGCGGGGCGGTGTGGACTACGCCCTGATCTCGGCGGACGCCATGGGCTTCCAGCTGAAAAAAATATGCGCTGATCCCCAAGAAAAATGAAAAAAGGGTAGCTTTTTCAAAAGGATTCTGTTACAATATGTGATCGCACCGGCTTTTTTCAGCCGGCTATGAACGGAGGAGTAAACAATTATGATTTTGAAGAGCTGTGAAAAGTTAGAAAAGAGCGAGGCCAAGCTGACCATTCAGGTGGAAGCTGCCGAGTTTGAAGCCGCCGTGGAGAAGGCTTATTTGAAGGAGCGCAAGAAGATCCGCCTCCCGGGCTTCCGTCCCGGCAAGGCCCCCCGCAAGATGATCGAGAACGCTTACGGCGAGGGCGTCTTCTATGAGGATGCCGTGGAGTCCTCCTGGGCTCCCGCCTTCATGCAGGCCGTGGAGCAGGAGAACCTGCACTTCGTGGGCGATCCCAAGATCGACCTGGAAGACAAGATCACCAAGGACGGCTATACCTTCACCGCCGTGGTGGCCCTCTATCCCGAGGTGACCCTGGGCCAGTACAAGGGCCTCTCCGCTACCCGCCCCGTGGTGACCGTCACCGACGAGGATGTGGACAAGCGCCTGCAGGAGCTGGCGGACCGCAACAGCCGCCTTGTCAGCGTGGACCGCGAGGCCAAGGACGGCGACACCGCCGTCATCGACTTCGAGGGCTTCAAGGACGGCGTGCCCTTCGACGGCGGCAAGGGTGAGAACTACAGCCTGGTGCTGGGTTCCCACAGCTTTGTCCCCGGCTTTGAGGAGCAGGTGGCCGGCATGAAGGCCGGTGAGGAGAAGGACATCGACATCACCTTCCCCGAGGAGTACACCCCGGAGCTTGCCGGCAAGGCCGTGGTCTTCCACGTGAAGGTCAACGAGGTGAAGGAGAAGGAGCTCCCCGCCATGGACGACGAGTTCGCCAAGGACGCCTCTGAGTTCGACACCCTGGAAGAGCTGAAGGAGAACATCCGCTCCAACATCACCGCCGAGCGGGAAGAGAGCGCCAAGCGGGACTTTGAGGACGAGCTGATGGTGAAGGTGGCCGACGGCATCACCGCCGAGATCCCCCAGGTGATGATCGACACCCAGGTGGAGAACTTCGTCGAGAGCTTCAAGAACCGCATCCAGAGCCAGATGGGCATCCCCTTCGAGCAGTATATGAAGTTCGCCAATGTGGAGGAGAGCAAGCTCTACGAGGACGCCAAGGAGCCCTCCCTCCGTCAGGTGAAGTTGAACCTGGCCCTCACCGAGATCATCAAGGTGGAGAACATCGAGGCCACCGACGAGGAGATCGAGGCCGAGTATGAGCGCGCCGCCAAGATGTACGGCATGGACGCTGAGTCCCTGAAGAACTACATCACCAAGGAAGCCGTGGCCGACGAGGTCAAGCGCGACAAGGCCGTGAAGCTCATCACCGAGAGCGCCATCGCCGCCGATGCCGCCGCCGAGCCCGAGAAGAAGCCCGCCAAGAAGCGGACCACCAAGAAGAAGGCCGAGGAGCAGACCGAGGAGCAGACCGAGGAGCAGACCGAGGAGCAGGGCGAGTAAATCGCGGCTTTCGTCAGGATTCTTCAACGGACGGATAAAAAATTTCCAGAACGTTAATCGATCCGACACATTCTCTCATGGTGTCCGTGGTATGCTGATACCTATGATACCATGAGAGAATGGTTTATCCCGGCCTTCCGCCGGGGTAGAAACGAACGGAGGAATCGCAAATGAGTTTAGTACCCTATGTTGTGGAGCAGACCAGCCGCGGGGAGCGGTCTTATGACATTTTCTCCCGCCTGCTGAACGACCGGATCATCTTCCTGGGGGAGGAGGTCAACGACACCACCGCAAGCCTCGTGGTGGCGCAGCTCCTCTACCTGGAGGCCCAGGACCCGGACAAGGACATCCAGCTCTATATCAACTCCCCCGGCGGCTCTGTCACTGCGGGGATGGCCATCTACGACACCATGCAGTATATCAAGTGCGACGTGTCCACCATCTGCGTGGGCATGGCCGCCAGCATGGGCGCCTTCCTGCTCTCTTCCGGCGCCAAGGGCAAGCGCATCGCCCTGCCCAACGCCGAGGTGATGATCCACCAGCCCTCCGCCGGGACCCAGGGTAAGGTCACGGACATGGAGATCGACGTGGAGCACTTCCTGAAGATCAAGCAGCGCATGAACCGCATCCTCTCTGAGAACACCGGCAAGACCCCGGAGCAGGTGAAGGCCGACTCCGAGCGGGACAACTGGATGACCGCCGAGGAGGCCAGGGAATACGGCCTCGTGGACAAGGTCATCTACAAGCGCTGAGGAGAGCGGCATCCACTTTTTTCGAGGTAATAGCATGAGTGACGACGCAAAGAAATCCCTTCGCTGCTCCTTCTGCGGCAAGCACGAGCAGCAGGTCCACCGCATGATCCAGGGCCCCGGGGTCCGGATCTGCGATGAGTGCGTGCAGCTTTGCATGCGGATCCTGGGGGAGGAGTTCGAGGACGAGGACACCGCCATCACGGAGGATATCCCCGACCAGCTGCCCACCCCCAAGGAGATCAAGTCCGTGCTGGACGAGTATGTCATCGGCCAGGACGCGGCCAAGATCGCCCTCTCCGTGGCGGTCTACAACCACTATAAGCGCATCTACTTCGGGGACGGGGACGATGTGGAGCTGCAGAAGAGCAACATCCTGCTCATCGGTCCCACCGGCTCCGGCAAGACCCTCTTCGCCCAGACCCTGGCCCGCATCCTGAAGGTGCCCTTCGCCATCGCAGATGCCACCACCCTCACCGAGGCCGGCTACGTGGGCGACGATGTGGAGAACATTCTGCTGCGGCTGCTGCAGGCGGCGGATTTCGACGTGGAGCGGGCGGAGCACGGCATCATCTATGTGGATGAGATCGATAAGATCGCCCGCAAGAGCGAGAATACCTCTATCACCCGGGATGTCTCCGGCGAGGGCGTGCAGCAGGCGCTCCTCAAGATCGTGGAGGGGACCGTTGCCAACGTGCCGCCCCAGGGCGGGCGCAAGCATCCCCACCAGGAGTTCATCCAGGTGAACACCAAGAACATCCTCTTCATCTGCGGCGGCGCCTTTGACGGCCTGGACAAGATCATCCGCCGCCGGGTGGAGAGCAAGAGCATCGGCTTTGACGCCCCCGTGGCCAGCAAGAAGGACGAGGACGTGGGTGCTCTCTTCCGTCAGGTGCAGCCCCATGACCTGCTGAAGTTCGGCATCATCCCCGAGCTGGTGGGCCGCCTGCCGGTGATCGCTTCCCTCAATAGCCTCACCCGGGAGGACCTGGTGAAGATCCTCACCGAGCCCAAGAACGCCCTGGTGAAGCAGTACAAGAAGCTGATGGAGTACGACGAGGTGGACCTGGAGTTCACCCCCGAGGCTCTGGACGCCGTGGCGGACAAGGCCATTGAGCGGAACATCGGCGCCCGAGGTCTCCGGGCGGTGATGGAGGGGTTGCTGACGGGCATCATGTATGAGATCCCCTCGGACCCCACGGTCACCAAGGCCGTGATCACGGCGGACTGCGTGGAAGGGAAGGGGGAACCCCTGCTGACCCACGACCCCAATAAGGTGAACTACGCCGTGAAGCTGAATCCCGGAAAGGACGCCGCTCCCGGCAGCGGGAGAGGCGCGTGAGCGTCCGTCAGCGAAAGTCAGACAGTTTTCGGGAGGGACGCCTGCGGGCGCCCCTTCCGGCGTATTTCCCCGGTATCCCTGAGAAAGGAATGGACAAGCCATGGAAGGCATGAATTGGAATCTTCCCGTCCTGGCCCTGCGGGGCCTGACGGTTTTCCCCCATATGAGCATGAGCTTCGATGTGGAGCGGGAGGTGTCCCTCCGGGCCCTGGAAAAGGCCATGGAGGGGGACCAGCGGATCTTCCTTGTGACCCAGCGGGAGATCGGCACCGAGGCGCCGGAGGAGCGGGATCTCTATGAGGTGGGTACCGTCTGCGCCATCCGGCAGATCCTGAAGATGAGCGGCAGCACCGTGCGCATCCTGGTGGACGGCTTCTGCCGGGCGAAGCTCTGCCGCCTGTGGCAGACGGAGCCTTACCTCCAGGCCAACGTGGAGGAGCTGGGCGAGACGGAGGTCCGCCAGAGCCCCCGGGTGGAGGCCCTGCTGCGGCGGACCGCCATCCTCTTCGGGGCCTATGCGGAGCTGGTGGGCGGTGTCTCGGACGCGGCGCGGGCCATGGTGCTGGAGAGCCGGGATCCCGGTGCGCTGGCGGACTTCATTGCCCACAACTGCGATTTCCGCTACCACGAGAAGCAGGAGGTCCTGGAGGAGCGGGACCCCTCCCGGCGTCTGAAACAGGTCAACGAGCTCCTGGCCCGGGAGAATGAGGTCCTGAGTCTCCAGAAGGAGATGGAGGGCAAGGTCCGGCAGGAGTTGGAGCGGGGCCAGCGGGAGCAGATCCTGCGGACCCAGATCCGGGTGATGCAGAACGAGCTGGGCGAGGAGGACGAGCTGGAGGACTACCGCCAGAGGATCGAGGCCTTGCCCCTGCCGGAGGAGAGCCGCAAGCACCTTCTCCGGGAAGTGGACCGCATCGCCCGGCAGCCCTACGGCAGCGCCGAGGCGGCGGTGGCCCGGAACTATCTGGACGTGTGCCTGGAGATGCCCTGGGGCGTGGAGACCAAGGAGCGCCTCAACGTGGAGGCCGCCCGCAAAATTCTGGAGCGGGACCACTTCGGGTTGGAGAAGGTGAAGGAGCGCATCCTGGAGTCTCTCGCCGTCCGGCAGATGAACCCCAACGGGAAGGCGCAGATCTTGTGTCTGGTGGGCCCTCCTGGCGTGGGCAAGACCTCCATCGCCATGAGTGCCGCCAAGGCGACGAACCGGAAGCTGGCAAGGCTGAGTCTTGGCGGCGTCCGGGACGAGGCGGACATCCGGGGCCACCGGAAGACCTACATAGGCTCCATGCCGGGCCGGGTCATTGAGGCCATCTCCCGCAGCGGGGCCATGAATCCCCTGCTGCTGCTGGACGAGATCGACAAGCTGGGCAATGACTACCGGGGCGACCCGGCCTCCGCCCTGCTGGAGGTGCTGGACGGGGAGCAGAACGTTGCGTTCCGGGACCATTACCTGGAGATCCCGGTGGACCTCTCCCGGGTGCTGTTCATCACCACCGCCAACACCACGGAGACCATTCCTGCCCCGCTGCTGGACCGGATGGAGCTCATCCGGCTCTCCAGCTATACCGACGAGGAAAAGCTCCAGATCGCCATCAGGCACCTGCTGCCAAAGCAGATGGCGGAGAGCGGCCTGACGCGCCGCCAGCTCCGGATCAGCGAGGGAGCCGTCCGGGCCGTCATCCGGGACTACACGAGGGAGAGCGGCGTCCGGCAGCTGGAGCGCCAGTTGGGCGCCCTCTGCCGAAAGGCGGATATGCGGCTGGTCTCCGGAGATGGCAAGCGGGTCTCCTTTACAGAGAAAGACCTTCCTGAGCTGCTGGGTCCCATGCCCTACCCCCCATCCCTCCACACGGAGCGGGAGGAGATCGGCGTGGTGAACGGCCTCGCCTGGACCCAGGCGGGGGGCGAGATCCTGGCCGTGGAGGTCAACGTGATGGAGGGCTCCGGCAAGCTGGAACTCACCGGAAACCTGGGCGATGTGATGAAGGAATCCGCCCAGGCGGCCCTCAGTTGCCTCCGGACCCGCTGCGGGGAGCTGGGCATCCCGGCGGACTTCTATAAGACCAAGGACATCCACATCCACTTCCCGGAGGGAGCCGTTCCCAAGGACGGGCCCTCCGCCGGCATCGCCATCGCCACCGCCCTTTGCTCTGCCCTCACCGGGCGGAAGATCCGGGCCCGCCTCGCCATGACCGGAGAGGTGACCCTCCGGGGCCGGGTGCTGCCCATCGGCGGACTGAAGGAGAAGACCATGGCGGCCCTGCGCTACGGCGTGGAGACCGTCCTTATCCCCCAGGACAACGTCCGGGACCTGGAGGACATCGACCAGACCGTGCGGAAGGCCCTGCGTTTTATCCCCGTCACCACGGTGGACCAAGTGCTCTCCGCCGCCCTCTGCCCCCGGGAGGAGGCCGCGGCGGAGCCTGCCGAGGCTGCCTTCGTTCCGGCGGTGGCAGAGCCCGCCCGGCCCGTGCTGCGGCAGTAAGGAGGATGTCATGGCCCTGAATTTCAACAAGCCGGAGTTCGTCCGCTCCGCTGGGAAGCCTGGTGACTTCCTGCGGGACGGTCTGCCCCAGTTCGCCTTCGCCGGGCGATCCAACGTGGGGAAGTCCTCGGTCATCAACCGCCTTGTGGGGCGCAAAAACCTGGCCTACGTGGGCGCGTCCCCCGGCAAGACGATCCACATCAACTACTTCCGCATCGACGGCAAGGCTTACCTCGTGGATCTTCCAGGCTACGGATACGCCAAGGTCAGTCAGGCGGAAAAGGCCCGCTGGGCCCGCCTCATGGAGAGCTTCTTTCAGTCCGAGAGCGAGGTCTTGACGGGGGGAGTCCTCATCGTGGATATCCGGCACCAGCCCACTGCCAACGACCTCACCATGCACCAGTGGTTCCGCCAGTCCGGCTGTCCGGAGATTGTGGTGGCCAACAAGCTGGACAAACTGAAAAAAAGCCAGGTGGAGCCCGCTCTCCAGCTCATCCGGGAGACCCTGGAACTGGGGGAGGAGGACGTGCTGCTGCCCTTCTCCGCCGAGAAGGGCACGGGGAAGGAGGAGCTCATCTCCCTCCTGACGCAGCGCAGCCAGTGAGAGCATGAAAAAGGCCCTGTCCGCCTCGGGCGGACAGGGCCTTTTTGCCGATTCCGGGGAAAAAGCCGCGAAAACGATTGACTTCCGGGGAGAGGGAGTGCTACACTGTCTTTCGACTGTGAAAAACCAACGGGACCATAGGAGGATACGATATGAAAGCAGGGAAAAAGTGGACCGCGGCGCTGCCCATCCTGGCGGGGGCCATGTGGGGCTCGGCCGGGGTCTTTGTGCGCAAGCTCTACGCCTTCGGCATGGACAGCTACACCATCCTGGCGACGAAGATGTGCGTGGGCGCGGTGATCCTGTTCCTCATCCTTCTCTGCTGGAAGCCCAAGCTCCTGCGGGTGCGCTGGCAGGACCTCTGGATCTTCCTCGGCAGCGGCATCCTGGGGATGCTGGGGCTGAACTATTGCTACAACGAGGCCATCCGGACCGTCAGCATGTCTCTCGCGGCGGTGCTGCTGGGGCTCTCGCCCATCTTTGTGATGCTGCTCTCCGCCGTGCTCTTCCGGGAGAAGATCACCGCGCGGAAGCTGGGCTGCATGGCCCTGGCCCTGGTGGGCTGCCTTCTCGTCAGCGGCGTGCTGGAGGGATCGGGGCTCCAGTGGTCCTGGGGCGGCATCGGCATGGGGGTGCTGTCGGCCTTCTTCTATGCCCTCTATGCCATCTTCTCCAAGACGGCCTCCAACCGGGGCTATGATACCTTCACCATCATCTTCTACAGCATCCTGGCCATCTCCCTGGTGCTGCTGCCCCTGACGGACTGGGGCAGCTTTGGAGCCTTCCTGGCGGAAGCACCGGTGGGGAACACGGTCTTCACCCTGGCCCACGCGGCCTTCACCACCATCCTGCCCTACGCCCTCTATACCCTCTCCCAGCTCTATCTGGACGGTGGCATGGTGGCGATCCTGGCCAGCGGAGGCGAGCCCACGGCGGCCTGCCTCTTCGGGGCCGTGTTCTTCCAGGAGTATCCCTCCCTCTGGAACCTGCTGGGCCTCGCCGTCACCGTGGCGGCACTGACCCTCCTCTGCCGGCCGGAGAAAGCGAAATGAAGAGAGTCCCCCTCCGGAGCGGAGGGGGACTTCTGTTCTCAGGCTTCGGGGGTCTCGGGGGCGGGGTCCTGGACTTCCTCCTCCACCTTCAAAAGCTCCCGGCGGAGCTGGCGGTTCTCGGCCTGGATCTCGTCCAGCTGCTCCCGCAGGGGGCCCAGCTGGCGCTTCAGCTCCCGGGAGACGATGCCCTGGTAGAAGCGGCGCTGGGCGGCAGCGCTCACGGCGGAGGCCGCTGCCGCCGTGCCCAAGGTCACGACGGCGGCCTTCCTCCAGTCCAGCTTGTGGAGGACAGTCAGGACGGTCTTGCGGTCCAGCTTGCCAGACTGCAGCAGCCGCAGAGGCTCTTCGGCCTTGCCGACGGCCTGGTGGATGCGCTCACGGTACTCGTTCATAGCGGTCCCTCCCGATGATTTTCTTGGCCCTATTGTAGCGCCCTTTGCCGGGACTTGCAAGGGACAGGCGGGGAAAAGTGTATGAAAAAGCGGAAAGCCGGGGGCTTTCCGCTTTTTTCTCAGGCCGGAAGATCCTCTGGCGTCTTGGGGTAGTCGGAGTAGTCGCCGTTGTTGGGATTTGCCAGGTAGTAGCGCAGGAGCCTGGCCCAGGCGTTCTCCTCCTCCGTCAGGGCGTTGGTGCCGATGGCGGCGTCCAGCTTTTCCACGGCGGCGCTGGCACGGGTGGGGGTATAGTCGATGCCGTAGGCGGCCGACATCAGGACGTGGGTGCGCAGCTGGGATTCGTCCGCACCGGAGTCATAGGCCAGCTGCTTTGCAAAGCCCACCGGGTCATAGGCAAGGGCGGCGGCCAGAATGGAGTCATAGTTCTCTGAGTAAGCGCCGTCCAGCCCCTTCGCCATGGAGCCCCGCTGGATGTAGTAGATCTCACCCTCGGAAAAGCTCTCCTGATTCCGGAGCCAGTCGGCGAAGGCCTCCGCCGTCGTAACGGGATCATCGGAGCCGCCCAACTGCATGAACTCCTGCCAGTCCATCTCCGGCAGGCTGCTAAAGACGTCCCGGCGGTAGGCATAGCGCTCTTCGGCGGAGAGATTTTCCCGGGTCACGAGGGCGTTCCAGGCAATGTAGACGCTCCGGGTGGCGTCCACCGGCTCCTGATAGATGTCCTGGCGGTGGGAGTAGTCCGGGTCACCGTTGGTGAGGATCGGGAAGGTATAAAGGTTATCCACGGCGTAGGCGTCATTGCCCAGATCCTGCATGTTCTCTACCCGGATGCCGGCAACGAGACCGTCCTTCATGAAAAAGCACAGGCTCAGGGAGAAGGCTTCCTGAGGTTGGTAGGCATAGTAGTAGTCATGCTCTGTCAAAAGCTCGCCGTATTCCTGCTTCACACAGTAGACAAGATCCATGCCGTAGACGCCCACCACCTCCGCCTTGGTGCTGCCCACGTGGATGCCCCGGGGCGTACTGATCTCCTTGGTGCCGACGCACTCCAACATGGTCAGGATGCGGTAGGTCTGGCCGCCGTCCTCATACTGGGTGTAGGAGAGACGGAAATGGTCCTTGCTCAGATCCCCCAAGGTGTGGACCGTTTCGCCATTGTCCCCGGTGACCACGGTATCCGGCCCCTGGAGGAAAAGGTCCACGCCGAAGGGATAGTCCTCCTTCTGTTCCCCGAGCTCCAGAAACTCCGGCGGCTCCATCCAGTCAAAGACCAGGGCAAAGTCGGTCTGGGGGCCGTCGGGATCCCCCTGGGCGGAGGAACTGGGAAGATGCTCCACATTCCTCCGGGCGTTCCACCAGAGAGCCCCGAGAACAAGGACGCAGGCGAGCAGGGCGAAGCAGAGCCCCTTCCAGGGAAAGCCCTTTCCCGTGGGGGAGGGTTCCGGGGCCTGGGGCTCCGGAGGCGTTTCCTCCGGGGTGGCGGTGAGCTCCGCCACGGAGATGCCGAACTCCCGGCTGAGGGCCAGGAGGTTTTCCATATCCGGGGAGGCGATATCCGTCTCCCACTTGCTGACGGCCTGACGGCTGACGCCAAGCCGGGCACCCAGCTCCTCCTGGGAGATGCCGAGCTTCTTCCGGTATTCACTGATCCGCTGGCCCAAGGTCATGGCGGAGTCCTCCTTTGAAATTGAAAATTGAGAATGGGGAGCGTCCTTCCACCGGCCGCCGCGGACGGCGGGGGAGGGCTTCCACGGTCCCTATCATAGCATCTCCCCGGCGGGAAAGCTACCACCCGGGTGTCAAATATCGGTTGCGGCGGCGAAACGGGACGAAAAAAGGCGCCTTTCCCGGGAAAAGCCGCCGCCGGAGGCCGGGAAGAGGGGAGCGGGCCGGGGGCTTTTTGAATTTTCGGTGAAAAAGAGCAGATACCCCCTTTGCAAAAGCGGAGAAATACGGTAAAATACATCTGTATGAAAAAATCAAACTTTTCTGACGGGAGGATGGTTCCAATGGATCAACCGGTATACAAGCGGGTGCTGCTGAAGATCAGCGGCGAGGCCCTGTCCGGCGACAAGGGTACGGGTCTGGATTTCGAGGTCATCGGCCAGGTCTGCGACGTCATCAAAGAGTGCGTGGACATGGGCGTTCAGGTGGGCATCGTCATCGGCGGCGGCAACTTCTGGCGGGGCGCCAGAAACGCCGGCGGCAAGATGGAGCGCACCCGGGCCGACCACATGGGCATGCTGGCCACGGTGATGAACTGCCTGGCGGTGGCGGATGTCTGCGAGCAGAAGGGTATTCCCGTCCGGGTGCAGACGGCGGTGGAGATGAGCTCCATCGCGGAGCCTTACATCCGCTCCCGGGCCATCCGGCACCTGGAAAAGGGCCGGGTCGTCATCTTCGGCGCTGGCACCGGCTGTCCCTTCTTCTCCACGGATACGGCGGCGGTGCTGCGGGCGGCGGAGATCAACGCCGACGTCATCCTCCTGGCCAAGAACGTGGACGGCGTCTACTCCGCGGATCCCGTGAAGGACCCCACCGCCGTGAAGTACGACAGCATCAGCTACGACGACATCCTGGCGAACCATCTCTCGGTGATGGACTTCACCGCCACCTCTCTCTCCATGGATAACCACATCCCTGTGCTGCTCTTTGCCCTGAAGGACCCCCGCAACATCCTCCGCGTGCTGCGCGGCGAAAAAATCGGAACGATCGTAAAGGAGTAAACTGTTATGCTGAAGGACGAATACAAGGTTTATGAGGAAAAGATGAGCAAGAGCATCGACTCCGTCTCCGCGGACTTCGCGTCCGTCCGGGCGGGCCGGGCCAACGCCTCCGTGCTGGACCGCATCATGGTGGACTACTACGGCAGCCCCACCCCCATCCAGCAGATCGCCTCCATCACCTCTCCCGACCCCCGGTCTCTCGTGATCCAGCCCTGGGACACCAGCGCCGTGAAGCTCATCAAGAAGGCCATCGAGACCTCTGACCTCGGCATCAACCCCCAGGACGACGGCCGTTCCCTGCGCCTGGCCTTCCCCCAGCTGACGGAGGAGCGCCGCAAGGAGCTGGTCAAGCAGATCCACAAGTACGGCGAGAACGGCAAGGTGGCCATCCGCAACATCCGCCGGGACGCCATGGACTACTTCAAGAAGATGGAGAAGAAGTCCGAGATCACCGAGGACGAGCTGAAGGCCGCGGAGAAGGACCTTCAGAAGATGACCGACGACAGCTGCAAGAAGATCGACGAGCTCCTTGCCAAGAAGGAAAAGGAACTGATGGCGGTCTGATGGCAGAGAACATTCCCATGAACGAGGCGGGGCAGGTGGATATGGCCCACCTGCCCCGTCACATTGCCATTATCATGGATGGCAACGGCCGCTGGGCCACCCAGCGGGGCCTGCCCCGCACCGCGGGACACAAGGTGGGAGCCGAGACCTTCCGCCGCATCGCGACGTACTGCAAGGACATCGGCATCCGCTACCTCACGGTCTACGCCTTCTCCACGGAGAACTGGAAGCGCTCGGAGACGGAGGTCTCCACCATCATGGCGCTTCTCAAGAAGTACCTGCTGGAGGCAGTGGACAGCATGGAGCGGGACCACATCCGGCTCCACTTCTTCGGGGACATGACGCCCATCGCCCCGGAGCTCCGGGCCCTGGCCTATGAGACCGACGAGATCACGGAGCATCTGCCTAAGGATTGCTTCCAGGCAAACGTCTGCCTGAACTACGGCGGGCGGGACGAGATCCTGCGGGCGGCCCGGCGCTTCGCCGCCGACTGCGCGGAGGGGAAGCGGAAGCCGGAGGAGCTGACGGAGGGGCTGTTCTCGAGCTATCTGGACTCCGCCAGCATCCCGGATCCGGAGCTCATCATCCGCCCCGGCGGGGAGGAGCGGATCTCCAACTTCCTCCTCTGGCAGTGCGCCTATTCGGAGTTCTACGTCACGAAGACCCTCTGGCCGGACTTCGACGAGGCGGAGCTGCTGCGGGCCATCGACGCCTATCAGCACCGGGACCGACGCTTCGGCGGAGTGAAAAAGTGAGAAAGAGACGGCGTCCCCCGGGACGCCGGAAAGGGTGAAACGCAATGTTCAAACGAGTGATGGTGGGGGTCATCGGCATCCCCCTGCTGGTGCTGGTGCTGAGCTTCGCCCCGGCCTGGGCCACTATGCTGCTGATGATGGCCCTCTGCGCCGTGGGGGCCCACGAGCTCCTGCACGCCGTGGGCGCGGCGGGGAATAGGACGCTCTGTGTTCTGACGGAGGGGAGCGCGGCACTGGTACCGCTGGCGGTCTTTGGGGAATCCTTTTACAGCGTCATGCCCCTCTCCCTGGAGGGAGAGATCCAGGCGGCGGGTTTTCCCTGGGGCCTTCCCATTCTGGGACTGGCCCTTGTGCTGGGGCTTTTCCTCCACGCCATCCTCCGCTACGGGAAGGAGGGGGCGGTGCCCTTCGCCCACCTGACGGCGGGCATCTTCGGGGGGCTCGTCTTCCCGCTGATGCTCTCCTGCCTGCTGCGGCTCCGGATGGGGGACCACGGGACGGTGATGGTGTGGCTGCCGCTCGCCATCTCCTTCGGCAGCGATACCTTCGCCCTTTTCGCGGGCATGGCCTGTGGGAAGCACAAGCTGGCCCCTCACGTGAGCCCGAAGAAGACCATTGAGGGCGGCGTCGGCGGCCTGCTGGGCGGCGTCATCGGGATGCTCCTGCTCCACGCCATCGGTACCTGGGCGTTGGGGGAGAGCTTCCTCTCCTGGGGACAGATCCTGGCCTTGGGGCTCCTCGGCAGCGTCATCGACCAGATCGGCGACCTGAGCTTCTCCGTTATCAAGCGGGAGTTCGGGGTGAAGGATTACGGCAAGCTCCTGCCGGGCCACGGCGGGGTGCTGGACCGCTTTGACAGTGTGACCTTCGTGGCGCCCTTCGCGTACCTTCTGGCGGCGCTGCTGGGATGATTTCAGGAATCGGGACGAGACTATGACGAATACCATTGCGATACTGGGTTCCACCGGCTCCATCGGCCGCCAGACCCTGGACGTGGTCCGGGAGCTGGGACTGAGTGTGGCAGCCCTGACGGCCAACGCCAGCGTGGAGCGGATGGAGGCGCAGGTGCGGGAGTTCCATCCCGCCCTGGCCGTCCTGACCGACGAGACCGCCGCGGCGGAGCTCCGGGTCCGGCTGGCGGACACGGAGACGAAGGTCCTCTCTGGGGAGGAGGGACTGCTGGCGGCGGCCACGCTGCCCCAGGCCGACACCGTGCTCACCGCCGTTGTGGGCATGGTGGGGCTGAAGCCGACCCTCGCCGCCATCCGGGAGGGCAAGCGCATCGCCCTTGCCAACAAGGAGACCCTGGTCTGCGCCGGGGAGCTGGTGATGGCCGCTGCGGACCGCTACGGCGCGGAGATCGTGCCGGTGGACAGCGAGCACTCCGCCATCTTCCAGTGCCTGCAGGGCTGCCGGGGGAGGGAAGAGGTCAAGAGGATCCTTCTCACCTGCTCCGGCGGACCCTTCTATGGACGGAAAGCGGTGGAATTGCAGCCTGTGACAAGGGATGACGCCTTACAGCACCCGAACTGGAAGATGGGCGAAAAGATCACCGTGGACTGCGCCACGCTGATGAACAAGGGGCTGGAGGTCATCGAGGCCATGCGGCTCTACCGCCTGCCCCTCTCCCAGGTGGAGGTCCTGATCCACCGGCAGAGCATCGTCCACTCTCTCGTGGAGTTCCGGGACGGGGCGGTGCTGGCACAGCTGGGGACGCCGGATATGCGCCTGCCCATCCGCTATGCCCTGACCTGGCCCCAGCGGGCGGAGAGCAGCCTCCCGCCGCTGGATCTTCTCTCCTGCCCGCCCCTGACCTTCGCCGCGCCGGACCGGGAGAGCTTCCCCTGCCTGGCCCTGGCCGAGGGCGCGGCCCGGTGGGGCGGCACCGCCTGCGCCATCCTCAACGGCGCCAACGAGGCGGCAGTGGGGCACTTCCTCCGCCGGGAGATCGGCTTCTTAGATATCCCCAGGCTGGTGGCGGCGGCCCTGGCGCAGGTGCCGGTGCAGGACGATCCGCAGCTTGCGGACATCCTGGCGGCGGACGCCGCGGCCCGGCGGGCCGTGGAGGCGGAAATTCTCAAAGGAGTTCAGTGAATGAGCGTGTTCTTGGCGAAAGTTCCCTATATCCTGGCGGCCATCCTGGTCTTCGGCATCCTCATTGCCGTCCATGAGCTGGGCCATTTCCTGGCGGCGAAGCTTTGCGGCGTCCAGGTCAACGAGTTCTCCATCGGCATGGGCCTCTGCCTCTGGAAGCGCCAGAAGGGGGAGACCCAGTACTCCTGGCGTCTGCTCCCCATCGGCGGCTTCTGCGCCATGGAGGGGGAGGGTGAGGAGTCCGACAGCCCCCGGGCCCTGGGGAAGCAGGGCTTCTGGAAGCGGCTTCTGATCTTCGCCGCCGGGGCGGGAATGAACTTCCTCACCGGCCTTCTCATCATCGCCATCCTCTTTGCCGGGGCCGCCGGGTTCTATGTGGACCAGGTCAGCGGCACCGCGCCGGAGCTGGCGGCGGTGGCGGGAGACAGCATCCAGGCCGGGGACCGGTTTTACAAGGTCAACGGCTACCGGACCTATGTCACCGGCGACGCCCAGATGTATCTTGCCTACGCCGGGGACACGGCGGAGGTGGAGCTGGTCCGGGACGGGGAGCACATCCGGGTGGAGCTCCAGAAGCGGACCTGCAGCGACCAGAAGGGCCAGCCCTATCAGGGCTTCGGCCTCTATCTCACCGTTGGGATGGTGGAGTCCGACGGGATCGGCACCTGGCTCCGCTACGTCTGGTATCAGACGGCGGACTACGTGCAGATCGTCTGGTTCAGCCTGCGGCAGCTGGTGACGGGCGGTGCCTCCATGGACGATGTGGGCGGGCCGGTGGCCATCGTCTCCACCATCACGGATGTGGGGATGGAGTCCCAGCAGCAGGCGGAGGCCAACGACCAGAACGGGACGCTGGCTGCCATCCGGAGCATCGCCAGCTTCGCGGCTCTCATCGCGGTGAACCTCGCGGTGATGAACCTTCTGCCCATCCCGGCGCTGGACGGGGGACATATCCTCTTCCTGATCCTGGATACCCTGGCGGCGAAGCTCTTCCGCCGCCGCATCCCCGCAAAGTATGAGAACGCCATCAGTTCGGTATTTCTGGTGGCGCTGATGGGCTTCATGCTTTTTGTGACGGCCCACGATATCTTCAAACTCATCCGATAAGAGGCGAATGCCATGACGAAGCGAATCAACGTGGGCCCGGTGCCCGTGGGCGGCGGCGCCCCGGTGAGCATCCAGTCCATGTGCAATACGAAGACCGATGATGTGGCGGCCACGGTCGCCCAGATCCTCCGGCTGGAGGAGGCGGGCTGCGAGATCATCCGGGTGGCCGTGCCCGATGAGGCGGCGGCCCGCGCCCTGGATCAGATCAAGGAACAGATCCACATCCCCCTGGTGGCGGACATCCATTTCAGCCACCGCCTGGCCCTGATGGCGGCGGAGCGGGGCGTGGACGCCATCCGCATCAACCCCGGCAACATCGGCTCGGAGGAGCGGGTGAAGGCCGTGGCGGACGCCTGTCGTCAAAGGGGCATCCCCATCCGCATCGGCGTCAACGGCGGGTCTCTTGAGAAGGAGCTCCGGGCCAAGTACGGCGGCGTTACCGCCGAAGCGCTGGTGGAGAGCGCCATGGGCCACGTGGCCATTCTGAACCGCTTTGACTTTGACGAGATCTGCATCTCCGTGAAGTGCTCGGATGTGCCGCTGACCATGGCGGCCTACCGGCTCCTCTCCGAGCGGACGGACTATCCCCTGCACCTGGGGGTCACCGAGGCCGGGACCCCCGCTATGGGCATGGTGAAGTCCGCCATGGGCATCGGGGGGCTTCTGTGCCTCGGCATCGGCGACACCATCCGGGTGACGCTGACGGCGGACCCGGTGGAGGAGGTCTGGGCAGCCCGGAAGATCCTGAAGGCTGCCGGGCTCCGGAAGGGCGGTGTGAACCTCATCGCCTGCCCCACCTGCGGCCGCACCCGCATCGACCTCATCCCCCTGGCGGAGGAGGTGGAGCGGCGCCTTGCGGACTGCCCCAAGGACATCACCGTGGCCGTCATGGGCTGCGCCGTCAACGGACCCGGGGAGGCCGGCGCCGCGGACATCGGCATCGCCGGGGGCAACGGCGAGGGGCTCCTCTACCGGAAGCGAGAGATCCTCCGGAAGGTGCCCCAGGACCAGCTGCTGGATGCCCTGATGGCTGAGATCGAAAAGCTGTAAATTCCGCGGGCCGCGGCGGGGAAAGACCTGCCGCGGCCCGGTGTAAGAGGGCCAAGAGATTGGCATAGAGAGTGGGAGAGAGAATCGCAATGCCGCAGAAGATCCCGTTTTTTCAACTGTTCCCGGACCTGACGCCCCCGCCGGCGCTGAAGACGGCGCTGCTGGGGACCCTGATCCGCTCCGCCGTCATCCACCAGAAGGACTACTCCATGGAGATGACGCTGGAGACCCGGAGCCCCCTGGCGCCGGAGGAGCTCCGCACCCTGGAGGAGATGATCCTCCGGGACTACGCCTTCACCAAGGTCACGCTCCAGGCGGACTGCGTGTCCCCGCCACCTCCGCCGCCGGCTGAGCGGGCGGGGGAGGGGAAACCCGCTGCCTCCGGCGGGGGGAAGGGAGACCTCCTTTACGGCCGGGAGATCAAGGGGAAGCCCGTTCCCATCCGCAGCCTGAACCTGAAGATGGGACCCGCCGTCATCACGGGGCGGGTCTTCTCCGCCGACTGTCACGAGACCCGGAAGCCCGGCCTCTGGCGGCTGGCCTTTGAGATGACGGATGAGGACTACTCCGTCCTGGTGCAGAAGAACCTCACCACCAAGGAGGCCCAGGGCGTGGGCAGCAAGATCCAGCCGGGGATGTATCTCACGGTGCAGGGGCGGATGGAGCCCACCTGGGACGGCAAGGACATCCAGATGATGCCCATGAACATCATGACCGCCGCCCACCCCCAGCGGCAGGACACCGCGCCGGAGAAGCGGGTGGAGCTGCACCTCCACACCAAGATGAGCAACATGGACGCCCTCACTGACACGGGAGACGCGGTGAAGACCGCCATCCGCTGGGGACATCCTGCCATCGCCATCACGGACCACGGCGTGGTGCAGTCCTTCCCGGATGCCACCAAGGCCGCCAAGGGGAAGATCAAGATCCTCTACGGCATGGAGGGCTACTTCATCAACAATCTGGACGACCGCATCGCCGTCCACGGAAAGGGCGATGCCCCTCTGGAGGAGGACATCGTCTGCTTCGACATCGAGACCACCGGCCTCAATGTCACCCAGGAGGAGATCACGGAGATCGGCGCCGTGGTGCTGCGGAACGGAGAGGTCTGCGAGCGCTTCCAGACCTTTGTGGACCCGGGACGGAAGCTGTCGCCGGAGATCATCGGCCTTACCGGCATCACGGACGAGATGCTGAAGGGCGCCCCCCAGCCGGCGGAGGCCCTGCGGGCCTTTCTGGACTTTGTGGACGGACGGACCCTGGCCGCCCACAACGCGGAGTTCGACATCGGCTTCATCCGGGAGGGCTGCCGCAAGGCGGGCTATGACTTCCACCCGACCTATATCGACTCCTTGATCCTGGCCCAGAACCTGCTGCCGGGGCTGGGAAAGTACAAGCTGGATATCGTGGCAGACCACCTGGATCTGCCCAATTTCAACCACCACCGGGCGTCGGACGATGCCGCCACCGTGGGCTACATGCTGATCCCATTCTGGAAGATGCTCCATGAAAAAGGCATCCGCCGCCTGCAGGAGATCAACGCCGAGATGGCGAAGCTCCGGCCCCAGGGCAGCAAGTCCAACCGCTTCCCCAAGCACATCATCCTGCTGGCCCGGAACAAGATGGGCCTCAAAAACCTCTACCAGCTGATTTCCGCCTCCAACCTCAAGTACTTCAAGCGGGTGCCCACCATTCCCAAGACCGAGCTCATGGCCCACCGGGAGGGGCTCATCGTGGGTTCCGCCTGCGAGGCGGGGGAGCTCTTCCGGGCGGTGACGGACCACAAGGACTGGGATGAGCTCAAGCGCATCGCGGAGTTCTATGACTTCCTGGAGATCCAGCCCATCTGCAACAACCTCTTCATGCTGCGAAACGGCGATGTCCGCTCCGAGGAGGAGCTGCGGGACTTCAACCGTACCATCGTCCGCCTGGGGGAGGAGCTGGGCAAGCCCGTCTGCGCCACCGGCGACGTCCACTTCCTGGAGCCGGAGGACGAGGTCTACCGGCACATCCTGCTGGCATCCAAGAAATTCCCGGACGCCAACGCACCCCTGCCCATCTACTTCAAGACCACGGACGAGATGCTGGAGGAGTTCTCCTACCTGGGGGAGGAGAAGGCCCGGGAGGTGGTGGTCACCAACACCAACGCCATCGCGGACGCCTGCGAGCAGATCGAGCTGCTGCCTGCCGGAAAGCTCTTCCCGCCCCGGCTGGAGAACTCCCGGGAGGACCTGGACCGGATGGTCTGGGAGAAGGCCCACGCCCTCTATGGGGATGAGCTCCCTCAACTCATCGTGGACCGGCTGAACGTGGAGCTCAAGAGCATCCTGGGAAAGTACGATGTGGTCTACATGTCGGCGCAGAAGCTGGTGCAGCGGTCCCTGGAGAACGGCTATCTCGTGGGCTCCCGAGGGTCCGTTGGCTCGTCTCTCGTGGCCTACATGTCCGGCATCACGGAGGTCAACTCCCTGCCGCCCCACTACCGCTGCCCCAAGTGCCGCCGGAGCGAGTTCATTATGGACGGCAGCTACGGCTGCGGCGCGGACCTGCCGGACAAGCTCTGTCCGGACTGCGGCGTCCCCTATGTGAAGGACGGCTTTGACATCCCCTTTGAGACCTTCCTGGGCTACGGCGGCGGCAAGGTGCCGGATATCGACCTGAACTTCTCCGGCGAGTACCAGGGCAAGGCCCATCGCCACGCCATCGAGATGTTCGGTGAGACCCAGGTCTTCCGGGCGGGGACCATCGGTACCCTGGCGGAGAAGACTGCCTACGGCTTCGTGAAGAAATACCTGGAAGAGAACGGCATGAGTGCCGGACGGGCGGAGGAGAACCGCCTGACGGCGGGCTGCGTGGGCGTCCGAAGGACCACGGGCCAGCACCCGGGCGGCCTGGTCGTTGTGCCGGACGATCTGGACGTGGAGGACTTCACCGCCGTGCAGCACCCGGCGGACGACGCCGAGAGCGACACCGTCACCACCCACTTTGAATACCACTGCATGGAGGATAACCTTCTGAAGCTGGACATGCTGGGTCACGATGACCCCACCATGGTCCGGATGCTCCAGGACCTCACCGGCGTGGACCCCCACGACATCCTGCTGGACGACAGGGACACCATGTCCATCTTCACCTCCAGCAAGGTCCTGGGCTATGAGAACGACGAGATCCTGGGCCCCACCGGGGCCGTGGCCATCCCGGAGTTCAACACCCGCTTTACCCGCCAGATGCTGGTGGACACCCAGCCCAAGGATTTCAACACTCTGCTGCGGCTCTCCGGCTTCTCCCACGGGACGGACGTGTGGCTGGGCAACGCCAAGGACCTGATCCTCAGCGGCACGGCAAGCGTTCTGCAGACCGTGGGCTGCCGCGACGACATCATGCTCTACCTCATCTCCATGGGCCTCGAGCCCAAGATGAGCTTCAAGATCATGGAGGCCGTGCGAAAGGGCAAGGTGAAGAAGGGCGGCTTCCAGGAGGGCTGGGTGGAAGCCATGGAGGAGCACCAGGTGCCCCAGTGGTACATCGACTCCCTGGCGAAGATCGGCTACCTCTTCCCGAAGGCCCACGCCGTGGCCTACGTGATGATGGCCTTCCGCATCGCCTGGTATAAGGTCCACCGGCCCCTGGCCTTCTACGCCACCTTCTTCTCCATCCGGGCCAAGGCCTTCGACGCGGAGTTCTGCTGCGCCGGAAAGGAGGCCGTGAAGAGGAAGATCAAGGAGATCGAGAACAACAAGGACGCCACCGCCGTAGAGCAGGACCTCATGACCACGCTGGAGGTCTGCTACGAGTTCTATCTCCGGGGCTTCCAGTTTGAGACCATCAGCATCTACGAGTCTGACGCTACCCGCTTCAAGGTGACGGAGAACGGCCTGCTGCCGCCCTTCACCTCGGTCCGGGGCCTGGGCGAGACCGCGGCCATCGACACCGTGGAGAAGCGGCAGGGGAAGGAGTTCATCTCCATCGAGGAGTTCTCCCTCTGCTGCAATAAGCTCTCCAAGACCCACATCGAGCAGCTGAAGAAGCTGGGCGCCTTCGCCGGCATGGCGGACACCAGCCAGATCACGCTCTTCTGAAGGAGGACCTATGAAAGATCCGAAGAACATCCGGAAGAATCTCCTGACGGTGCTGGCGGTGCTCTGCGCTCTGGCGCTGGGCATCGCGGTGGGCGCGCTGCTGCTCCCCAAGGACGCGCATCTGCCGCCGGACCGGGCGCCGGAGCAGGACCCCAACGCCGTCCCCTATGAGGAGGACACCAGCATTCCTGGCGGGGAGGGCGGCTCCGTGACGCTCCGCTATCAGGCGACAGCGGAGATCGATCGGGAGAGCGGGACTGTTTCTCTGGCCTTCGTGGACCCGGCCAGCTCGGACCAGGGGCTGGTGATCCAGCTGCTCATCCAGGGGGAGGTGCTGGCGGAGAGCGGCCTGCTGCCACCCGGGACCGCAGTCTATACTCTGGAGCTCCTGCCCGGCGCGGCGGAGCGGCTGGAACCCGGCGGCTACGACGGCAGTTTCCTCGTGAGCTATTACGACACGGAAAACGGCCAGCGCTCCGTCCTGCAGACGGAGGCAGAGATCCGCGTCACAGTGAAATGAAAGGAACGCCCTGCGGCTGAAAGCGGCAGGGCGTTTCCTTTTCGAGAGTATCAGCGGAAGATTCCCAGGATGCGGAAGGGTCCCTCCTCCCGACGGGAGAAGGGAAGCCCCCGCTCTGAGAGCAGGGGAAGAAAGTGCTCCTCCATGGCGGTCTTGTCCAGTGAGAAGGAGGAGCAGACGATCAGTGCGCCGCCGGGGCGCAGCACCCGGAGGGCTTCCGAAAGCACCGCCGGCAGGATGGCTGTCAGGTGGCCCAGGGCATTATAGAGCACGGCGGTATCGAAGCTCCCGTCCGGGAAGCTCAGCGCGGCGGCGTCCATCCGCTGAAAGCAAACGGATCCTCCGGAGCGCACGGCGGGGGAGAGGCGGCAGTCGTCCAGGTCGATGGCGGTGACGCTGCGGGCGGTCTCCGCCGCGGCCAGGGAGAAGTCCGCCGTGCCGCAGGCGATCTCCAGCACATCCCGCCCCGTGAGATGGGGAGAAAGCAGCCGGGCGGCCTGGGCCACACGGCTGCGTTTTTTCGCATTCACTTCTCCAGCTTGGAATTGCACTTCTGCAGGAAGCGCTCATTGTGGATGATAGCGCGGGTATGCTTGCCCTCGCCGATGGGACCGGCGTCATCCCAGGCGCGGACGGCAAAGTCGATCATCTTGCCGTTCTCCGAGACGGAGAGGACCTCCGCCTCGGCGTGGACGGTCATGCCGATGGGGGTAGGAGCGTTGTGGAAGACATCCAGATGGGTGCCGACGCTGCCGCGGCCTTCCTCCAGGAAGGGAGCAATGGCGCTCTGGGCGGCGTTCTCCATCAGGGCCAGCATGTAGGGGGTGCCGTAGACTGGCAGCAGGCCGGAGCCCACGGAGGCGGCGGTGCGCTCGGGGGTGACGACTTCCTCACAGACGAATTTGGTGCCGACAGGGATCATAGTGATTTCCTCCTTGTAAGTTTGATCGGAAAAGGAAAGGGAGCGGCGGGGCCGGAATGGCCGCGCCGCTCCCGGCTTTCTGAAATGCGGGGGTCAGATGCCCAACTCCGTCCAGAGCTCGCTGTAGTAGCGCAGGGTGTCCTGGGGCTGGTTGACGTACATCTGGCACTTGTCCAGGATCTCCGGCGGGGTGAGGATGATGTCCAGGGTCTCCTGGTCCAGCTCCTCCTCGTACTCTTCCTCATAGTAGGCGGGGTACTCCTCCATGGCTTCCACGTTGGGGGAGCCATACCAGATATAGTCCATGTTGGCAAGGCTGGAGGAGGTGGAGGTGATGAAGTTGATCCAGGCCTCGGCCTCCTCCTTGTGCTGGGAGGTCTTCAGGACGCACATGGCGTCCACGAACCAGTTGGAGCCCTCCTCCGGGATGACGAAGGCCAGGTCCTGGTCGCTGTTGTCCACCATGGTCAGGTAGTCGCCGGCGTAGTACATGGCGATGGCGGCGTTCCCGCCCTCCATCTTCTGGAAGACCTGGTCCATGACGAAGGCCTGATAGACCCCCTGGTCCTTGGCGTTCTTCAAAAGCTCGAAGGCTTCCCGGATCTGGCCCTTGTCGGTGGTGTTCACGTCGTAGCCCAGGTAGAAAAGTCCGGCGGCCAGGGCGTCCCGGGAGTTGTTGATCATCAGGACCTGGCCCGCGTACTGGGGATCGAACATGGCGCTCCAGCTGGTGATCTCGCCGTCCACCATGTCCCGGTTATAGATGATGCCGAGAGTGCTCCAGGTATAGGGGACGGTATACTTGTTCTCCGGGTCGTAGGAGAGGTTCTTGAAGCGGTCGTCAATGAGGTCGAAGTTGGGGATGTTGTCATAGTTCAGCTCCGCCAGCATGTCCTCCTCAATGAGACGGCCGATCATGTAGTCCGAGGGGACGATGACGTCGAAGTCCGCCCCGCCCATGTTGATGAGGGAGTAGAGGGCCTCGTTGCTCTCCGCCGTCTGGTAGTTGACCCGGATTCCGGTGGTCTCCTCGAACTCCGTGATGAGGTCCTCGTCGATATACTCGCCCCAGGAGCAGACGTTCACCACCCGGTCAGAGCGGCTGGAAGCGCCGGTGACCACCAGCGCCGCGATGAGGGCCACGGCCAGAGCACCGGCGCCCACCCGCTTGAGAACAGGGGGCAGCTGCCGCTTGGGGGGAACGGCCTCGCCCCGGCGGAGCTTGTCGCTCCGGCTCTGGGCCCGGTTCTCACGGAAGTTGACGAGAGCCAGCAGCAGCAGCACCGTCACGAAGAGCAGGGTGGAGATGGCGTTGATCTGGGGGCTCACCCGCTTTTTCGTCATGCCGTAGATGGTCATGGCCAGGGTGGAGGAGGAGGTGCCCGCCGTGAAGTAGCTGATGATGAAGTCATCCACGCTCATGGTGAAGGCCGTCAAGGCGCCGGAGACGATGCCGGGCTTGATCTCCGGCAGGACCACCTTCCAGAAGGCCTGCATCCAGGTGCAGCCCAGGTCCTGGGCGGCGTCAATGAGGTTGCGGTCCATCTGCCGGAGCTTGGGGCCCACGGAAAGGATGACGTAGGGGATGTTGAAGCAGATGTGGGCGATGAGCAGGGTGCCGAAGCCCATGGTCAGCCGCTCCGGCAGGACCACGAGGGACTGCCAGCTGTTGACCCACACGGCGAAGCTGTGCCAGCCGCCGAAGAAGGCCACAAAGAGCAGGCACAGGGAAACGCCCGTCACGATATCCGCGTTCATCATGGGGATGTTGTTCACCGTGGTCAGGATGTGCCGGGGACGGCGGCGCATGGCGTGGAAGCCGATGGCGGCGAAGGTCCCGGCAAAGGTGGCCACGACGGTGGCGAGGAGGGAGACCAGGAGCGTCGTGTAGATGCTCTGCATGATGAGGCGGTTGTGGAAGAGCTCCCCATACCAGTGGAGGGAGAAGCCCTTCCAGACGCTGGAGCTGGCGCCCGCGTTGAAGGAGAAAATGATGAGGATGAAGATGGGCGCGTAGAGGAAGAGGAAGGTCAGCCCAATGAGGAAGCGGCTGCCGAAACGGGGGGAAGCGGTCTTTCTCATAGCATCACCGCCTGTTCCTCGCCCTCACCGAAGCGATTCATAATGACCATGCAGACCACCACGATGACCATCATCACAAGGGAGATGGCCGCCCCCAGCTGGGGATCGTAGGACCCGCCCAAAAACTGCCGCTCAATGAGGTCGCCCAGCAGCAGCTCCGTTCCGCCGCCCAGCATCTGGGAGATGGCGAAGGTGGAGACGGAGGGCACAAAGACCATGGTGATGCCGGAGAGCACGCCGGGGAAGCTCAGGGGCAGGATCACCTTGCGGAAGACACTGACGCTGTCCGCCCCCAGGTCCCGGGCCGCCTCGATGAGGGAGTGGTCCAGCTTGATGATGACGGAGTAGATGGGCAGGATCATGAAGGGCAGGTAGTTATAGACCATGCCCAGCACCACGGCGCCCGGGGTGTTCATCATGGGGAAGAACTCCAGATTCGCCCCGGTGATGTGGTTATAGAGGGCGAGGATGCCGATCTTCTCCAGGAGCTGGTTCAAAAGGCCGTGATTCTCCAGGATCGTCATCCAGGAGTAGGTCCGCAGGAGGAAGTTCATCCACATGGGCAGCATGATGAGCACCATGCCCATCCGCTGGAAGGAGGGACCCTCCCGGCTCATGAAGCAGGCTGTGGGATAGCCGATGAGAAGGCAGATCAGCGTCGCCACGATGGCCAGCTTGAAAGAGCGGGTGAAGACCGCGGTATAGGTGCCCATCTGGGAGAAATTTTCCAGGGTGAAGCCGCCCTCGGCGGAGGAGAAGGCGTAGACCACCATGATGAGGATGGGGGCCACCACAAAGATCGCCATCCAGACGACATAGGGGACGGCGAAGCGAGAGAGCTTATTCTTCATCCCCGCTCTCCTCCTCATCCAGCCCCAGGCTGGCGTCGTCCAGCTCGTCGTACTCCTCGGAGAAGGAGGAGTAGTCACCGAACATACCGGAGTAACGGCTCTTTTTCATCACGTGGATGCTGTCGGGGTCCAGCTTGATGCCGATGCGGGCATCCTTGGGGGAGTGGTCCGTGGTCTGGATGAGCCACTTGAAGCCCTTGAAGTCCACGATGATGTCGTATTGCATCCCCTTGAAGGTGACGGAGGTGACAGTGCCGGTGAGCTGGCCCTGCTCCACGGGGACGATGTCGATATCCTCGGGCCGGATGACCACGTCCACCGGCTCGTTGGGGGCGAAGCCCCCGTCCAGGCAGGGGAACTCCCGGCCATACATCTTTACCACGTTGTCCCGGGGCATGGTGCCGTCGATGATGTTGGACTCGCCGATGAAGTCCGCTACGAAGGCGTTCTTGGGCTCGTTGTAGATGTCCTCCGGGGTGCCGATCTGCTGGATGGTGCCCTTGTCCATGATGACGATGGTGTCCGACATGGAGAGGGCTTCCTCCTGGTCGTGGGTGACATAGATGAAGGTGATGCCCACCTGCTGCTGGATGCGCTTGAGCTCAATCTGCATGTCCTTGCGGAGCTTCAGGTCGAGAGCGCCCAGGGGCTCGTCCAGAAGCAGCACCTTGGGCCGGTTCACAAGGGCCCGGGCGATGGCCACCCGCTGCTGCTGGCCGCCGGAGAGCTGGTCCGGCCGCCGGTGCTCAAAGCCCTTGAGGCTGACGGTCTCCAGCATCTCCAGCACCCGCTCACGGATCTCCTCTTCGGGGATCTTAATGGTCTTTTTGGGGTTGTTGGGGTCCGGACGCTTCTGCATCCGAAGGCCGAAGGCCACGTTCTCAAAGACATTCAGGTGCGGGAAGAGCGCGTACTTCTGGAAGACGGTGTTGATCTGCCGCTGGTAGGGCGGAACGTCATTGATCCTCACACCGTCGAAGAGCACGTCGCCGCTGGTGGGCGTCGTGAAGCCGCCGATGATCCGCAGCGTCGTGGTCTTGCCGCAGCCGCTGGGACCTAACAGTGTGAGGAATTCCTTATCATTGATATAGAGATTTAAGTGATCGAGAACCTGCTCGTCGTCGAATGCCATGCAGATATCCCGCAGGCGAATCAACTCTTTGGACATGTATCCTCCCCCATTTCATAAGTATTGTATTTTGGGGCCTCTTCTCTCTGTTTCGTGGGGGACGCTCAGACGGCAAAACGCAGTACGGCGATACGCGCCGGCAGCGGAGTGGAGCGCGCCGGGGGACGTAGTGCGCTTTGCCCTCTGAGGGTAACTTTCCCGTCGAAATTCGGCAATTTCTAATGTTATCGGAACCCGGGGGAAAAGTCAAGGATTCCGGGCGATTTTGCCGGGATTTTTCCAGAGTTTTTCCCGCTTTTTCCGAAAAAATGTCTCCGCCCCGGATTTTCGGGGCGGAGACGGGCAAAAGACGAGTTAACCGTTTATCTCAGGCGTTCAGGGAGAGGAGCGTCGCCCGGCCGTTTTGCAGCTCGATGGCAGTGTAGCAGCCCTGGTGGATGAAGAAGGGCTTCGTGAAAAGCTCCTCCTTCCGGGCAAGACCCAGGATGTGCAGCACCAGGGAGAGAGTGCCGAAGTGGGCGGCGATGAGGGCGTCCTGGTCCTTGGCCAGGATCTCAGCCAGGGCAGCGGAGACCCGCCCTTCCATCTCCTGGCCGGATTCGCCGCCGGGAGGCGTGGTGTCGAACCAGCGGTGGAGGAAGCCGTCCAGCAGCTCTGGGTGGAGCTGTTCCATCTCCTCCCAGGTGAGACCCTCCATGTCCCCCACGTTCTGCTCCCGCAGGGCAGGGAGGAGGGCGATGGGCACGTCCCGGCCCTGGAGGGCCAGGGCGGCGGTATCCCGGGCCCGCTGGAGGTCGCTGGCGTAGCAGTGGGTGAGAGGCACATCCCGGAGCTTCTCCCCGCAGAGCAGGGCTTCCTGGCGGCCTTGGGCCGTCAGGGGATAGTCAAACTGGCCGTGGAAGACCTGGCGGACGTTGCCCTCCGACTGGCCGTGACGGATGAGGTAGAGTTTCATAGGGGCTCCTTTCCGGCGGCGAGGCCGCCAAGATGGTGAGGGTCAGTTCTCCCGGAGGAAGTATTTCTCCCGGAAGGGAACATCCTCCACAGTGAATTCCTTCCCCCGGAGGTAGTTCAGCATCCCGGCGTCGGTGGGGAAGGCAAAGCGCAGCTTGTAGGAGTAGAGGGCCTGGCGGGTCTCGCCGTACCTGCGGTTCACATCGCCCCGGCCATACTTGCCGTCCCCCAGCAGGGGGCAGCCGATCTCCGCCAGGGAGACCCGGATCTGGTGGGTCCGGCCGGTCAAAAGGCGGCACTCCACAAGGCTTAAGCCGTTCCGGCTCTCAAGGGTCCGGTATAGGGTCACGGCGCTCTTCCCCCCGGGGATGGGCTTATGGTAGAAGGAGACCTGCTTTTTGGCCTCGTCCTTCAAAAGAAAGCCCTCGATGCGGCCCTCCGGCGGCTTGGGCCGCCCCAGGGCGACGCAGAGATAGGATTTCTCGATCTCGTGGTCCCGGATCTTTTCGTTGAGGATGCGCAGGGTCTCGGCGTTCTTGGCGGCGATGACGATGCCGCCGGTGTTCCGGTCGATGCGGTTGCAGAGGGCGGGGGCGAAGGCATTCTCCCAGCGGGGGTTCCACTCCTTCTTCTGATAGAGGTAGGCCTGGATGTGGTTGATGAGGGTGTTGACCTTCTCCGTCTCGTCGGCGTGGCAGACCAGGCCCTGGCGCTTGTCCGCCAGAAGGAGGTTCTCATCCTCGTAGACGATGGTAAGGTTGGGTTTAAAAATGGAGAGGAAGCGGTTCTCCTCCGTGGGCTGGTCAAAGAACTCGTCATTGATGTATAGTTGGAGGACATCCCCCTGCTGGAGCCGCACATCCCGCTTGGAGCCCTTGCCGTTGACCTTCACCCGCTTGAGGCGGATATACTTCTGGGCCAGGGCCGGGGGCAGCAGGGGAAGGGCCTTCCCCAGGAAGCGGTCCAGCCGCTGTCCGGCGTCGTTTTTTCCGATGGTGAACTCCCGCATGGGCGTCTTCCTCCTTGCCGATCCGTGCTTGTGCCTCCTATTTTAGCGGGTCTGCGGAATTTTGGCAAGGAAATCTCAAAAAATGTTTGACAAGCGGGGATTTGCCTACTATAATAATACCCGTGTCATTGCGAGGTGTACTATGCGATTCAGCGTTCGATCCATCATCAACACCCCTGGCGGTGCGCTGCCCTTTGCCTTTTCCATGGATCTTTCCGACCTGGATTTCGGCGGGAGCTGCCCCATCGCGGAGCCGGTAGAAGTCACCGGCAGCGTCCGCAACCGTCTGGATGTGCTGGAGCTTTCGCTCCAGGCGAAAACCACCTTTCACTGTGTCTGTGACCGCTGCGCGAAGCCCTTCCTTCGGGAGAAGGCGGTAGATTGGCAGTGCGTCCTGGCGACGGAGAAGCAGAACGAGGACAACGACGACATCGTTCTGCTGGAGGACGGCGAGTTTGTGGATGCGGAGGATCTGGCCCGGACCGCCTTCCTCCTCGAAATGGACACGAAAGTGTTGTGTTCCCAAGATTGCAAGGGGCTCTGTCCCCGGTGCGGGGCTGATCTGAACCTCGGTCCCTGCTCCTGTAAAAAGGAGCTTGACCCCCGGATGGCGATCCTTGCAACGCTTTTAGAGAACGATCCCAATGAGTAAGAGCGGCGAGAGCTGCTTGTTCAAGATCAAGGAGGTGTCAACATGGCAGTCCCTAAGGGAAAAGTATCCAAGGCAAGACGTGATAAGAGACGTAGCTCCACCTGGAAGCTGGCAGTTCCTGGTCTCGTTGCGTGCTCCAAGTGCGGTGCGCTGCATCTGCCCCACAGAATGTGCCCCGAGTGCGGTACTTACAAGGGCCGCGAGGTCAAGGTCATCAAGTCCGTCGCCGCGAAGTAAGTGTCAAGAGAAAAGGCTGCGGGAGGAGCTTCCTCCCGCAGCCTTTTTGCTGTTCTGAACGGCTTTTTCACGGCCCTTCGACCGCTTTCCTCTTGCCCTCCCGGAAAAAATCGGGTAAAATAGATAAATTAGAGAATCCCACGGCCATCCGCCGTGAAAACCCCGCATAAAGGAGGTCGAAACCCCATGTCCAAACCCATCATCGCCATCGTGGGCCGCCCCAACGTGGGCAAGTCCATGCTCTTCAACAAGATCACCGGCAAGCGCCTCTCCATCGTGGAGGATACCCCCGGCGTCACCCGGGACCGCATCTACGGCGAGAGCGACTGGTGCGGCCGGAAGTTCACCCTCATCGATACCGGCGGCATCGAGCCCCGGAGCGACAGCCAGATCCTGAACTTCATGCGCCAGCAGGCGGAGATCGCCATTGAGAACGCCACCGTCATCGTCTTCCTCTGCGACATCCGTACGGGCCTCACCGCCGCAGACCAGGAGGTGGCATCCATGCTGCTGCGCAGCGGCAAGCCCATCGTCCTGGCCGTCAACAAGATGGACTCCACCGGTATCCCGGACCCGGATTTCTATGAGTTCTACAACCTGGGCCTGGGCGATCCCATTGCCGTCTCCGCGGTCCACGGCCACGGCACCGGCGACCTGCTGGACGCCTGCCTGCAGTATTTCCCCCCGGAGGAGGACGAGGAGGAAGAGGACGACGCCATCAAGGTGGCCGTCATCGGAAAGCCCAACGCCGGAAAGTCCTCCCTTGTCAACAAGATCCTGGGGGAGGAGCGGGTCATCGTCTCCAATATTGCCGGCACCACCCGGGATGCCATCGACTCCCGCTTTGAGAACAGCAAGGGCAAGTTCGTCTTCATCGACACCGCCGGTATGCGGAAGAAGTCCCGGGTGGAGGAGGACATCGAGCGCTACAGCGTCCTCCGGGCCACCATGGCCATCGACCGCTCCGACGTCTGCCTCATTATGATCGACGCCACCGAGGGCGTCACGGAGCAGGACACCAAGGTGGCGGGTCTTGCCCACGAGGCGGGGAAAGCCTGCATTATCGTGGTGAACAAGTGGGACCTTGTGGAGAAGGACGGAAAGACCATGGACCGCATGACGGAGGAGGTCCGTCAGGGCCTCGCCTACATGAGCTACGCCCCCATCATCTTCATCTCCGCTCTCACGGGCCAGCGGGTGGACAAGCTCTTTGACCTCATCGTGGCCGTCAGCAACCAGGCCTCCATGCGCATCACCACCGGTATGCTGAATACCGTCCTCTCCGACGCTCAGACCCGGGTCCAGCCCCCCACGGACAAGGGCCGCCGCCTGAAGATCTACTATATGACCCAGGTGGGCATCCGCCCGCCCCACTTTGTCATCTTCTGCAACGACGCCCGGCTCTTCCACTTCTCCTACCAGCGGTATCTGGAGAACTGCCTGCGCTCGGCCTTCAACCTGACGGGGACCCCCATCATCCTCTCCATCCGCCAGAAGAAGGACAAGGAGGAGGTGTGAGGCCATGCTGGGATCTGCTCTGCCGCTGACGGCGGAGGTCCCCGCCCTGGGGACGCTGCTGGCGGCCTCGCCTATGAAGACTCTGGGCATCGCTCTGGCGGCGGCTGTGATCGCGTACTTCTGCGGCTGCCTCAACGGGGCCATCCTGACCTCCAAACTCTTTTACCATGAGGATGTCCGGCACCACGGCAGCGGCAACGCCGGACTCACCAACTTCTACCGCTGCTACGGCGCCCGCTACGCCCCTCTCGTGATCCTCTGCGACATGCTGAAGGCGGTGGCGGCGGTCCTCGTGGGCCGGTGGCTCTTCACGCTGCTGGGCTTCCCCCTGCTGGGGGAGTACTTCGCGGCGCTCTTCTGCGTCATCGGCCACATGTTCCCGGTGACGGCCCAGTTCAAGGGCGGCAAGGGCATCCTCTGCAGCGGCACGCTGCTTCTGATGCTGGACTGGCGCATCGCTCTCGCGGGCTGGGGCCTCTTCCTGCTGCTCTGGCTCACCACCCGCTATGTGTCCCTGGGGTCTGTGGCGGCGGCGGTGTCCTTCCCCATCAGCACCTTTTTCTGCTTCCGGACGCCGGTCTTGACGGTGCTGTCCCTGCTGATCGCGGGGCTCGTGCTCTGGGCCCACCGGGGGAACATCGTCCGGCTGGTCCAGGGGAAGGAGAGTAAGTTCCGCTGGCACGGAAAGGAGGACAAAACATGAAGGCAATGGTTCTCGGCAGTGGCGGCTGGGGCACCGCCCTGGCGCTGCTGCTCTGCGATAACGGCCACGCCGTTTCCCTCTGGTCCCACAACCCGGAGAAGGCGGAGGCCATGCGAAAGACGCGGGAAAACCCGCTGCTCTCCGGCGTCCCCCTGCCGGAGGAGCTGGAGATCGTCAGCGACATCGCCCTTACGGCGGAGGCGGACCTGGTGGTCTTCGCCACCCCCTCCTTCGCCCTGCGGGAGACGGCCCGGAGGGCCGCGCCCTATCTCCGCCCGGAGCAGACCCTGGTCTCCGTCACCAAGGGCATCGAGCGGGATACCAACCTCCGGATGAGCGAGGTCCTGCGGCAGGAGACGGGGGATATCTGTAAAGTGGTTTCCCTTTCCGGCCCTTCCCACGCCGAGGAAGTGGGCCGCCGCCTGCCCACGGGCTGCGTGGCCGCCTGCCCGGACGAGAAGAGCGCGTGTCTCGTGCAGGACGCCTTCATGAACGGTGTCTTCCGGGTCTATACCAGCCCGGATATCGTGGGCGTGGAGCTCTCCGCCGCCCTGAAGAACATCATCGCCCTGGGCTGCGGCATCAGCGACGGCATGGGCTATCAGGACAATACCAAGGCCCTCATCATGACCCGTGCCATGGCGGAGATCGCCCGCCTGGGAGAGAAGCTGGGCGGCGACCGCCTGACCTTCGGCGGCCTCGCCGGGATGGGGGATCTCATCGTCACCTGCACCTCCATGCACTCCCGGAACCGCCGGGCGGGCATCCTCATCGGCCAGGGCGAGAGCGCCCAGCAGGCCATGAAGGAGGTCGGCGCCGTGGTGGAGGGCTACTACGCCGCCCTCAGCGTGGAGCAGCTGGCCCAGCGGGAGGGCGTGGAAATGCCCATCTGCCACTGCGTCTACGAGGTCCTCTACCACGGCAAGCCCGCAAGGGACGTGGTGGGCGAGCTCATGAACCGCAGCCGCAAGGAGGAGAGCGGCCGGGGCTGGCAGTACCCCAACTGAGCCGTTCCCCCAAACGGAATATCCCCCCAAGCCGTCCGGCCGCTGCCGGACGGCTTTTGTTTTGCCCGTCCCCCTTTTGCGACGGTCTTTCCGCCGGGGGCAGGGTATAATGGTCCGGCAGGGAAGGGGGTGAGGGGATGCCGGTGGTGTATCTGGACAGCGTATTCCTGCTGAACGCCGCCATGGACTACCTTCTCCTCCGGGGGACGGAGCTCCTCTCCGGTGTCCCGGCGGGGCGGCGGCGCTGCGGTCTCGCGGCGCTCTTCGGCGGGGGCTACGCCGCGGCGGTCTTCCTGCCGGGGCTGGGGTGGCTCTCCGCCTGGCCGGGAAAGCTTCTGGCGGGCCTTCTGATGGCAGTCATTGCCTTCGGCGGGCAGCGGCGTTTCCTTCGGCGGATGCTGCTGCTCTTCGCCCTCTCCTGCGGCATGGCGGGCTGCGTGCTGGCGCTGGGGATGCTCTCCGACGGGATGCCGGTGGAGCGGGGCGTTTTCTACACCAGGGTGGACCTGCGGGTGCTGCTCATCGCGGCCCTCTCGGCCTACCTTTTGCTGAGCGTCGTTTTCCGGGCGGCGGCAGGGCAGGGGGTGGAGGGCAAGCGCCTGCCCCTGCGCATCCATCGGAATGGCCGTGAGATCGCCCTCGCCGCCCTCTACGACAGCGGCAACGCCCTCCGGGATGCCGGCGGGCGGCCCGTGGCCGTCCTGACGGCGGAGGCGGCCCGGGGGCTCTTCCCTCCGGAGCTGCGGCGGCATCTCACGGCGGAGGCCCTTCGGGACCCGGCGGCGCAGCTGGCGGCGCTCCGGCAGCTGGGGGAGCGGCCTGTTCTCCTGCCCTGCCGGACGGTGGGGGGCGGCGGGCTGCTGCTGGCCCTCCGCTGCGACTGGCTGGCAGTGAACGGCCTCCGGCAGGAGGGGCCTTTGGTGGCCCTGACGCCGGAGGACCTGGGAAATGGCATCGGCGCCCTCTGGGGCGGAGCGGAAGGAGGAGACCATGGAGACCTGGCGGGAAAAATTCCGGCGCTTTCTGGCAAGTCTGGGCCTGGCGACGGAGCCCGGCGTCCACTACATCGGGGGCAGCGACGTGCTGCCGCCGCCCCTGAGCCGGGAGCGGGAGGCGGAGCTCCTGGCCCGGCCCGGGGACCCAGCGGCCCGGGGGGAGCTCATCGAACATAACCTGCGATTGGTGGTCTACATCGCCCGGCGCTTCGAGAACACGGGCATCAACCTGGAAGACCTCATCTCCATCGGCACCATCGGCCTCATCAAGGCAGTGGAGACCTACCGGCCGGAGAAGAACATCAAACTGGCCACCTACGCCTCCCGCTGCATCGAGAATGAGATCCTGATGCACCTCCGGAAGAACGCCGCCAGGAAGGGGGAGGTCTCCTTTGACGAGCCGCTGAACACCGACTGGGACGGCAATGAGCTCCTGCTCTCCGACATCCTGGGGACGGAGGCGGACATCGTCCTCCAACCCATTGAGGCGGACGCCGACTGCCAGATGCTGCTCTCGGCCCTGAAGACATTGACCCAGCGGGAGCGGGAGATCATCACGCTGCGCTACGGTCTCGGCGGCCGCCGGGAGCAGACCCAGAAGGAGGTGGCGGACCGCCTGGGCATCTCCCAGTCCTACATCTCCCGGCTGGAGAAACGCACCCTCCTCCGCCTCCGCCGGGAGCTCCAGCGCCTGAGCTGAGGGTTTTCCTTGACATTTTTCGCCGGGGAGGGTATACTATGCGGGTATACGATACCTGCAAGGATGGGAAGGAGTACCCGGAGGGCGGATGCCAAGAGAGGGCGCGGCTGGTGGAAGCGCCCCTGAGGCCGCCGGGGAAGTCGTCCCGGAGCATCGCGGCGGAAGGCCAGTACGCCGCGGCGGCATCCCGCCGTTACCGGGGCGCGGCGCGCCGGCGCCGCACGAGTGCGGGCCCTGCCCGAATTCAGGTGGTACCACGGACTTTCGTTCGCCCTGAGCTTTCAAAGCTCAGGGCGTTTTTTGTAAAGAGAGAAAAAGAGAAAACAGGGAGGAAAGCAATGAAATTCCAGATCATTCAGAACGACTTTACGTCCCGCGCCCTGCGCAAAGAGGTGGGCCAGGTGGGCTTCCGCCGCCAGCCCCTCTTCCTGCAGTACCTGCTGCGGATCTTCGGGCTCTTGTGCCTGGGCGTCTCGGCCTTCTGCCTTGTCACCGTGGGCATGAGCATCGCCAATCCCGGCATCAGCCCCTGGAAGTACACCCTGCTGACCTTCCTCTATGCCATCCCCTTCCTGTTCCTGGGGCTCCACTACATGAACCTGGTGCCTGCCGCCCACGGGAACTTCATCCTGCGCAACACCTTTGCCCGGCGGACGGAGTTCCGTTCCGACAGCTTCGCGGAGTACATCGGCGACCGCAAGAGCGAGTACCAGTACCGGGAGCTGGGCGAGGTCTGGGAGGGGAGCGAGGCCCTCTACCTCTTCGTGAAGCCGAGAAAGTTCCTGATCCTGCAGAAGAAGGACTTCGCTCAGGGGGAGCTGAAGAGCTTCCGGACCTTCGTCCAGAAGAAGACCGGCCGCCCCATCCGGGAGCTGCGGATGGGAAAGAAAACTGCCAACTGAATCCCGCATAGGGTAGAATAGGAGAAACGATATGAACAGAGAACTGCCGAAGGTGTATGAGCCCCAGCAGGTGGAGTCCCGCATCTATGAGATGTGGGAGCGCAACGACTGCTTCAAGGGCAAGGCTGCCCCCGGGAAGAAGCCCTTTTCCATCGTGATGCCGCCCCCCAACGTGTCACGGGCCAGCTCCACATGGGCCACGCCATGGACGCAACGCTCCAGGACATCCTCACCCGCTACAAGCGGATGCAGGGCTACGCCGCCCTCTGGGTCCCCGGCACGGACCACGCCGGCATCGCCACCCAGATCAAGGTGGAGGAGGAGCTGCGCACCAAGGAGGGTCTCACCCGCTATGACCTGGGCCGGGAGAAATTCCTGCAGCGGGTCTGGCAGTGGAAGGAGAAGTACGGCAGCCGCATCGTGGAGCAGCAGAAGAAGATGGGCGTCTCCTGCGACTGGAGCCGCGCCCGCTTCACCATGGACGAGGGCTGCTCCAAGGCCGTCCGGGAGACCTTCTGCGAGCTCTATGACAAGGGCCTCATCTACAAGGGCAGCCGCATCATCAACTGGTGCCCCCACTGCATCACCGCCCTCTCCGACGCGGAGGTGGAATATATCGACAAGCCCGGCCACCTCTGGTATATCCGCTATCCCCTGGCGGACGGCTCCGGCGACATCGTGGTGGCCACCACCCGTCCCGAGACCATGATGGGCGACACCGGCGTAGCCGTGAACCCGGAGGATGAGAAGTTCAAGCACCTCATCGGGAAGAAGTGCATCCTGCCCATCATGAACCGGGAGATCCCCATCGTGGGCGACGAGTACTGCGAGATCGGCTTCGGCACCGGCGCCGTGAAGATGACCCCCGCCCACGACCCCAACGACTTTGAGGTGGGCCTGCGCCACAACCTGGAGGTCATCCGGGTCATCGCCGACGACGGAAAGATCAACGAGAACGGCGGCCCCTACGCTGGGCTGGACCGCTACGAGTGCCGCAAGGCCATCATCAAGGATCTCGAGGAGCAGGGCTACCTCATCAAGACCGAGCCCTACTCCCACAACGTGGGCACCTGCTACCGCTGCCACAACGACGTGGAGCCCCTGATCTCCGCCCAGTGGTTCGTGAAGATGGAGCCCCTGGCCCGCGAGGCCCTGCGGGTGGTGAACGAGGGCGAGGTCAGGTTCGTCCCCGAGCGCTTCGCCAAGACCTATACCAACTGGATGGAGAACTGCCACGACTGGTGCATCTCCCGTCAGCTCTGGTGGGGCCATCAGATCCCCGCCTGGTACTGCGATGACTGCGGCCACATCAACGTGGAGCGGGAGGACCCCACCAAGTGCGAGAAGTGCGGCAGCACCCATCTCACCCGGGAGGAGGACGTGCTGGACACCTGGTTCTCCTCCGCCCTCTGGCCCTTCAGCACCCTGGGCTGGCCGGAGAACACCGAGGACCTGGCTTACTGGTATCCCACTTCCGTCATGGTGACGGGCTATGATATCATCTTCTTCTGGGTGGCCCGGATGATCTTCTCCGGCTGCGAGCAGATGAAGAAGATCCCCTTCCACACCGTCCTCATCCACGGCCTCGTCCGGGACGACAAGGGCCGCAAGATGTCCAAGTCCCTGGGCAACGGCATCGACCCCCTGGAGATGGCGGAGAAGTACGGCGCGGACGCCCTGCGCTTCAACCTCATCACCGGCAACAGCCCCGGCAACGACATGCGCTTCTATGTGGAGAAGTGCGAGGCCATGCGCAACTTCGCCAACAAGATCTGGAACGCCAGCCGCTTCGTGCAGATGAACCTCAGCATCGAGACCTGTGCCCTGCCGGCAGCCAAGGACATGGCGGCGGAGGACAAGTGGGTCCTCAGCCGGCTCAACACCCTGGTGAAGGAAGTCACCGAGAACCTGGAGAGCTTCGAGATCGGCGTGGCCTCCGCCAAGGTCTACGACTTCCTCTGGGACACCTACTGCGACTGGTATATCGAACTCACCAAGACCCGCCTGAACGGCGAGGACGAGGCGGCGAAGCTGGTGGCCCAGAACGTCCTCTGCTACGTCCTCACCCAGCTTCTGAAGCTGCTGCACCCCTTCATGCCCTTCCTCACGGAGGAGATCTACCAGGCGCTGCCCCGTATCGAAGGCGACGAGAGCATCCTCATGGTCTCCCGCTGGCCAGAGTATGACGAGGCCCTGAACTTCCCCGCCGAGGAGGCCTCCATCGACGCCGTCATGGACGTGATCCGTGCCATCCGCGCCCGCCGGGCGGAGATGAACGTGCCCCCCTCCAAGAAGGCGGAGGTGCTGCTGGTCACCGCCACGCCGGAGATCTACCAGCAGGGCCTGCACTTCCTGCAGCGCCTGGCCTACGCCAGCGAGGTGCGCTTTGCTGACGCCGCCCCGGCGGACGCCGCGGGCCAGGTCAGCGTCGTGACCCACAACGCCACGGCCTACATGCCGCTCTCTGAGCTGGTGGACCTGGCCGCCGAGCGGGAGCGCGTCGCCAAGGAGCTGGAGAAGGCCAGAAACGGCCTCCGCATCACCGAGGGCAAGCTCTCCAACGAGAAGTTCGTGGCCCACGCCCCGGAGAACGTGGTCAACGCCGAGCGGGAGAAGGTCGCCAAGTACCGGGAACTCATCGCCAAGCTGGAGGCTTCCGCCAAGTCCCTGGAAGGTCAAGAGAGCATTTGAAACGCAGTCCCCAATGACTGATGGCTGCGGGGTATCATCCGGGGGAGAAAGGACAGGAGAGGGGGAGAGCGATCCTTCCCGGTGAAATCCCGTGCGTTCCGCGCACTCGCGGCATGCAGGCTGCACGCCGCGCCGTCTCATAAAAACCGGACGCGCTCCGCGGAATCAAAAGCGTTGCAAGCGTTTGATCAGGTCCGAGCATGACTGTTAAGAAAAAAACAATTCCGCAACATTTCACAAGGGAATTCCCGGAAAAGCGCCGAAAATCGGAAAAACCTACAGTCATTCTGATCAGGATATCGGCGTTTTCCAATAAAATTTGCGTGCAAAATTGTTGGAAAGGGAGAATTGGGGAAAGCTACAAGAAATGCCTTGCAGTTTTGGAAGATTTGACATATACTCAGCAGAGTTGAGACACCGTTAGATTTCTTGTCGAAAGGAGGTCACAGGATGTCCCTGGAAGCCATTGATAGGATAATGAAGGCGGAGCAGGACGGCGTGTCCCGCCGTGCCGCGGCGGAGCAGGAAGCAAGAAACCTGACCATGAACGCAGAGCGGGACGGGCAGGCGATGCTGAGCCGGCTTCGGGAAGAGATGGAGACCCAGCGAAAGGAGCTGCTGCAGCAGGCGGAAACGCGGGCTGTCCAGCAGGCGGAAAAGATTCGGGCGGAAGCCGAACAGAGTGCTCGTGAAGTAATGGCCATTGTCAAAATGAAAAAGCTCCGGGTGATGGCCATGGCCGCGGATCAGGAGCGATTGCTGCACCAGCTGCAGCACCTGGGCTGCGTGGAGATCAGCCAGCCCAGCGAGGAGGTGGAGGATACCAAGTGGGCCTCCAGGATCGACCGGAAGGAATCCCAGCAGGTGCAGATCCGGGTCGAGATGTCCGAGGCGCAGAGTGCTTTGGCCGCCGTGAAGGAGTATTCCGCCGGGAAATCGGGCATCTTCTCCCTGCGCCGCCAGGTGACGGAGGAGGAGCTGCTGCGGCAGGATACCCTTCGGGCGGGCCGCCGGGCAGCGGGCCGCATCCACACCGAACTGGACACCCTGGCCCGGATAGATGCGGAGGAGAGCCGCCTGCTCTCCAGGCAGAACGCCCTTCTTCCCTGGAAGGATCTGAATATGCCCATGGAGCTTCAGGAGAGCGCCCATGTGGTATTCCGGCCCTGCGTGTTTCCCGCGGCAGTGGATCTGGAGGGGATTCGCACCCGGCTCTCCGGAGAGGAGCTCCCGGCGGAACTCATCGGGGTCAGCCAGGACCGCCAGCAGCGCTATGTGCTGCTGATCTGCCACAAGTCCGCCCAGGAGGATGCGGTGAACCTCCTGCGGGAGAGCGGCTTCAGCGCCGTGACCTTCCCGGAACCCTCCGGTACCCCGGCAGAGGCACTGAAGGCCATTGACCAGGAGCTGGAGGCCTGCCGCAAAAGGCGGGAAGAAAGCCGCGCGAAGCTGGCCGCCAGCGGTAAGGACAAGGATACCCTGCAGCTGTATCTGGACCATCTCAATGCGCAGAGGGCCCTGGCCGCCGGAGATGAGAGCCTGCTGAACGACGGTACCGTGACCTTTTTTGAGGGCTGGTGTCCGGCGGAGAACCTGCCTCAGGTGGAAGCTCTGCTGGAGAGCATGGGATGCGCGTGGGAGGCCTCGGATCCCACGGAGAAGGAGATCCCAGACGTGCCGGTGCAGCTGAAAAACAACTGGCTGACCAAACCGTTGAACATGGTGACGGAGATGTACTCTCTGCCCAGGTATGACAACGTGGACCCCAACCCCCTGATGGCGCCGTTCTTCATCCTGTTCTACGGCATCATGATGGCGGACATGGGCTACGGTCTGCTGATGTTCCTGGCGGGCCTGATCATCAGCAAGAAGTTCCGGCCCAGGGGAACGATGGGCAACATGTTCGGCCTGATGACCCTGTGCGGCGTCAGCACCTTTATCATGGGCGCCGTCACCGGCGGCTTCTTTGGCGATTTCCTGACCCAGGTGGTGAAGCTGACCACCGGCGGCGACTTTGCTCTGCCGGCGCTGTTCACACCGCTGAACGATACGCTGATGATCCTGGTGGGTGCCATGGCCCTGGGCATGGTGCAGATCGTCACCGGCATGGCCATCAGCTTCATCCGAAAGATAAAGCGTGGCCAGTACCTGGACGCCCTGTTCGAAGAGGTCACCTGGTGGGTGGTTTTTGCGGGCATCGGCTGCATGGCTCTGGGGGTCACCAACCTGGTGCTGTACGCGGGCATCGTGCTGATCCTGGCCGGGCCCGTTATCACCGGCAAGGGCTTCGGCAAGATCATGGGGATCTTCAGCTCCCTGTACAATCATGTGACGGGCTATTTCGGCGACATCCTGTCCTATGCCCGTCTGATGGCCCTGATGCTGGCGGGCAGCGTCATCGCCCAGGTGTTCAACACGCTGGGCGCTATCCCCGGCAACATCGTCATTTTCATCATCATCTCCCTGGTGGGCAACGCGCTGAACTTTGCCCTGAACCTGCTGGGCTGCTACGTCCATGACCTGCGGCTCCAGTGTCTGGAGTACTTCGGCAAATTCTACGAGGACGGCGGCAGACCCTTCCGTCCCCTGGCAATGCAGACAAAATACGTGGATATCGAATAACTTGAAGGAGGAAATTCACTATGGGATTCTTTGAAGCATTTGGCGGTTTGGCGCTGGCGCTGCTGGGCGCCGGTCTGGCGGCAGTTCTCCCCGGCATCGGTTCTGCAAAGGGTACCGGCATCGCCGGCGAGGCAGGCACCGGCCTGCTGTGCCAGGACCCCAGCAAGTTTGGTAAGGTCATGATCCTGCAGGTCATCCCCGGCACCCAGGGCCTGTACGGCCTGGTGGTGTGGTTCTTCGCCATCTTCTCCATGGGCCTGCTGAGCGGCACCGCCGCTGACATGTCCGTGCAGGAGGGCCTGCGTTACTTCGCCGCCTGCCTGCCCATGGCGCTGGGCGGCCTGTTCTCCGCCATCGCCCAGGGTCGCGTGGCTGCCGGTTCCATCAACATTCTGGCCAAGAAGCCGGATGACTGGTCCAAGGGCATGGTGCTGTGCATCACCGTGGAGTTCTACGCTATTCTGTCTCTGCTGGCTTCCATGCTGATGATCATCAACATCGCCTGACCCCACAGAAAGGGGATTCAATATGAACGGAATCGAAAAAATCACCCAGCGGATCGAAGCGGACGTCCAGGCGGAGATCGACGACGTCCTGGGCAAGGCCCGGGCCAAGGCCGATGAGATCCGCACGGGCTACGAGGCCCAGGCCGCCAAGGCCCGCGCCGAGGCGGAAAGCCGCAGCCGCAGGGCTGCACAGGACCGTGAGGCCCGTCTGGTGGACGCGGCGGAGATAGACCGGCGCAAGCTGCTGCTCTCCGCCAAGCAGGAGATGGTGGGCAAGGCTTTTGACCTGGCGCTGGAGAAGCTCTGCGCCATGGAGGACGCCCAGTACGCCGCCGTCACTGCCAAGATGCTGGCGGAGGCCGCGCCCTCCGGCCGGGGCACCGTGTACTTCCCGGACGGGAAGGCCGCTGTGGGCGCCGAGGCCGTGAAGCAGGCCAACGCCATCCTGGGGGAGAAGGGCAAGCTGACCCTGGCCCCCGAGACCCGCCCCATCCAGGGCGGCTTCCTGCTGGTGGACGGCAGCGTGGAGGTCAACGGGACCTTTGAGACGCTGGTGCGCTTCCAGAAGGGGACCATGGCTTCGGAGGTCGCGAAGATCCTGTTCCCGGAAGGGTAAGGGGGGACAAAAATGCCCAAAGAACCCAAGATCAAGAAGATCAAGGATACCGACTACCTGGCCATTTCCACACGGATCCGGGGGATGGAGAACACCCTCATGAGCCGGGACAAGATGGAGCAGCTCCTGGAGACCCAATCCGATGAGGAGGTCTCCCGCATCCTGCAGGAGTACGGCTACCCCGCCTTCTCCCTGGCGGATCCGGAAGAGCTGGACGAGGCCTTCTCCAACGTCCGCCGGAATATCTGGAAGGACCTGGAGCAGAGCCTGCCTGACCCCCGGTATCTGGATGTTTTCCGGATGAAGTATGACTACCATAACGTAAAGGCTGTGCTGAAGGCGGAAGCCATGCACACGTCTCCGGATTCCATGCTCTCGGACCTGGGCCGCTTCCCTGCGGAGACGATCAAGCGCTATGTCACCTCCCGGGGAGCGGAGGGGCAGGTGTCCCCGATACTGGCGGAGGCCACCAGGGAGGCAAGACAGGTGCTGGAGAGCACCCGGGATCCCCAGCTCTGCGACATGGTGCTGGACCGGGCCCGCTTCCGGGAGGAGCTTCAGGTGGCGGAGGGCACCGGCAGCCGCTTCCTGCAGGGCTATGTCCGGGACTGTATCGACGCCGCCAACCTTCAGACGCTGGTCCGCTGCCTGCGGGTGCGTAAGAGCAAGGAATTCCTGGCGCAGGCCCTTATCGAGGGCGGCGACATCTCCACGGATGTGCTTTTGCATGTGGAGGGCCGGGACGGCCGCGCTCTCGCCACCATCTACCAGACCCCCGGCTTCAAGGCCGCGGCGGAGGCCAGCAGCGTGAAGGGCTTTGAGAAGAGCTGCGACGACGCTGTGACCAGCTACCTTGCCAACTCCCAGCTCATCCCCTTCGGCGAGGCGCCTGTCATCAACTATATCGCCGCGCTGGAGACCGAGTTCACCAACCTGCGGATCATCCTGCTGGGCCGGAAAGCCGGACTCACCCCGATGGAGATCCGGGACCATCTGCGCAACAGCTATGTGTAAGGAGGGCGGAGCATGGCAGTGAGTTATCGGATCGCCGTCATCGGCGACTGGGAGTCCGTGATGGGCTTCCGGGCGCTGGGACTGGACGCCTATCCCGCCTCCTCGCCGGAGGAGGCCCGGGAGATCATCCACAAGCTTGCCAAGGAGGACTGCGCTGTGATCTATCTCACGGAGCAGCTGGCCGTGAAGCTGGAGGATGTCATCGCCCGGTACAAGGACGCCCTGCGTCCCGCCATCATCCTGATCCCCGGGAAGGAAGGTTCCCTGGGCGTTGGGAAGCGCAGTATCCAGAGCGCCATCGAGCGGGCTGTGGGCGCGGATATTTTGTAAAGAGGGGACTGCGTTCCCCCTTTAGATCCCCCCCACCAGTGAGGCGTTCCTCACTGGTGTGCGCGCCCAAGGCGCGCGGGTCGGGGAATTTTCCCGACGTACACGCCGCCGGGAAAATGATTTGGTTGCCCTGCGGGGGACGAGGGTCCTCTGTGGGGAGCGTGGGGGCACGGGAACGTGCCGAAAATGCGAATTTCTCTCTCCTTCTGCGAATCTGATGAAAGAAGGTTATCGAATTTGAGCGGTAAAGTTGTGAAAGTCTCCGGCCCGCTGGTGGTCGCCACCGGCCTCCGGGACGCCAATATGTCCGACGTGGTCCGTGTGGGTCCCCGCCGCCTGATCGGCGAGATCCTGACCATGAAGGGCGACTCTGCCTCCATCCAGGTCTATGAGGAAACCTCCGGTCTCGGCCCTGGCGCGGAAGTGGTCACCACCGGTGCTCCCATGAGCGTCGAGCTGGGGCCCGGCATGATCGAGGGCATCTACGACGGCATCCAGCGCCCGCTGGAGAAGATCGTGGAGAAGGTGGGCGCCTGCATCACCCGTGGTGTGGAAGTCCCCGCCCTGGACCCCGAGAAGAAGTGGGAGTTCACCCCCGCCGTGCAGGAAGGCACAGAGGTGGTGGGCGGCGACGTCATCGGCACCGTGCCGGAGACCGCCGTGGTGCTCCACAAGATCATGGTGCCCCCGAAAATGAGCGGCACCATCGTGAAGGTGGCCGCCAAGGGCCAGTACACCATCCATGAGACCGTGGCCGTTCTCCGCACCAAGGAGGGCAAGGAAGTGGAGCTCACCATGGTGCAGAAGTGGCCCGTCCGTGTGGGCCGCCCCTACGCCAAGAAGTATCCCCCCAAGCGGCCTCTGTCCTCCGGTCAGCGCATCATCGACACCATGTTCCCCATTGCCAAGGGTGGTACGGCGGCCGTTCCCGGCCCCTTCGGCTCCGGCAAGACCGTGGTGCAGCACCAGCTGGCCAAGTGGTCCGACGTGGACATCGTGGTCTACATCGGCTGCGGCGAGCGCGGCAACGAGATGACCGACGTTCTGCGGGAGTTCCCCGAGCTGAAGGACCCCCGCACCGGCGAGTCCCTGATGAAGCGGACCGTCCTCATCGCCAACACCTCCGATATGCCCGTGGCCGCCCGTGAGGCGTCCGTCTACACCGGCATCACCATCGCGGAGTACTTCCGTGACATGGGCTACGACGTGGCCGTCATCGCGGACTCCACCTCCCGCTGGGCCGAGGCCCTGCGTGAGATGTCCGGCCGTCTTGAGGAGATGCCCGGCGAGGAAGGCTACCCCGCCTACCTTGCCTCCCGTCTCGCCCAGTTCTATGAGCGTGCCGGCTCCGTGGAGTGCCTGGGCAGCGACGAGCGCCGGGGCAGCCTCACCGCCGTGGGCGCGGTCTCCCCTCCGGGCGGCGACCTTTCCGAGCCTGTCTCTCAGGCCACCATGCGGATCGTCAAGGTCTTCTGGTCCCTGGACTCCAGCCTTGCCTACAAGCGTCACTTCCCGGCCATCAACTGGCTGAACTCCTACTCCCTGTACCTGGACTCCCTGAAGCCCTGGTTCGATGAGAACCTTGGCGAGGAGTTCATGCGCAACCGCGGCGCGGCCATGAGCATCCTGCAGAACGAGGCCAGCCTCAACGAGATCGTCCAGCTCGTCGGCAAGGACGCCCTGTCTCCCGCCGACCAGCTGACCCTGGAGACCGCCCGGATGATCCGGGAGGACTTCCTGCAGCAGAACGCCTTCACCGACGTGGACGGCTACTCCAGCTATGACCGCCAGGAGCGGCTGCTGGCCATGATCCTGAAGTACGACCGGCTCTGCCGGGACGCCATCGCCAAGGGCGCGTCCACCGCGGCCCTCTTCCAGATCGGCGCCCGCGAGAAGATCGGCCGCGCCAAGAGCGTGGAGGTGGAGGAGTACAAGGAGGCCTACGCCGCCATGTCTGCCGAGATGGAGACTGAGATCGCCGAGATCGCTGCCAAAGGAGGGGACGAAGCATGATCCGTGAATACCGTACCGTAGAGGAGATCGTCAGCCCTCTGATGATGGTCCGTCAGGTGGAAGGCGTCACCTATGACGAACTGGTGGAGGTGGAGCTGCACGACGGTTCCATCCGCCGGGGCAAGGTGCTGGAGGTCAACGGCGACACCGCCGTGGTCCAGCTCTTTGAGTCCGCCGCCGGCATCAACCTGGCCGACTCCAAGGTCCGCTTCCTGGGCCACCCCCTGCAGCTGGGCGTTTCCAGCGATATGCTGGGCCGCGTCTTCAACGGCATGGGCCAGCCCATCGACGGCGGCCCCGACATCCTGCCCGAGGAGTACCGGGACATCAACGGCCTGCCCATGAACCCCGCCGCCCGTGACTACCCCAACGAGTTCATCCAGACCGGCGTTTCCACCATCGACGGTCTGAACACCCTGGTCCGCGGCCAGAAGCTGCCCATCTTCTCCGGCTCCGGCCTGCCCCACGCCAACCTGGCGGCCCAGATCGCCCGTCAGGCCAAGGTGCTGGGCGACGCGGCCTCCAATTTCGCCGTGGTGTTCGCCGCCATCGGCATCACCTTCGAGGAGTCCGAGTTCTTCGTCAGCGAGTTCAAGCGCACCGGCGCCATCGACCGCACCGTGCTCTTCTCCAACCTTGCCAACGACCCCGCCGTCGAGCGCATCTCCACCCCCCGTATGGCCCTGACCGCCGCGGAGTATCTGGCCTTTGAGAAGGGCATGCATGTCCTGGTCATCATGACCGACATCACCAACTACGCCGAGGCCCTGCGTGAGGTCTCCGCCGCCAAGAAGGAAGTTCCCGGCCGCCGCGGCTTCCCCGGCTACCTCTACACCGACCTCGCGACCCTCTACGAGCGCGCCGGCCGCCGCCTGGGCAATCCCGGCTCCATCACCCTCATCCCCATCCTGACCATGCCTGAGGATGACAAGACCCACCCCATCCCCGACCTGACCGGTTATATCACCGAGGGCCAGATTATCCTGAGCCGTGAGCTGTACCGCAAGGGCATCCATCCCCCCGTGGACGTGCTGCCCAGCCTCTCCCGTCTGAAGGACAAGGGCATCGGCGTCGGCAAGACCCGGGAGGACCACGCCGCCACCATGAACCAGCTCTTTGCCGCGTACTCCACCGGTAAGGACAACAAGGAACTCATGTCCATTCTGGGCGAGGCGGCCCTGACTCCCACCGACCTGCTCTACGCCAAGTTCGCCGACGAGTTCGAGCAGCGCTACGTGAACCAGGGCTACGAGGAGAACCGCTCCATCGAGGAGACGCTGGACCTGGGCTGGGAGCTTCTCAGCATCCTGCCCAAGAGCGAGCTGAAGCGCATCAAGCCGGAGATGATCGAGAAGTACTGGCCCAAGCACGACGCTCAGTAAGGAGGGGCAGCCATGGCAAACATCACGGTGAACCCCACCCGGATGGAGCTGACGCGGCTGAAGAAGAAGCTGAAGACCTCCCAGCGGGGTCACAAGCTCCTGAAGGACAAGCGGGACGAGCTGATGAAGCAGTTCCTGGAGACCGTCCGGGAGGTGAAAGCCCTCCGGGCCGAGGTGGAGAAGGACCTGATGCAGGCCCACGGCGCCTTCACCCTGGCCTCCGCCCTGATGTCCTCGGAAGCCATCGAGCAGGCGCTGATCTATCCCAAGCAGAGCGTGGAACTGACCATGAGCTTCCAGAACATCATGTCCGTCAACGTTCCCATCTACGACTTCCACACCAAGACCCAGTCCAGCGCGGATATCTATCCCTATGGCTTCGCCGGCACCACCGGCGAGCTGGACAGCGCCGTGGAGGCCCTGCAGAAGGTCTTTGAGAAGATGCTGAAGCTGGCCCAGATCGAGAAGTCCGCCCAGCTGATGGCGGAGGAGATCGAGAAGACCCGCCGCCGCGTCAACGCCCTGGAGTATGTGGTGATCCCCAATACCCAGGAGGCCATCCGCTATATCACCATGAAGCTGGATGAGAACGACCGTTCCACCACTACCCGCCTCATGAAGGTGAAGGATATGATCCTGAAGGAGGCCATCGAGGAGAAGCGCGCCCAGGATGTGGCCGCCATGAGCGGCTACCAGGCCGAGCACGCCTGACCCCATCCGAAAAGCCGAAACGCCCTCCGCACGCAGGTGCGGAGGGCGCTTTTGCGCTTTCCGGCCGGAGAGGAAAAGGAAACGCCCAATTTCTCCTTGACTTTCTCAAGTTAGAGGAGTATAACAAGTATAATCAGTTATACTTTTGAAACAAGGAATACCGAAGGAGGGGTACGATATGAAGGCACGCAAGCGGTTTGCCGCCACCGTGAAGGTGGGGGAGAAGGGGCAGTTCGTGGTGCCCAAGGAGATCCGGGAGATGTTCGACATCCAGCCCGGAGACACGCTGCTGCTGCTGGCGGACACCAAGCGGGGCATCGCCGTGGTGAAGGACGGCGAGGTCTTCTCCCGCTTTGCCAGCAAGCTGGGCGAGGGCCCGGAGGGCGACGAGGAAGGGGAGGAAGCATGAGCGGGGTACTGCACGTTCGGGGCCTGACCAAGCGCTACCCGGCCTTTGCCCTGGAGGAGGTCAGCTTCGATCTCCGGCCCGGTGCCATCACCGGCTTCATCGGACGGAATGGAGCGGGGAAGAGCACCACCTTCAAATCCCTCCTGAACCTGGTCCATCCGGATGCCGGGGAGGTCCGCTTCTTCGGCCTGGAGTTCGCCGGACACGAGAGGGAGATCAAGAGCCGCATCGGCTATGTTCCGGGGGAGTTCGTCTACTATCCCCGGAAGAAGCTGGGGGCCATTGTGGATGTCACCCGGCATTTCTATCCCAACTGGGACGAGGAAGCCTACCGCCGCTGCCTGGAGCGTTTCTCCCTGGAGGAGGGGAAGACCGTCTCCCAGCTCTCAGCGGGCATGAAGGTGAAGTTTGCCCTGACCCTGGCCCTGTCCCACCGGGCGGAGCTCCTGCTGCTGGATGAGCCCACCAGCGGTCTGGATCCCGTGTCCCGGGAGGAGCTGCTGGAGGAGTTCCTGCGCCTCTCCCGGGAGGAGGGCGTCACCATCCTCTTCTCCACCCATATCACCAGCGACCTGGACCGCTGCGCGGACGAGATCCTCTACCTCCGCAAGGGCCGCTTGGCTGAGCGTGGGAGCCGGGAGGAGCTGGTGGACCGCTACCGCCTGGTGACGGCCAAGGAAAAGCCTGAAAATTCCCTGGGGGCCTGCCCCACGGCGGACGGCTGGACAGCCCTCTACCACACCGGGGACGCCCCAGAGGGCAAGCCCGCCAGTCTCGAGGACATCATGGTGCATCTGGAAAAGGGGGGAGAGGCATGAGAGATCTCTTGCGGCACGAGCTGAAACTGGTGGTCCATCCCACCAACTGGATCTTCCTGGCCCTCTCCGCCATGCTGCTGATCCCGAACTACCCCTATTACGTGGTATTTTTCTACGGCTGCCTGGGCTTCCTCTTTACCTTTACGGACGCACGGGAGAATCAGGACCTGCTGTTCCTCTCCCTGCTGCCCCTGGGAAAGCGGGACCTGGTGAAGAGCCGCTTCCTTCTCGTGATCCTCTTCCAGCTGGTGCAGGTGCTGGCGGCGGTGCCCTTCGCCCTCCTGCGCCAGAGCTTTGCCATCCCCGGCAACGCCGCCGGGATGGATGCCGGCATCGCCCTCTTCGGCCTGGCTCTGCCCATGCTGGGGATCTTCAACCGGATCTTCCTGGGGAGCTTTTTCCGTCAGCCGATGAAAGTAGGGACTGCCTTCCTGAAGGGCTGTGTGGGCCTTACGGTCTGCATGGCCCTGGCGGAGACCGCCGTCTTCACCGTGCCCTTCTTCCGGGACTGCCTGGATACGCCGGACCCGGAGCACCTGGGGGCCAAGCTTGTGGTGCTGGCCATCGGTGCGGCACTCTACGCAGCGCTCAATGCCTGGGCCTATCGGAACTGCGTGAAGACCTTTGAGAAAGTGGACCTCTGACAAAGAAACCGCCCCTAAGCCTTGCGGCTTCGGGGCGGTTTTCTCTTAGCCAAGGTACTTTTCCAGCAGCACCAGGTCCACGCCGGGGATGCCGTTGAAGGTCACGGGGACGACGGCGATCTCCCGGTAGCCCAGCTTCCGGTAGAAGCTCCGGGCCACGGTGTTCCGGGCGTTGGTGTCGATGCGCAGGGCGCGGCAGCCGTGGGAGAGGGCATAGCGCTCATAATACGCCTCAAATTCCCGGCCCAGGCCGGACCCCTTGCAGCGGGGATCGATGACCAGGGTGTGGAGCACCATGATCTCGCTCTCCGGGACGTCGTGCTCCCAGGGAGCGCCGAAGTAGGCGTCCACCTGGGTCTTGTTCAGGATGGCGGCGCCGACGATGACGCCGTCCTGCTCCTCCACGAAGAGCTCATCCTGGGCAAGAGCAGCCTCCGCCGTGGCCCGGGTGGGGTAGACGTCCCGGAGCCAGCCGATGCTGGCCCGGCCTGCTTCAATCTCATCGTGGATGCGCGCATAGATGCCGCTGACCGCGTCCAGGTCGGCGGCGGTAGCTTTGCGGATGGCGATGCCCATAAACGATCCTCCCATCGTTCTTCCGGACGGCTGTCCGGAAGGGAAAAGCTCCCCTGGAAGCCATGGCTCCCGGGGGAGTGCTCTGTATTGTAGTTTCCCTTTACAGCAGGGTGATCCCGGCGGCTTCACAGCCGCGCAGGGTCTCCTCGTCCCAGAGGCTGGCCTGGACCTCGCCGATGTGGCAGGTGCCGATCATCAGCATGCAGAGGCGGCTCTGGCCGATGCCGCCGCCCATGGTCAGGGGCAGCTCGCCGTTCAGCAGCATTTTGTGGAAGGGCAGCTCTGCCCGCTCTTCGCAGCCGGCCAGCTTCAGCTGCTGGGCCAGGGATTCCTCGTCCACACGGATGCCCATGGAGGAGATCTCAAAGGCCTTCTCCAGCACCGGGTTCCACATGAGGATGTCGCCATTGAGGGCCCAGTCGTCATAGTCCGGGGCACGGCCGTCGTGCTTTTCGCCGGATCTCAGCTTGCCGCCGATCTGCATCAGGAAGACGGTGTGGTGCTCACGGCAGATGGCGTCCTCCCGCTCCTTGGGGGTCTTCTCGGGCCAGCGGTCCTCCAGCTCCTGGGTGGTGAGGAAGTAGACCTCACGCTCCAGCTTCCCGTGAAGGCTGGGGAAGGCCACGTCCAGGGCCTCGCAGGTCTCACAGACGGCGCCCACAATGGCCTGGACAGAGGACTTGAGGTAGTCCACGTTCCGGTCTTCCCGGGTAATGATCTTCTCCCAGTCCCACTGATCCACGTAGACGGAGTGGAGGTTGTCCACCTCTTCATCCCGGCGGATGGCGTTCATGTCGGTGTAGAGGCCCTTGCCGGGGTGGAAGCCATAGCGCTTCAGGGCCAGGCGCTTCCACTTGGCCAGGGAATGGACCACTTCGGCATTGAGACCGACATCGGGGATATCAAAGCTGACGGGACGCTCCACACCGTTCAGGTTGTCATTCAGACCGGAATTATCCGCCACGAAGAGGGGGGCGGACACGCGCCGGAGATTCAGCGCGTTGGAGAGGTTGGTCTGGAAGGTGGACTTGATGAATGCGATGGCGCGCTGCAGCTCATAGTTGGGCAGCGGGGCGGTGTAGCCCTGGGGGATCGTCAGCTTGCTCATGGTAGGGTCTCCTCTCGTTATTTTAGTTTATCCAGACCCAGACGGAGGCGGCGCAGGGTCTCCTCCTGTCCGAGGATATGGCAGATCTCCACGGCGCCGCCGGGCGTTACCAGGCGGCCGGCCGCGGCAATGCGGACAGGCCACATGAGGGTGGCGTTCTTGACCTCCAGCTTTGCTGCCAGGTCGATGAGCCCATCGTGGATGGCGTCCACGGTCCAGTCGCTGAGCCCCTCCAGCATGGGGATGGCGGCCTCCAGCATGGACTGGGAAACTTCGGGGTTGGTCTTGGACTTCTTGTTGGTGAAGAAGTCCGTCTCATACTCCGGCAGGGCCTCGAAGAAGTCCACCTTCTCCGGGATCTCCGTGAGCTTTTCGCAGCGGGCCTGCAGCAGGGCGGCCACGGCGGCGGCATCGATGGCGGGGTTTTTCACCACGGAGCGGATATAGGGCTCCGCGGCTTTCGCAAAGGCCTCCGGCGTCATGGCGCGGAGATAGTTGGCGTTGAAGTAGTTGAGCTTCTCAATGTCAAAGATGGCGGGGGACTTGGAGATACCGGCGATGTCAAAGGCTTCCGCCAGCTGGGCCAGGGTAAAGAACTCCTGCTCCGCCTTCTCGCCCTTGGGGGCCCAGCCCAGGAGAGCCACATAGTTGAGGATGGCGTCCGTCAGGTAGCCCTGGGCCTTCAGGTCCTCGTAGGAGGGGTCGCCGTGGCGCTTGGACATCTTGTTGTGCTGGTCCCGCATGACGGGGGAGCAGTGGACATAGGTGGGGATCTCCCAGCCGAAGGCCTCGTAGAGGAGGTTATACTTGGGGGCGGAGGAGAGGTATTCACTGCCGCGGACCACGTGGGTGATGCCCATGAGGTGGTCGTCCACCACGTTGGCAAAGTTATAGGTGGGGAGGCCGTCCCGCTTCAGGAGGACCTGGTCGTCCAGGGTCTTGTTCTCTACCGTGATGTCACCGAAGGAGACATCGTGGAAGGTGGTGGTCCCCTCGTGGGGGATGCGCTGGCGGATGACGTAGGGCTCGCCCGCGTCCGCCCGGGCCTGGGACTCCTCCGCGCTCATGTCCCGGCAGGGATCGTCCCCCCGGTCAAAGTCACCGGAATCCTCCTCGGACTCGCACTTTTCGCAGAAGCACCGGTAGGCCGCGCCCTTGGAGACCAGGAGCTTTGCATAGCGGGGATAGGTGTCCCGCCGCTCCGTCTGGATATAGGGAGCCACAGGGCCGCCGATGTCGGGACCCTCGTCGTGGGTGAGGCCGCACTCGGTCATGGTGCGGTAGATGACATCCGTGGCGCCCTCCACCTGGCGGGCCTGGTCGGTATCCTCGATGCGGAGGATGAAGGTGCCGTCATAGTGCCGGGCGATGAGCCAGGTATAGAGGGCGGTGCGCAGGTTGCCAACGTGCATGTAGCCGGTGGGGGAGGGAGCGAACCGGGTGCGGACCTTGCCCTTGGGGATGCGTGCTTCCATCTCCTCGAAGTAGCGGGGATCGATGTTCATGGGAAAACAGCCTCCTTGTATCAGATTCCGGTGTGGAATTGTTCGTGAATAACTTATATTATCCCTTCCGGGGAAAGATTGTCAAGAACGGATTGCGCTTTGACGGGAATTGTGTTAGAATACATAGCTAACACAGACGATCTTCGGTGCCGGTTTGGAATTTTTTTCTCCCGCCGGCGCCGTCTGCCTGAAAAAGGATTCTCAAATTTACGATATGAGGTGTGGAAGCATGGAAGAGAACGTGCAGAGAAAGAGAATTTTGAGCGGCATCCAGCCCTCCGGCGACCTGACCCTGGGCTCCTATCTCGGCGCGATCCGCAACTGGGCGGCTCTCGCGGACGAGTATGACTGCTACTATATGATGGCGGATATGCACACCATCACCGTCCGGCAGGTGCCGGCGGAGCTGCGCCGCCATACCATCACCCAGCTGGCGGCCTACATCGCCAGCGGCCTGGACCCGGAGAAGAATGTCCTCTTCGTCCAGTCCCATGTTCCCGCCCACGCCCAGCTGGGCTGGGTGCTGGACTGCTACACCATGTTCGGCGAGCTCTCCCGCATGACCCAGTTCAAGGACAAGTCTGCCAAGAACGCGGACAACATCAACGCGGGCCTTTTCACCTATCCCGCCCTGATGGCAGCGGATATCCTCCTCTACCAGGCGGATCTGGTCCCCGTGGGCGGCGACCAGAAGCAGCACGTGGAGATCTGCCGGGACATTGCCACCCGTTTCAATGGCATCTACGGCGATACCTTCAAGCTGCCGGACCCCTATATCCCCAAGGTGGGCGCCCGGATCATGAGCCTCACCACCCCCACCAGCAAGATGAGTAAGTCCGACAAGGACCCCAACGGCTGCGTCTACATGCTGGAAAAGCCCGAGGACATCCTCCGCAAGTTCAAGAAGGCCGTCACGGACTCCGACGCCTGCGTCCGCTTCGACCCGGCGGAGAAGCCCGGCGTCTCCAACCTCATGCAGATCTATTCCGTGGCCACCGGCCGGGACTTTGACGCCATCGAGCGGGAGTTCGCGGGCCAGGGCTACGGGAACTTCAAGCAGGCCGTGGGAGAGTCCGTGGTGGAGCTGCTGCGCCCCATCCGGGAGGAGACGGACCGTCTCCTGGCCGACAAGGCGTATCTGGAGAGCGTCTACCGCGCCGGCGCGGAGCGGGCGTCCTATGTGGCCAACAAGACCCTCTTCAAGGTCTATAAGAAGATCGGCTTCCTGGCCCGGTAATATTCGGAGGATACTATGCTGCAGAATTCGACCCTGACGGGTTACGTGGTGCTGGCGCTGCTGACGGCGCTGGTGGTGAGCTTCCTTCTCACCCCGGCGGTGAAGAGCTTCGCCTACAAGGTGGGCGCGGTGGACGTGCCCAAGGACGCCCGGCGAATGCACAAGGTGCCCATCCCCCGGCTGGGCGGCCTCGCCATCTTCATGGGCTTTATGGTGAGCATCCTGCTCTTTGCCAACGTGATGGAGGACCGGCAGATGCGGGGCATCCTGCTGGGCGCCGTGGTCATCGTGATCCTGGGCGTGGTGGATGATATCACGCCCCTGCCGGCGAAGCTCAAGTTCGTGGTGCAGATCCTGGCCGCCATCCTGCCGGTGAGCCACGGTGTGGTGATCCGGGCCATCTCCAACCCCAACCTCTTCAGCCCCAATCCCTACTGGCAGATGGGGAACGTGGTGAGCGTGGTCATCACCGTCCTATGGATCGTGGGCATCACCAACTCCGTGAACCTCATCGACGGGCTGGACGGCCTTGCCAACGGCGTCTCCGCCATCTCTGCCACCACCATGCTGGTGCTGGCCCTGCTGGTGTCCCAGGCCCAGGTGGCCATCGTCATGGCGGCTCTCGTGGGGGCCTGCATCGGCTTCATGCCCTACAATATGAACCCCGCCAAGATGTTCATGGGCGATACCGGCGCCACCTTCCTGGGCTACATCCTGGCCACCATGTCCATCCAGGGGCTCTTTAAGTTCTACGCCGTGATCTCCTTTGCCGTGCCCTTCCTGATCCTGGGCCTGCCCATCTTTGACACGGCCTTCGCCATGATCCGCCGGATGGCTCACGGCCAGAGCCCCATGCACCCGGACCGGGGCCATATCCACCACCGGCTTATCGACATGGGCCTCAGCCAGAAGCAGGCGGTGGCGTCCCTCTATGTGATCTCCGCCATCCTGGGTCTCTCCGCCGTGGTGCTCACCACCAGCAACGAGTGGAAGGCGCTGCTCTTCTTCGTGGCCCTCTGCGTGGCCGCAGGCGTCGCCGCCCGGATCGCCTTTCCCAAGGAGCTGAAGGAAGAGCTCCATGAGGAGATGGAGGAGATGCGGGAGCACGGCCACCACGCCGAAAAGACGGATGCCCCCGCCGGGGAGCCGGAAGCCCCCGACGAGGCGTCCCAGGACGCCCCTGAGACCCCGGCGGAGCCCAAGGAGGAGAAGGATGGATAAGCTGCGTGTGATGAGCGTCTTCGGCACCCGGCCGGAGGCCATCAAGATGTGCCCTCTGGTCCGGGAGCTGGCCTCCCGGCCGGAGATTGAGAGCCTCTGCTGCGTCACAGCCCAGCACCGCCAGATGCTGGACAGCGTGCTGGAGGTCTTCCGCTGCACCCCGGACTATGACCTCAACATCATGACCCCCCGCCAGACACTCTCCACCATCACCAGCAAGTGCCTTTTGGGGATGGACGAGGCCATCGACGCCCTGAAGCCGGACCTGATCCTGGTGCATGGGGATACCTCCACCACCTTTGCCGGAGCACTTTCCGCCTTCTATCACCAGGTGAAGGTGGGCCATGTGGAGGCGGGCCTCCGCACCTGGGACAAGTACTCCCCCTTCCCGGAGGAGATGAACCGCAAGCTGGTCAGCGCCATTGCGGACCTCTACTTCTGCCCCACGGAGAATAACCGGAACAATCTCCTGAAAGAGGGCATCACCGAGGGCCTCTTCGTCACCGGAAATACCGTCATCGACGCCCTGAAGACCACCGTCCGGGATGACTACCACTTTGCAACGGACGAGCTCAACCACCTGCCATACGGCGAGAGGAAGGTCCTCCTCGTCACCTGCCACCGGCGGGAGAACTACGGCGAGCCCATGAAGAATATCATGCTGGCCCTCCGCCAGATCGCGGAGGAGAACCCGGACGTGGAGCTGGTCTACCCGGTGCATCTCTCCCCTGTGGTGCGGGAGGCCGTGGACAAGTACCTCCGGGGCGCGCCCCGGGTCCACCTCATCGATCCCCTGCCGGCGGACGAGATGCACAACCTCATGGCCCGCTGCTACCTGGTGCTGACGGACTCCGGCGGCCTTCAGGAGGAAGCCCCCGCCCTGGGTAAGCCCGTCCTCGTCATGCGGCGGGAGACGGAACGGCCCGAGGCCGTGGCCGCCGGGACGGTGAAGCTCTGCGGCGTGGTCCAGGACGACATCGTCACCATGGCGGAAAGGCTCATCCGGGACAAAGACGCCTACCGCGCCATGGCCCACGCTGTGAACCCCTACGGCGACGGCCGGGCCTGCCAGCGCATCGCGGATGCCATCCTCTGGTCCTTTGGCCGGAGGGCGGAGCGGCCTGCGGATTACCAGGGGAAGTAACAGGGAAGGGGAGGAGCGCATGGGAAAGCGGAAGTTCAACGCCATCAGCATCGGCTTTGCCGTGCTGATCCTGCTGACGGTGGCCCTGCTGGGGGCCAACAGCCTGCGCCGCTCCTCCCACATCGTGCTGCCCGCGCCTGCCGGTTCCTCCTCTGCCGGGACGGAGGAGCCCGACAGCAGCCAGGGGACCGTCCGGATCGAGGTCCGGCCGGATACCGTCCAGGCGGCCATCGCCACCCTCTCCCGTCCTGCCCGATATGGCCGGGTGCTGACGGCGGAGTACTTCTGGAGCGGAGGCTCCGCCGCGGCGGAGGCCTCTGTGAAGGTGGACGGCAGCTTCTGCCGGGTGGACCTCACGGGCCTGGACGGCCGGGTGCGCCGCTCCATCACCGACGGCCAGAAGACCTGGATCTGGTATGACAGCGAGCGCAGCGTCTATGAGACCGCCGCCGGGGACATCGACCCGGACGCCGAGCAGCGCCTTCCCACCTATGAGGAGATCCTGGCCCTGCCGGTGGAGGACATCGCCGCGGCGGACTACCGTACCTTCTCGGACATCCCCTGCCTCTATGTGGAGACCGGGGAGCGGGACGGCTACGTCCAGCGCTACTGGGTCAGCGTGGAGAGCGGCCTTCTGGTAGGAGCCGAGAAGCTCCAGAACGGCGAGACCGTCTACCGGGCCGCGGAGCGGCCGGAGGAGAGCCCCGCCGTCACCACGGCGGACTTCACCCTGCCGGACGGCACGGTCCTCCATACGGTGGAATAAATGAAACTGCGGCGCATCCTTTCCGGATGCGCCGCGGTTTTTCACAGGATCAGCAAAAGCCCCAGGGCGAAGAGCAGCTCCTCGTCCGCCCCCTCCCGGTAGAGAAGGAAGAGCAGCCCCAGGAGCAGCAGGTCCCCGCTGTCGATGCGGTCCAGGTGGAAGCGGTCCAGGAGTTTTCGCAGGTCTCCACCTCCCACTGGGGGAAATCCGCCGAAGAGCCCGCCCCCCGGCGGAGGGGGTGCGTTTCCCGGCGGGGGAGGGCCGCTTCCCGGTCCTGCAGGGCCGCCCATCCCGCCGGAAGGCGGCGGGGGAGGCCCCTCCGGGGCCGTCCTGGGCGGGGTGTCCTCCTCCGGGATGCGGGTGTAGGTCCCCTGGTCATTGCGGATGTATCGGTTATACAAGGCCGCCTCCCTCCCGGTCCCGGAGGAACCGCTTCCCCAGCCGCAGGAGCCTTGCCAGCTGCAGGGCTCTCGGCACGTTGGCCTGCCGCTCCGGCTTCAGATAGGGCTGCAGGGCGAAGAGCAGGGCCGCCGCCTGACTGTTCTGGGCTCCGCCCAATTCCTGGGCCAGAGGCAGGAGCCGAGCTAGCATGGCGGGGTCCAGCCCGCCGAGAAGGGACCCCAGGTCCGGCGGACCGCTTCCCGGCGGGGACGGAGCGCCGCCTGGAAAGCCGCCGTTTCCCGGAGAAGGTCCGGGGGAGGGGTTGCCTCCCGCTGGCGGCGGTCCCTGGGGAGGCGGAGCCTGCCCGCTGCCCGCCGGTCCCCCCAGGGATTGGGCCAGCTCCATGATTTTTGCCATGCTGCCGGGGTCCGAGAGCAGGGCATTCAGTTTTTCATCGAACTCGCTCATGCCGCTGCCTCCCCGTCACACCTACTTCTGCACTGCCTTCTGGATGCGCTGGATGAGGGCCGCCCCCTCGCGGCTCCCCATCACCTGGGAGAGCATCCGCTGCAGCTCCTCCGTCTGGCCCTGGGCGGCGCTCTGGGCCGCGTGCTGCAGGGCTGCGCCCTGGTCCCGCTCCGTTAGCATCCGAAGCAAGGTCTGGCCATCGCCGCTGCGCAGGAGGGCCTGGATCTTTGCCGGGTCCTGCTGCAGGGACGCCATCAGCCGTTTCGCGTTTTCGTCCATGTTCCACCTCCTATGCTCCTGCCGTCAGTCTATGCGGCAGGACAGAAAAACGTGCCTGCGCTTTCACGCAGGCACGTTTCCGGCAGAAGGGTATCTATTTCTCCGCCTTGGCGGCGGCGCAGTCGGCCCTGAGGGGGCAGTTTTCGCACTTGGGGGAGCGGGCGGTGCAGACGTCCCGGCCAAAGAGCACCATCCGGTGGCAGAAGTCCGAGCTCTCCTCCGGCGGCAGGATGGCCCGGAGCTGCCGCTCCACCTGCAGCGGGTCCTTGGAGCCGTCCGTGAGCCCCAGCCGTCCCGTGATGCGGATGCAGTGGGTGTCGCAGACGTAGGCGGGCTGGTGATAGACGTCTCCCAGGATAAGGTTCGCCGTCTTCCGTCCCACGCCGGGCAGGCTCGTGAGCTCCTCCATGGTGCCGGGGACCTTCCCGTCAAAGCGCTCGATGAGCTGCCGGGCGCAGCCGATCAGGTCCCGGGCCTTTCCGTGGAAGAAGCCGCAGGAGCGGATGTAGGGCTCCACCTCCTCCGGCTCTGCCTGGGCGAAGCTCTCCAGGGTGGGGAAGCGGGCGAAGAGGGCGGGCGTCACCTGATTCACCCGGGCGTCGGTACACTGGGCCGAGAGCCGCACGGAGAACAGGAGCTCGTAGTCCTTCTCATACTGCAGGGAGCAGAGGGCGTCGGGGTAGAGGCCCTTCAGGGTTTCAATGATCCGCTTGACCGCGGCTTTGCTTGCCATATCTCTCACCTCGCCCTTAGAATACCACAGTTTCCGCCGGGATGCGAGTGGGAAATGCAACAGTTTTCACATCCCGCGCGGAAAAGCGGGAAGGGGACTGGAAAAGCGCCGGGAGATGTGCTATACTATCTTGCCAAGCTCCTTCAGGGAGCGGCAGGAAGGAGGGGATTCGCCATGCGCAGACCCCTGGCGGACGAGATCCGCCCCCAGACACTGGACGAGGTGGTGGGGCAGAAGCATCTATTGGGGGAGGGCGCGGTGCTGCGCCGTCTCATTGAGAGCGGCTCCTCGGTGAACATGGTCTTCTACGGCCCGCCGGGTACCGGCAAGACCACGGTGGCGAACCTCATCGCCCAGCGCACCAACAAGACCCTCCACCGGCTCAACGCCACCACAGCCTCCCTCCAGGACATCAAGGACATCATCGCCGACGTGGGGACCCTCCTGGCCCCCGGCGGCATCCTTCTGTACCTGGATGAGATCCAGTACTTCAACAAGAAGCAGCAGCAGTCCCTGCTGGAGTTCATGGAGAACGGTCAGCTGACCCTCATTGCCGCCACCACGGAGAACCCCTATTTCTACGTCTACGGCGCCCTCCTCTCCCGGTCCACGGTCTTCGAGTTCAAGGCAGTGGAGCCGAAGGAGGTCCAGATCGCCGTGGAGCGGGCCCTGGCCATCGAGAAGGGCCGGGCCGCCCTGCCCCTCCGCTGGGAGGATGGCGTCCCCGCCGCCATCGCCACCGCCTGCGGCGGCGATGTCCGGAAGTCCATCAACGCCGTGGAGCTCCTCTGCCAGGCGGCAAAGCCCCGGGACGGGGAGCTGTGCCTCACCCTTTCCGACGTGGAGCAGGTGGCCCAGCGCAGCGCCATGCGCTACGACCGGGGCGGCGATGCCATGTATGACCTGGCCTCCGCCCTGATGAAGTCCCTCCGGGGCAGCGACCCGGACGCGGCTCTCCACTACCTGGCCCGCTTCCTGGAGGCCGGGGACCTGGTGACCCCCTGCCGCCGCCTCCTCTGCTCCGCCAGTGAGGATATCGGCATGGCCTACCCCCAGGCCATCTCCATCGTGAAGGCATGCGTGGATACCGCCATGCAACTGGGGCTACCGGAAGCGCAGCTGCCCCTGGCCCAGGCGGCCATCCTCCTTGCCACCGCGCCGAAATCCAACAGCGTGGTGGAGGGCATCGGCAAGGCCTGGTCGGACGTGAAGCACGGAAAAACCGGGGACGTGCCCAGAGAGCTGCAGAACGTCCACGCGGACTCCACCGGCATGGAGCGGGAGCAGGGCTATCAGTATCCCCACAGCTATCCCGGCCATTGGGTACGCCAGCAGTACTTTCCGGATGCCATCAAAAACGCGCACTACTATGAATACGGCGACAACAAGACCGAGCAGGCCGCCCGGGCCTACTGGGAGAAGATCAAGGGCAAGTGAAACCCTTTGATCTTATGGCAAAATACCCGTGAAGTGATATTGCTTTACTGGTAGGAAAACAGCTTTGCTTTGATCCGCTAACCCTCCGCCTGCCAGCCCCGGAGGGCCGGCGGCTCCTCCGGCGAAGGCGCCGGGGCGTCGAAGAACACCGTCTCCACCGGGGGACGCGCATAGTCCGGCGGCGAGTAGCGCCAGCGGGGCAGGACGCCATCCGTCAGGACAAAGGGCAGGGGCTCCGGCCCCTCCCGGGGCGGCAGCTTCTCCACGATCTGGAGCTTGATCTTCATCCGTTCCGGCCGGAGGGAACGGATCTGGACGGAGACCCGGTCTCCGGGGCTCAGGTCCTCCCGGAGCTGGGCCAGGCCTGAGAGATTGGGCGTCAGCTCTACGAAGACCCCATAGTCCCGGACGGAGCGGACGATGCCGGGGACGGTGTCCCCCGGCGCGAAGCGGCTGGCATTCTCCAGCCAGGTGCCGAGAAGCTCTTTGCAGCTGAGGGTAAAGCGTGGGATGGCGGGGTCGATCCTGGCCAGGACCACCGGCAGCCGCTGCCCCACCCGAAGCCGCTCCCCCGGATGGGACGTCCGGGCCACGGAGAGGTTTTCCAGCGGCAGCATGGCGATGACCCCGCAGCCGATGTCGCAGAATGCCCCGAAGGCGGCAAGATGCGTCACCTTGGCCCGGAGCACGCTGCCGGGGCGGAGGGAGAGAAGATGCTCCCTGGCCGCCTCCTGGGCGGCGCGGCGGGAGAGGAAGACCTGGGGCGCGCCCCGCTGGTCGGCGCGGATGTCCGTGACCTGGAAGGCAACGGATCGCCCCACCAGGGAGAGGAGGGCGATGTCCCGTCCCGCGCCGCTGATCCAGGGGGCGATGGCCTCCTCCGGCGGCAGCAGCGCCTCGCCTTGGGCGAGAGCCAGGTGGAGCGTGCGGCCGGCGTCGCAGCGGAGAACGGGAGTTTCCAGGATGCGGCGGTCCTCCAGCGCCGCCCGAAGGGTCGTGAGATCCGGCGGCCGGGCAGGGCGCAGGTCCTCCGGCAGGTAGAGGCTGTTATACGGCATACGATCATCCCATCTGCCGCCTGGGGCGGCGTTGATTTGGCGGGTATCCTATCTGAAAGGTATGAAGCGCCGCAGCGGAAGTTGACGGGAGGAAAGAAAAATGGAGCTGCACCTGCATGACAAGGTGGAACTGAAGAAGCAGCACCCCTGCGGCAGCAATACCTGGGAGGTGCTGCGTGTGGGGATGGATATCAAGCTCCGCTGCACCGGCTGCGGCCATGAGCTGATGCTGCCCCGCCGGAAGGTGGAGAAAAGCATCCGGAAGATCATCACGGAGGAGGGGAGAGAATGAACCGGAAGACCCGTGTGATGGCACTGATCCTGGTGATCGTCATGATCCTGGCCCTGCTGGCCTCGGTCGTGCTGCCGTACCTATAAATGATCTCGCCCGGAACTGGTATTTCGGGCGAGAAAAGGAAGACTGCCTCAAAGACAAGAGAGCCGCCCCAACCGGGGCGGCTTTTCTCCATCTGTCGCTTCGCGATATTCTCCGTCGTATATGCTGCGGGAGATCACAGGAAAGGGAAGGGGGTAGTCAAGAGCAGGGGAGAACGAAAAAAGCCCCGGGCCTGACGGCTCGGGGACTTTTCCTGTGACGATTGAACTCAGACCGCGCGGGTAACCTTACCGGAGCGCAGACACCGGGTACAAACATATACATGGCGAGGCGTACCGTTGACAATAGCCTTGACACGTTTCACATTGGGCTTCCAAGGACGATTGGCACGTCTGTGGGAATGAGAGACCTTGATGCCGAAGGTCATACCCTTATCGCAAAACTCGCACTTAGCCATCCGTTGCACCTCCTTGCTGTAGGGGAATCAGCGTGCCTGCAACAGGCACGTCTGATATAGTAACAGAAAATTTCGGTAATTGCAAGAGGAAAATGAAAAAAATTTGTGAAACTCCGCGATTTCCTGCCGGCGGGAAAGTGTTGCGAAAATCGGGGAATTCATATATAATGAAAAGAACTGTAAGCCCCGGCGCCGCGCGCTCCGGGAGCTGGGCGAAAACCGCGCCGGGGAACTGCTGCTCCCGGCTGACACCAAGGAGGAAACGCCATGAAGGGCAAGGGCGTTAAGGTCACAAAATTCATCAAGGACTTCTCGCTGGAGGTGCTCCATGAGGGGGCCGACATGCAGGAGGCCATGCTCACCGTCTCGGACCTGAACCGGCCGGGACTGCAGTTCCAGGGCTTCTACGACTACTTCGACCCCCACCGCCTTCAGATCATCGGCCGGGCGGAGCACATGTACCTGCAGGGCCTCTGCTCGGAGGACCGGCGCAAGTGCTTTGACGACCTCTTCCTCTATGGCATCCCGGCCCTCATCATCTCCCGGGAGCTGGAGTGCTATCCGGAGTGCATGGACTCCGCCAAGACCTATGGCCGGACCGTCCTCCGCTCCACCGAGACCACGGTGGATTTCACCAGCCATGTCATCGAGTATCTGAACCGGGCGCTGGCGCCCTATGTCACCCGCCACGGCGTCCTGATGGATGTCTACGGCATCGGTGTGCTGCTGATGGGCGACTCCGGCATCGGCAAGAGCGAGCTGGCCATCGACCTCATCATGCGGGGCCACCGCCTGGTGTCGGACGACGCCGTGGAGATCCGCCGGATCTCCAACGAGCTGGAGGGCACGGCGCCGGAGGTCATCCGCCACTTCATCGAGCTCCGGGGCGTGGGCATCATCAACGTGCGGCAGATGTTCGGCATGCGCGCCGTCAAGACTACGGCCCTTATCGATATGATCATCAAGCTGGAGCCCTGGGATGACAAGAAGGTCTATGACCGCTGGGGCATGGAGGATCAGTACGAGACCATTCTGGATGTGCAGGTGCCCATCCTGACGGTGCCGGTGCGGCCGGGCCGCGCCCTGGCCAGCATCGTGGAGGTGGCGGCCATGAACAACCGCTACCGCTACTATGGTCACAACGCGGCGGCAGAGCTGGCTTCCCGGGTGGACGCCGTGGCGGAAGGCAAGCAGCTGGACTTCGGCCAGGATTACCCGGCGGAGCCCAAGCGGGACAGCAAGTAAGGAGCGATGGAAATGCGGATCGGCATCGATGTTGGCGGCACCAATCTCAAGGCGGGCCTGGTGGACGAGGAGGGGAACATCCTCACCGTCTGCCGTACCCCGGTGGGACGGTTCACGGACGGCCAGGACTTCGCAAAGGTCCTGGCGGAGCTGGCGCTGAAGGCGGCGGCCCAGGGGGGCGTCCGCCCTGGGAAGATCATAGGCGTGGGCATCGGCATCCCCGGCGCCGTCCGGGAGGGACAGGTGCTCTACACCTGCAATCTGCCGCTGCGGGACGTGCCTCTTGCGGATTGGTTCCGGGAGACTCTGGATGTGCCGGTGCGGCTCGGAAACGACGCGGACTGCGCTGCCGTGGGGGAGGCCCTCCGGGGAGCGGGCCGGGGCATCCGGAACTTCCTTCTCGTGACCCTGGGTACCGGCATCGGCGCGGGGCTCATCCTGGACGGGAAGCTCCACACCGGCTGCGGCATGGCAGGCGAGGTGGGCCACATGGTGACGCATTTCGGCGGCCGCCTCTGCACCTGCGGCCGGAAGGGCTGCTGGGAGCAGTACGCCTCCGCCACCGGCCTCATCCGCCGGACGGAGGAGGAGATGGAGGCCTTTCCCCGCAGCCTTCTCCACACCGTCGCCAGAGAGAACGGCGCCGTGGACGGCAGGACCACCTTCCAGGCGGCGGAGCGGGGGGACCCGGCGGCCGTCCACCTCTGCCGGGAGTATGCAGAGGAGCTGGGCTGCGGATTGGTGAACCTCATCAACCTGCTGCATCCGGAGCGGGTGGCCATCGGCGGGGGCGTTGCCGCTGCGCCAGAGAGCCTGCTGCTCCAGCCCCTGCGGGAGATCGTGACCCGGGAGAGCTACGCCCGCCACGGCGGGGTCATCCCGGCGGTGGTGCGGGCCCAGATGGGAAACGACGCCGGCATCGTGGGCGCGGCCCTGCTGGACCGCGCCGTGAGAGAGTGAGGAGGGGAGACCATGCCCTGGTATGAGGAATTCGACCGCAAGGTCCGGGAATACCTGCCGGATCTTGCCCTTCGGCAGGAGGAGCCCATGCGGGAGCACTGCTCCTTCCGGGTGGGAGGCCCCGCCCGGCGGATGGCCTTCCCCGGGACGGGGGAACAGCTGGTGATCCTGCTGCAATTGGCGGAGGACTGCGGCGCCCGGCCCCTTGTTCTGGGCAAGGGCAGCAACATCCTGCCCCCGGATGGGGGAATGGACCGGCTGGTCATCGAGACCAGCCGTCTTGCCGCCCTGGAGGCCGGGGAGGACGGTACCATCCTGGCGGAGGCCGGGGTGCCCCTGGCCCGACTGGCGGAGTTCGCCGCCCAGAGGGGGCTTGCCGGGCTGGCGTTCGCTCACGGCATCCCCGGTACTGTGGGCGGGGCCCTCTGCATGAATGCGGGTGCCTACGGCGGCGAGATGAAGGACGTGGTGGAGGAAGTCACCCTCCTGCTGCCGGAGGGCGTGCAGCGCTTCTCCGGGGCGGAGATGGCCTTCGGCTACCGCCATAGCTTCCTCTCGGAGCATCCGGAGGCCGTGGCCATCCGGGCGAGGTTCCGCCTGCCCCCCGGGGACGAGAGCGCCATCCGGGAGCGGATGCGGGAGCTGATGGGAAAGCGCCGGGCCAGCCAGCCGTTGGAGTATCCCAGCGCCGGCTCCACCTTCAAGCGGCCGGAGGGCTACTTCGCCGGGACCCTCATCGACCAGTGCGGCCTCAAGGGCCTCACGGTGGGAGGAGCCCAGGTCTCGGAGAAGCACGCGGGCTTCGTCATCAACCGGGGCGGCGCCACAGCGGCGGATATCCTGGCCCTTATTCAGGAGGTCCAGCGCCGGGTGCTGGCGGAGAAGGGCGTCATGCTGCAGCCGGAAGTGAAGCTGTTGGACACATGAGGAGGAAACCATGGAGATCCTGATCATCTCGGGCCTTTCCGGCGCGGGAAAGAGCAAAGCCGCCTCCTATCTGGAGGATATGGGCTTTTATATCGTGGATAACATGCCGGCGGGGATGATGCTGAAGTTTGCGGAGTTCTGCGCCGGCGGCGTGGGGGGGCGCTACAGCCGGGTGGCCCTGGTCTATGACGTGCGGACAGCGGGCTCCGAGACGGAGCTCTCCGACGTGCTGGCAAAGTTCCGGACCATGAAGGTCTCCTGCCGCCTCCTCTTCCTGGAGGCCTTGCCGGAGACCATCATCCACCGCTATAAGGAGACCCGCCGCCTCCACCCCCTGCAGCGCAACGGCGGGACACTGGAGGAGGCCGTCCGCCGGGAGCGGCGGATCATGGAGCCGGTCCGGCAGCAGGCGGACTGGGTCATCGACACCTCGTATCTCTCCTCGGCCCAGCTCCGGGGGGAGCTCCTGCGCATCTTCGACTCTCAGGGGGAGAAGGGCGGCATGAGCGTCAGCGTCAGCTCCTTCGGCTACAAGTACGGCCTCCCGCTGGAGGCCGATCTAGTGCTGGACGTCCGCTTCCTGCCGAACCCCTACTATGTGGAGTCCCTGCGCCGCAAGACCGGCATGGACGCCGAGGTCTACGACTACGTTTTCTCCTTCCCCCAGACGGAGGGGTACATGAAGCGGCTGAGGGAGCTCCTGGCCTACACCCTGCCTCTCTACGCCGAGGAGGGGAAGACCGTTCTCGTCATCGCGGTGGGCTGCACCGGCGGCCACCACCGGTCTGTCGCCGTGACCCGGGCCCTGGCGGAGTATATCCGGGGTCTTGGATATCAGGTCAGTGAGAATCACCGGGACATGACCCGGAGCTGAAGGGGGACGCCTTTTGGACAGCCACATGGAAAATCACCGGCTCAGCTACCGGGTGCCCCGGGCCAACGGTCCCCGCGTCGCCGCCATCGGCGGCGGGAATGGCCTCTCCACCATGCTGCGGGGCCTCAAGAACTACACGGAAAACCTCACCGCCATCGTCACGGTGGCGGATGACGGCGGCGGCTCCGGCCGCCTGCGGGAGGATCTGGGGATGCTTCCGCCGGGGGATATCCGCAACTGCATGGAGGCCCTGGCCAACACCGAGCCCCTGATGCGCCAGCTGATGCACTACCGCTTCACAGAGGGGTCTCTCGCGGGCCAGAGCTTCGGGAACCTCTTCCTTGCCGCCCTCAACGGGATCTCCCCGTCCTTCGACGCGGCGGTCCGCCGGATGAGCGAGGTCCTGGCCATCACCGGCCGGGTACTGCCTGTCACCACCAGCGATGTGCAGCTCCAGGCGGAGTTTGAGAATGGGGCCAGCGTCATCGGTGAGTCCCGGATCACCGAGTGCAAGAAGGCCCAGGACTGCCGCATCCGCCGGGTCTCCCTGATCCCGGAGCATCCCCGCGCCCTGCCGGAGGCACTGGAGGCCATCCGGCAGGCGGAGATGATCGTCCTGGGGCCGGGGAGCCTCTATACCAGCATCATCCCCAATCTCCTGGTGGACGGCATCGTCGAGACCATCCAGAGCTCCGATGCCCTGAAGGTCTATGTCTGCAACATCATGACCCAGGACGGGGAGACGGAGGGATACACCGTTTCCGACCATATCGAGGCCCTGTTCCAGCACAGCGCGCCGGGACTCTTTGACCTCTGCCTCACCAATTCCGCCCCCATCCCCAAGGGCGTGGCGGAGCGCTATGCCCAGGAGGGGGCGGAGCCCATCCGCTGCGATGAGGACGCCTGCCGGGCTTTGGGAGTGGAGGTCCTGCGCCGGCCTCTGGCCGCCGTGGGCAGCGGCTTTGTCCGCCACGACTCCGGACACCTGGCCCGGGAGCTCATCCAGATCTACGCCCAGCGGGGCATGCGCATCGCCGGGAACTAACACGAACGGGCTCAGCCCGGGAAAGGGGGGCGGAATGTCCTTCTCCTACGAAACGAAGAGCGAGCTCTGCCGCCTTCCGGTGCAGCGCCACTGCTGCGCCCGGGCGGAGGCCTACGGCATTTTGCTCTACTGCCACACCTTCAACTCCACCGAGGTCCGCATCATCACGGAGAACCCTGGCTTTGCCCAGCGGCTGCCAAAGGTCTTCCAGCGGGCCTTCTCCCTGCGCTTTGACCGGGTGCCGGAGGAGGGGGAGGAGGGCAAGCGGATCTTCCAGATCACGGACGAGAAAAAGCTCCACCACATCATCAACCTCCTGGGCTACGCCCCGGAGCAGAACCTGGTCCTGCACATCAATTTCGGCCTCTTGGAGGAGGAGTGCTGCCGCGCCTCCTTCCTCCGGGGCGTCTTCTTCGCCGGGGGCAGCATCACGGATCCCCTGAAGCGCTACCACCTGGAGCTCATGACCTCCCATGCTCAGGTGGACCGGGAGATGGCGGCCCTGCTGAAGGACTGCGGCTTCACCCCCAAGAGCATCGCACGGGGAGGCGGCTATGTTACGTACTTTAAGCAGAGCGAGCACATTGAGGATTTCCTGACCCTCATCGGCGCGCCGGTGGCAGCCATGAACGTCATGAGTGCCAAGCTGGAGAAGGACCTGCGCAACAGCGTCAACCGCCGTCTGAACTGCGACAGTGCCAACCTTGACAAGGTGGTGGAGGCCGCCCAGGAGCAGCTGGAGGCCATCCGGACGCTGCAGAGGGCGGGGCTCCTGGTCCAGCTGCCGGACAAGCTCCAGCTGACGGCGGCCCTCCGCCTGGAAAACCCGGAGCTGCCCCTCAGCGAGCTGGCGGAGGAGTTCGATCCCCCGGTGACGAAGTCTTGCCTCAACCACCGCCTCCGCAAGCTGATGGAGCTGGCGAAGAGCGTGGAGGAATGAGCATGAGACCTGCCCGCGTTCTGGCGGCGGCCACCCTTCTCTGCACCTATGGCATGGTGGGCTGCGCCGTATACAGCTTCGTTGCCCGGGAGAGCCTGGACCTGGTTTTCTACGGAACCCTGCCCCTGACGGTGCTCTGCGGCCTGCTGTGCGTTGTCCATATCGTCCTTGCTTCGCACCTTGCGGGCAGGGAGGAGGCCATGCCCCTCTGCCGCCTGGCCCTGGGGTGGAAGCTCCTGGAGGCCCCGTACTTTCTCACGAATTTTGTCCTCTGGCTCCTGGTGAGCGGGGCCTTTCTCGTGGTGCCGGGGCTGCAGCTGGGCCTTGTGGCGGTGCTGCCCTTGGCGGCCCTTGCCACCTACCTCCCAGTTCTTAGTTCCAGCGTCTATCAGCTGGCGGCCATCCGGGCGGCGGGGAAGGCGGACGTCGCCGTGAGGAAGCGGCACATCGTGCTGTCGCTCCTATTTTTGCTGGATACCATCGACGCCATTCTGCTCTGGCGCATTCTGCCCCGGGCAGAGAAAGAGAGGAAGCAAGGATGAACACGAAACGGATGGAAAGAGCCAACAGTTACCATGACCGGGGCTTCAACTGCAGTCAGAGCGTGCTGGCAGCCTTCACCGATGTCACGGGGCTTTCCGAGGAGGAGAGCTTCCGTATCGCCGCCGGCTTTGGCCGTGGCGCGGGCACTGGGGAGCTCTGCGGCGCCCTCAGCGGGGCCATTATGGTTTTGAGTATGGCAACGTCTATGGACCCGGCCGACCCCGTGACGGGGAAGAAGCAAGCCGTGGCGCGCTCGAAGGAGCTGCAAAAGCGGTTTTCGGAGCGTTTCGGCCACCTCCGCTGCCGGGAATTGCTGGCGGAGAAGTATGACCCTGAGACCGTGGCTCCGGAGGCCGCCGCCCTGGGCATCACCGGCCACTGCGCGTTGATGATCGCCGCGGCGGTGGAGATCACCGAGGAGCTGCTGGCAAAGTGAATCTGAGAATTGAAAAGGCAAACCACTTTACACACTGCTTAGCACGGACGTGACAGGGAGGAAGCACTGTGAGAAAACGAACGCCGATATCCCCACGGAAGGCCCTGCGGCTCACCAAGGCTTTGTTCTGCGGCGGCCTTGGCCTGATGGCTGTGATATACCTTGTCGGGCAGAGCACCCTTTGGCAGGAGCGGGAGATCCCTTCCCTCCTCTTAGTGCTGGCGGTCTTGGGGCTCCTCTGCGTTTTGGCGGGGCTGGGCGTGGCCTTTGTGGAGCTCCGCTGCCCCAGCTGCGGGGCATCCCTGATGGCCGGAGGCCGCATCCCCGACCGCCTGCCCCGCTTCTGCCCCAACTGCGGCAAGCCTATTGAGATTGAAGATACCGAAAAGGAATAATACTTGTCAGTGATAGCTGCCAGAGAATTATGACCATTCCCGCACAGGGCGGGGAGAGAGGAGACGGCCATGGCCTTCGTCCATTTACATGTGCATACGGAGTACAGCCTGCTGGACGGCGCCTGCCGTATCAAGGACCTGCCGAAGGTCGTGAAAGACATGGGCCAGGCCGCCTGTGCCATCACGGACCACGGCGTCATGTACGGCGCCATCGACTTTTACCGGGCCTGCAAGGCGGAGGGCGTCAAGCCTATCATCGGCTGCGAGGTCTACATGACCCCACAGAGCCGCTCCCGCTTTGACAAGCTCCACGAGTTCGACGCCGAGAGCCGCCATTTGGTGCTCCTCTGCGAGAATGAGGAGGGCTACCGGAACCTCTCGTATCTGGTCTCCATGGCCTGGACGGAGGGCTTTTACATCAAGCCCCGCATCGACCTGGAGCTTCTGCGGCAGCACGCCCGGGGGCTCATCGCCCTCTCCGCCTGCCTGGCCGGTGAGATCCCCAAGCGGCTCCGGAACGGGGAGTATGAGAACGCCAAGGCCTACGCCCTGACGATGGCTGGGATCTTCGGCCCGGACCATTTCTATCTGGAGCTCCAGGACCACGGCATTCCGGAGCAGGCGGAAGTGAACCGGGGGATCCTGCGCATCCACCAGGAGACGGGCCTCCCCATGGTCTGCACCAACGACGCCCACTACCTCCGAAAGGAGGACGCCGAGGCCCACGACATCCTCCTCTGCATCCAGACCGGCAAGCTGGTGGAGGACGAAAACCGGATGCGCTACGAGCCCCGGAACTTCTACCTCCGGTCCGAGAAGGAGATGGAGGACCTCTTCAGTCAGTTCGAGGGGGCCATGGAGAATACCGCCAAGATCGCGGAGATGTGCCATCTGGAGTTTGAGTTCGGCAAGTACCACCTGCCGGAATTCCAGCTGCCGGAGGGCTACGACAGCTTCTCCTACCTGAAAAAGCTCTGCGACGAGGGATACCGCACCCGTTATGGGACCGACGACAGCCACCGCAAGCAGCTGGAATACGAGCAGAACATGATCGAGAAGATGGGCTTCACGGATTACTTCCTCATCGTCTCGGACTTCGTGCGCTACGCCAAGAGCACCGGCATCCCAGTGGGGCCGGGCCGCGGCAGCGCGGCGGGCTCCATGGTGAGCTACTGTCTCGCCATTACGGACATCGACCCCGTGAAGTACGGGCTCTTTTTCGAGCGCTTTCTGAACCCGGAGCGGGTCAGCATGCCGGATATCGACATGGATTTCGGCGACACCCGCCGGGGCGAGGTGGTGGACTACGTCCGCCGGAAGTACGGGGATGACCACGTGGCCCAGATCGTGACCTTCGGCACCATGGCAGCCCGGGGCGTGCTGCGGGACGTGGGCCGGGTCCTGGGTATGCCCTATGCCGAGGTGGACGCCATCGCAAAGCAGGTGCCCATGACCCTCCACATCACGCTGGAGGACGCCCTGCGGCAGAGTAAACCCCTTCGGGACCTCTATGAAGGGGACGAGCGGGTGAGAAAGCTCATCGACACTGCCCGGAAGCTGGAGGGGATGCCCCGGAATGCCTCCACCCACGCGGCAGGCGTGGTCATCACCCGGCGGCCGGTCTATGAGTACGTGCCGCTGGCCAGGAACGATGAGTCCGTGGTCTGCCAGTACATCATGACGACGCTGGAGGAGCTGGGGCTTCTCAAGATGGACTTTTTGGGTCTCCGGAACCTGACGGTGCTGGACGACGCGGTGAAGATGGTCCGGGCCCATGAACCGGATTTCAAGCTCTCCGACATCCCGGAGGGGGACCCGGAGACCTATAAAATGCTCTCGGACGGCAAAACCAACGGTGTTTTCCAGATGGAGTCCTCCGGCATGACCGGGGTCTGCGTGGGGCTCAAGCCCCAGAGCATCGAGGATATCACCGCCATCATCGCCCTCTACCGGCCGGGGCCCATGGATTCCATCCCCAAGTTCGTGGCCTGCAAGCATGACCCCAGCCTTGTGACCTATAAGGACCCCAAGTTGGAACCCATCCTCTCCGTCACCTACGGCTGTATCGTCTACCAGGAGCAGGTCATCCAGATCTTCCAGCAGCTGGCGGGCTACTCCCTGGGCCAGGCGGACATGATCCGCCGGGCCATGAGCAAGAAGAAGGCCAAGGACGTGGAGCGGGAGCGGCAGTTCTTCCTCCACGGGGACCCGGAGCGGGGCATCATCGGCTGCATTGCCAACGGTGTCCCCGAGGCGGCGGCCCAGTCCATCTACGACGAGATCTACGACTTCGCAAACTACGCATTCAACAAAGCCCACGCCGTTTCCTACGCGGTGGTGGCCTATCAGACGGCCTGGTTCAAGTGCCACTATCCCAAGGAATACATGGCGGCGCTGCTGACCTCGGTCCTGGACAACTCCGACAAGGTGGCGGGCTACATCGCCGAGTGCCGGGACTGCGGCATCGCCCTGCTGCCGCCGGATATCAACCACTCCTTTGACGGCTTCACCGTGGAGGAGGAGGGCATCCGCTTCGGCCTTGCGGCGGTGAAGAATATCGGCCGAGGCTTCATTCAGTCCGTTGTCCGGGAGCGGGAGAGCGGCCCCTTCACCTCCCTCCGGGACTTCTGCACCCGGATGGCCGGGGGCGACCTCAACAAGCGGGCCATGGAGAACCTCATCCGCTCCGGAGCCTTTGACTCCCTGGGGGCCAGGCGCTCCCAGCTCTGCAAGGGCTATGAGGCGGTGATGGACTCCGTCGCCGAGAGCCGCCGCCAGAATGTGGAGGGGCAGATGGACTTCTTCTCCCTGTGCGGCGGGGAAGAGACGAAAGACCCCCGGCAGGACATCCTGCCGGACATCCCGGAGTTCACCCCTCAGGAGCGGATGCGGATGGAGAAGGAGACTACCGGACTCTACCTCTCCGGCCACCCCATGGATGCCTACCGCAACCAGATTCAGCGGCTGGGGGCCGTCAGCATCGGCTCCCTCCTGGCGGATGCCGGGCAGGAGGGCGGCGGAAGGTTCCGGGACGGCCAGCGCGTCACGGTCTGCGGCGTGGTGAGCTCCAGCAAGACCAAGACCACCAAGAACAGTACCCTCATGGCCTACGTCACGGTGGAGGATGACACCGGTTCTATCGAGCTCCTCTGCTTCTCCCGGACGCTGGAGCAGTCCGGGGCCTACCTGAAGGAGGGCCTGGCCGTGGCGGTGCGGGGCAAGCTCTCCCTCCGGGAGGACAAGCCTCCCCAGATCCTCTGCGACTCCGCCGTCCTGCTGGAGAGCGCCCTGCCGGACGCGGCGGCCGCCCCGGCGGGAGGAAAGAAGCAGACCCTCTACCTGAAATTCCCGTCCCTCACGTCCCCGGAGCTGCGGCATATGAAGCTGGTCTTCACCATGTTC